>NZ_JAMYLI010000026.1:0-105983 GCF_040317955.1 Mesorhizobium sp. M1342 | reverse complement strand
GTGAATCCCTACTTTGGGTTTATTCCGCGGGCAATGGCCGACCTCGCGGATGTTTCCGGTCTGGTGTAACTGCTCAGTCTTGCGGCGCCGGCTACCTGTGGGAAGGTCGGGGCGCCGCGCTGAAGCCGGGTCCTGACGGGGGTGTTCAGGTGGCCGGCTTTTCCGGTATCGGCGATACAGGCGCTCCGGGTCCGATCTTCTGCAGATTGCCCGTGATCACCTGGTCGCCCTCGGCGACGCCGCTGAGGATGGCGACCTGATCGCCGCTCGTCGGTCCTAGCGAAACCAGCCGCTGGTCGACGGTGTTGCCCTTGCCGACGACATAGAGATATTTGCCGAGCTGGCTCGAGCCCAGCGCCGTCTGCGGCACCATCAGCGCGTCGGCCTGCTCTCTCACATGCAGCCGGACACGAACATATTGGCCCGGCAGCAGCGTGAACTTGCCATTGCCGATCGTCGCGCGCGCGGTGATGGTGCCGGTCGAGCGGTCGATCGAATTGTCGATGAAGGTAAGCTCACCCTTTTGGCTGGCCTCGGTCTGGCCGGGGAGCAGGACCTCCACTTCGATCGGGCCGTTGGCACGGGCTTGCTCGATCTCGGCCAGATCCGTCTCGCTCGGGTTGAAGGTGACGTAGATCGGGTCGAGCTGCACCAGCGTGTTGAGCACGGTACCGGCAACGCTGACCAGCGTTCCGACCGAGGCCTGGTTGCGGCCCAGGCGCCCGCCAAACGGCGCGCGGATTTCGGCATAGCCCAGATTGAGCTCTGCCGTGCGGACCGCCGCCTGGTTGACCGCCAGCGACGCCTGCGCTTCGCGCAAGGTGCTGGTGCGCTGGTCGAACCCGTCCTTGGCGAGGTAGCCGCTCTTGGCGAGCTCGGTGCCGCGACCGAGATTGGACCGGGCATAGTCGAGCGTCGCCGTGTCGCGCTGCACTTGCGCCTTGGCCTGGTCGAGAGCCGCCTGGAAGTCGTCAGGCGAGATCTTGTAGAGAAGGTCGCCTTGCCGGACATCGACACCGTCGTCGGCGGCCTGCTCCTGCAGATAGCCTGGAATCCTGGCCTGCAAGGTGATGCTGCGGATCGGTTCCGTCCGCGCGGCGTAGTCCAGGTAGATCGGGATCGTCTTCTTGACGACGCTGACCACCGGCACCGGCATGACGAATGCCGCCGGAGCAGGCGTCGCTGCGGCCGTGCCGGCATTGAGGCTGAGATTGCCCATGTCGAGCAGGTGGACGCTGGCCACCGAGATCGCTCCCAGTGCGACGGCCGTTCCCAACGCGATTTTCCATTTACGCATGATCAGTCTCCAATCTTATTCGGCCGCTTCCGCCAGGGGCGGGATAGCGTGCTCAGTCGTTGGTTCATTGTCTTGAGAGGCGGGCTCGTCACTGCCGCGGCGTTCGCGCAGCTGCTCGATGACCGCGTAGAACACCGGCACGAACACCAGCGACAGGATGGTCGCCGCGACCATGCCGCCGAACACGGTGGTGCCGATCGACTGCCGGCTTGCCGCACCGGCGCCGGTCGCAAACATCAGCGGCAGCACGCCGAGGATGAAGGCGAAGGCCGTCATCAGGATCGGCCGCAGCCTGAGCCGTGCCGCCTCCATCGCCGCGTCGACGATGCTGAGGCCTTCTTCGCGCCGTCGCCTTGCGAACTCGACGATCAGGATCGCGTTCTTGGCCGCCAGGCCGATCAGCATGACGAAGCCGATCTGCGAGTAGACGTCAATCTGCATGCCACGCAGCAACAAGGCCACGAAGGCGCCGAACAGGGCCAGTGGCACCGCCAACAGCACCATGAACGGCATCGCCCAGCTCTCATACTGCATCGCCAGGATCAGGAAGACGAAGACGATGGCGAGGCCGAAGACGACGGACGCGATCGATCCTGCCTTGAGCTCCTGGAAGGTGATGCCGGTCCATTCGAAACCGAAATCCCTTGGCAGCGCAATGGCGGCGGCCCGTTCCATCGCGGCAACCGCCTGGCCTGAGGAAAAGCCGGGTGCGGCACCGCCATTGATCGAGGCCGAGGCATTGTTGTTGTAATGCGGCACGGTCTCCGGGCCGACGAAGGGCACGAGTTTGCCCAGCGTCGAGAGCGGCACCATGCCGCCGGAGGCATTGCGTACATAGAGCCGCGAAATGTCGGCGGCACCCGCACGTGCATCCTTGTCGGCCTGGATGGTCACCCGGAAGGTGCGGCCGAACAGGTTGAAGTCGTTGACGTAGAGCGAGCCGAGATAGATCTGCAGCGTGTTGAAGACATCGGGCAGGTTGAGGCCGAGCAGTTTGGCCTTGCTGCGGTCGAGGTCGTAGTTGAACTGCGGCGTCGAGGTCGAGAACGGCGAGAACAGCTGCTGCGGGTTGATTTCCGGCTGCTTGCGCGCCTCGGCGATCACGGCTTGCGTCGCATCGTTGAGGGCTGAACTGCCGCGGCCGGTCAGATCCTCGACGACGAATTCGAAGCCGCCTGTGGTGCCGATACCCGGGATAGACGGCGGATCGAAGCTCAGCGCGAAAGCTTCCGGGATCTGCATCAGCTTGCCGCGCACATCGGCGACGAGCTTCGACGCGCTCTGGTCGGGGCCGCGCTCCTCCCAGGGCTTCAGGATGGCGAATTCGACCGCCGAATTCGACTGCGCCGCACTGGTCAGGAAATTCAGGCCGCTGATCGAGCCGACAATCTCGACGCCGGGCGTCGCCTGCAGGATGTCGCGCGCCTTCTGCGCCACCGCGTCGGTGCGTTCCAGCGACGCGCCGTCGGGCAACTGGATGACGACGAAGAAATAGCCCTGGTCCTCGACCGGAAGGAAGGTCGAGGGCAGCCGCTGCCAGACGAAGTAGGTGGCGACCAGGCCGGCCGCGAACAGGCCGAGCATGATCCAGCGCAAGCGGATGAGAATGCGTACGCCATTGGCGTAGGCGTGCGATAGCCTGTCGAAGCCGGCGTTGAACCAGCGGAACGGGGCGAACTGCGTCTCGCCGCGATGGCGCAGGAAGGCCGCACTGAGCGCGGGACTGAGCGTCAATGAGTTGAAGGCGGAGATGCCGACGGAGATCGCCACGGTCAGCGCGAACTGGTTGTAGAGCTTGCCGGAGACGCCGGGAATGAAGGCGACCGGCACGAACACCGCCATCAGCACCGCGGTGGTGGCGATGATCGGTCCGGTGACCTCGCGCATTGCGGCCTTGGTCGCCGCAAGCGGCTTGAGCCCGGCCTCCAGCTGTCGTTCGACATTCTCAACCACGACGATGGCGTCGTCGACGACGAGGCCGATCGCCAGCACCATGCCGAGCAGGGAGAGCATGTTGAGCGAGAAGCCGAGCATCTCCATGACGACCAGCGTCGCCACCAGCGACACCGGAATGGCGATGGTCGGGATGATCGTCGTGCGCCAGCTTTGCAGGAAGAGGAACACCACGGCGACGACCAGCACCAGCGCTTCGCCGAGCGTGATCAGCACGTCATGCATCGATGCCGAGACGAAGCGCGTCGTGTCGTAGTGCATCGCATAGGACACGCCCTTCGGGAAGCGGCCCGACAGCTCCTGCATCTTGTCCTTGACGCGCTGCTGCAGATCGAGCGCGTTGGAGCCGGGCATCTGGTAGACGGCAAGCACCACGGTCGGGTCCTTGCCGAAGAAGGCCGACGACGAATATTGCAGCGCGCCGAGCTCGATGCGGGCGACGTCGCGCAGCCTGACCAGCGAGCCGGTGTCGGTATTGGCGCGCACGACGATGTCGCCGAATTCCTTTGGATCGCTCAACCGGCCGACGGCGTTGACCTGCATCTCGAAGGCGGTGCCGGCCGGGGCCGGCGATTGGCCAATCTTGCCGGCCGCCACCTGGACATTCTGCTCGGCGATGGCGTTCTGCACATCGACGGCGGTGATGCCGAGATTGGCGAGCTTGTCGGGATCGAGCCAGACGCGCATCGAATAGCGCCGCTCGCCGAAGATCTGCACATCGCCGACGCCGGGCAGCCGCTTCAGCGGATCGACCACCTGCAGATAGGCAAGGTTGCTCAGTGCCACCGGATCGACCGAACTGTCGGGCGAGGTCAGGTTGACGATGAGGACGAAGTTCGGATTCTGCTTCTTGATCGTCACGCCGCCCTGGTTGACGATCGCCGGCAGCGACGAAGCCGCCTGCGAGACGCGGTTCTGCACGTCGACGGCGGCGGTGCTCAGCGAATAGCCGACATCGAAGGTGATGGTGATGGTCGAGGAGCCGTCATTGGAGCTCGTCGACGACATGTAGGTCATGCCCTGCACGCCGTTGATCTGCTGCTCCAGCGGCGTCGTCACCGTATCGGCCACCACTTGTGCGCTGGCGCCTGGATAGTGGGCGCTGACCACGACCTGCGGTGGCGTGATGTCGGGAAACTGCGAGACGGGCAGCAGGAAATAACAAATCGACCCGGCGAGCACCATGATGATGGCGATCGCCGAGGCGAAGATCGGACGGTGGATGAAAAAGTTTACCACGAGACGCAAGCCTCCCCGGCTGCTCTTGCCCGCCCGAAGGCGCTGGCGACGCTGGACAGTCTTTGACCGCGCTTGTCACCGAGGTCGTCCCGCGAATGCAGCAACGGCACCTCGTTGCGCTGCGCATCGGCAAGCGAGCGCAGCATCGTCTCGAAGGCGCGCGGGTCGACGCCATCGGCTTTCATGACCAGCCGGATCATCGGATCCCGGACGGCCTCATCTATGGTAAGATCGCGGCGCTGTGGCATTGGCCGGCTCCTTGTCTGTCGATTCGCAGCCCATGCTCGCGAACCGTTTTTAATCTCTTCACCGGCCGAGGCCGCATGATTGGCAGTTTCTCGCCCCTCTCGTCTGGCAGGGCCGTTCACGGCCTTGTTATTGACGGTGGACGATATAGGTGTTACCAGTAAGTAACATTCTGGAAGTTACAGACCGGTAACACCCTAGTCAAGAGGTGGCCGAGGGTTTTTTGGAAACGAAAGGAGATCATGATGACAGACGGCATCGTGGAGCGCTCTCGTCCCCGGGATCGGATCCTGGAGACGGCACGCGACATGTTCCACAAGCATGGCATCAAGGGCGTCGGCGTCGACGCCATCACCGAAGCTGCCGGCACGAACAAGATGACGCTCTATCGTCACTTCGAATCCAAGGACGAACTGATCGTCGAATGCCTGCGCGCCAATGCGGCCAAGGCCGGCGCTATGTGGGATGCGTTCGATGCCGAATTTCCTGGTGACAAGCTTGCCCAGCTGCATGCCTGGGTTCGCAAGGCGGCTGCCATGCTCAATGCGGACGGGCGCGGCTGCGACATGGCCAACGCCGCCGCTGAACTGACCGAGCCGGACCATCCGGCCAGGCTGGTGATCAAGGAACTCAAAGAAGCCCAGCGCGAGCGCCTTGTGACGCTATGTCGGGACGCGGGCATCGGCCAGGCTGAACTGCTCGCCGATACGCTGTCGCTTCTGCTCGAGGGTGCGCGGGTTAGTGTACAGACCGTGGGTTCGGAAGGTCCGAGCACGCAGTTCGTGCGCATGGCTGAAGGATTGATCGCTTCTTTCCGGGGCGCCGCCGCCGGTTGACGGGACCCGTGGCCTGTCAACGTGCGTCATTCCATCTGCGATGACTGGGCGTGCTTTGGTGTCGCTGTACCGCCATTCCTGCCGGCCAAACGAAAAAAGCCCGCTGCCGGGAGGAGGTGGCAGCGGGCTCGATTTTCGAATGTGGCGCGGGAGGAGGTGCACCCCATTCAGCGTCGGCATCGCATCTGGGAGGAGTAGATGGCCGACAACCAGAACCTACGAGTTGCCCAACGATTCGGCAACAAAGAAACTTGCATAGCTGCTGTGCAGATTTGCCGTGCCAATTATCGTACAAATCCGGAAACCCGGTTTAGCCAAGCCATTTCGCATTATTGCACGGGGACGTTTTCCCTGAAGATCAAGCGCGGTTCGATGAACTTGCGCGTCAGATAGGGTGCCGAGGAGGCAATCGAGCCGAGCAGGCGAATGACCGACTGTTCCGCGATCAGCCTGGCATTCTGGTCGATGACGACATCGAGCAGGTCGTCGACGAGATGACCACGCGTGTCCTTGGTCAAGTCGTGGCAGATGAACACCGGCTTGCGGTTCGGCCTGGCCTCGCGGATCGCCTTTGCAACGCCCGAATGCCCAGCTCCGACGCAATAGATGCCGAGCAGCTCCGGCTCGTCGTGCAGCGCCTTCATGGTCTCGGTGTAGCTGGCATCGGGCTCGTCGTTGACCTCGACGGCGCTGCTGACGGTCAGATTGGGAAACTCCTCACTGAGCACCGAGCGGAAACCCATTTCGCGTTCCTCGTGGCCGCGATAGGAACGTGAGCCGACGACCATCGCCAGATGACCGATTCGGCCGCCAAGGAAGCGTCCCATCAGCAGCGCCGCCGTTCGTCCCGCCACCCGGTTGTCGATGCCGACATAGGCCGCGCGCGGTGCCGCCGGAACATCGGACACCAGCGTCACCAGGCGCATGCCGGCATCGACGATGTCGTGCAGGATGTTGCGCGTACGCGGATGATCGACGGCGATGACACCGACGCCATTGGCCCTGAGCGAAAGGTTTTCGACAGCGCTCTGCAGCGCGTTCGGCGAGATACCGGCGAGGTTATGGATCCGGCACGAGGCAACAAGCGGCAGGCGCGCGGCGTAGTCCTCGATGTGCCCGGCGAGATCGCGCATGAAGGCATTGCTGCCGATCGGCAGCAGGAATTCAAGGTGGGCGGGCCGCGAGGGTAGCGTCACCTGATCGGCGACCGGCAGATAGCCGACTTGCTTGGCCGCCTCCATGACGCGCTGGCGGTTGGCCGCACTCGCACCCGGCCGGTTGTTGAGCACCCGGTCGACCGTTGCGGTCGATAGCCCGCAGCTACGAGCGATATCGGAGACAGTGGCTTTCATGCCGTAACCCACAGCGCGCAGCTACGAGCGATATCGGAGACAGTGGCTTTCATGCCGTAACCCACAGCCCGCAGTTGCGTGCGGTATCCGAGACTGTGGCTTTCATGCTGCAATCCTGTTCGCCATGCGATGGCGCGTCAGACAAGCGATGCGATCTGAGGTGACGGGTGATTGCCGCCCATCACCATTCTCAGTGCGATGGCTTGCCATCGGCGATGGCATCGCGGATCTCCTTGTCCGACATGCCGGTAATGATCCGTTCGACCTCCGCCACGCTGGTCTTCTTGGGGTCTATGTCGTCAGCAACCACCTTGCCCCGGCGCATGACGACGATGCGGTCGACCACCTGGAAGACATGGTGGATGTTGTGGGCGATGAAAATGCAGGAATGGCCGGAATCGCGGGCGCTGCGCACGAAGCTCAGCACACCCTGTGTTTCGGCGACGCCGAGATTGTTGGTCGGCTCGTCGAGAATGATCAGGTCGCTGTCGAAATGCATGGCGCGCGCGATCGCCACCGCCTGGCGCTCGCCGCCGGAGAGCGAGCCGATCGGCGTCGTCGGCGGGATGTTCTTCGAGATGCCGACCTGCTTGAGCAAGTCGCGGGCAACCGTGTTCATCGCGTCCTGGTCCATCCGGTTGAGAAAGCGCGGCGACTTGATCGGCTCGCGTCCGAGGAACAGATTGCGGGCGATCGACAGTTGCGTGACCAGCGCCGAGTCCTGGTAGATGGTCTCGATGCCGTGGGCGATGGCGTCGCTGGTGCTGCGCAGGCTCACCTTGTTGCCGCGGATGAAGATGTCGCCGCTGGTCAGCGGAACGGCACCCGAGAGCACCTTGATCAGCGTCGACTTGCCGGCGCCATTGTCGCCGAGCAAGCCGACGATCTCCCGTTCATTGACGTGGAAATTGGCATCCTCCAGCGCCTGCACGCGGCCGTAGGACTTGCGGATGTTCGTCATGCGGATCAGTGGCTCGGCCATGGTTCAAGTCCCTGCCTGATGCCGGCGTTCCAGCCATGAATGCAGCGCCATCATGCCAAGGATGATGGCGCCGATGAAGATGTTGTAGGCAAGACCGGGCACGCCGATCAGCACGATGCCGTTGCGCATCACGCGCAGGATCAGGATGCCGAGCACGGTGCCGATGATCGTGCCGCGCCCGCCGGTCAGCGCGGTACCGCCGATCACCACCATGGCGATGACTTCCAGTTCATAGCCGGTGCCGCTGTTGGGGTTGGCCGCCGAGGTGCGCAGCGACGAGATGACGCCGGCAAGCGAAGCCATGACCGACGACAGCACGAACAGGCCGATCTTGACGCCGCTGACATTGACGCCGCGCGCCCTTGCAGCACTCGGGTTGCCGCCGGCCGCCTGGATCCAGTTGCCGGTGCGGCTTTGCGTCAGCACATAGCCGAGCGCGATCGCCGCGGCGATGAACCAGAACAGCGACATGTAGATGCGGAACGGTCCGATGAAGAAATCGCCGACCAGCGCTTCGGCCAGCCAGCTGCCCTCCGCACTCCAGGTGCGCTGCGGAAAACCGTCGGTGACGAAAAGGGCGGTGCCGCGCACCACAAGCAGCATGCCGAGCGTCACCAGGAAGGATGGGATCTTGAGCTGCGTCACGAACCAGCCATTGACCAGCCCGATGATGGCGGCGACCAGCAGCGCGGCGACAAAGCCGACCTCAAGGGAGGTCAGGCCGCTGTTGAACAGGGTCCACATCAAGACCGGCGAGAAGCCGAACAGGGAACCGACCGAGAGGTCGAACTCGCCCGACGTCATCAACAGCGTCATCGCCAGCGCGATCAGGCCGAGCTCGACCGTGAAGGCCAGCGTGTTGGAGATGTTCTGCGGCGACAGGAAGTCGTGGTTGAAACTCCAGAAAACGGCGATCTCGACGACGAGCAGCACGAAAGGGCCGAATTCCGGCCGTGCGATCAGGCGTTGGACGAGCGAATGATTTTCCACAGGCAATCCGCGACATGAGTGGAAGGCTGAGCGTTGCACATCGCGTGCGAAGGGCTCGGCGAAATGGAGAGCCAGTCGCGACCGTTGGGCGGCCGCGACTGTCGAGATTGGATGTTACTTGCCGGACAGGATGTCGTCGTAGATTTGCGCGGTGTCTTTTTCGTAGAGCGCGCCGGTGATGACGTTGAAGCCCGGAGGAATGCCGCCGGCGGCCATATTGGCCAGCGAGAGCGCGACATAGCTGGTCGCCTGCGGGTCCTGCCACTGGCCGGCATTGACATAGCCGTTCAGCACTTCCTGGGTGGTGTCGAGCGAGTTGCCCCAGCCGACAACCGGGATTTCGCCCGGCTTGATGCCGACCTGGTCGAACACCCGCTTGATCGAGCCGGTGACGAGATCGCCCAGGCCGATGATCGCCTTGACCTTGGCCTTGTTGGCAGTGAGGTAGTCGACCATGCGGTTGATCACTTCAGCCTGGTCGAGCGTCGCTTCGGTGATTTCATAGGTGATGCCGAGCGGCTCGAAGACGCTCTTGATGCCTTCCTCTTCCTGCACGCCGTAGGTGGCGCCGGGGATCTCGACCGGCATCCAGACGAAGTCGCCTTTCTTCACCAGGCCTTTGTCGACCAGATACTGTGCCCAATGCTTGCCGAAGGTGACATTGTCGCCGCCGACATAGGCGTTGAAGTCGGCTTTGGGGTCGGGCGTGTTGAAATTGATGATCGGCACTTTCGCCGCCCGCGCTTCCTTGACGATCTCGATCAGGCTGCCCGGATCGGGGCTCGTGGTGACGATGCCGTCGGCCTTGGCGGAGAGGGCGGCGCGAACCGCTTCCTGCTGCGAGGCGACATCGCCATTGTGGAACGAGGTGTTGACCGTGTTGCCGGTGTCCTTGGCCCACTGCTTGGCGCCGGCCAGGAAGTAGGTCCAGACCGGATCGGCCGGGCCGCCATGCGAAATCCAGTAGAACGTCTTGGCCTGTGCCGCTGCTGGTACCACCATCAGCGCCACCAACAGGCCGTATAGAACGAGTCTTAGCCGTGTCAGCATTTGATTTCCTCCCGTTTGTAGATGGTCAGTTCAAAATCCGTCCCTTGTTCCGCGTCTTTTGCCAGCGCCGGTTGAATGCGTCAGAGCATCCCCTTTTTCGACGGATGGCAAGCCTCCATCTGCCAAGCCTCCATCTGCAGGTGTAGTGGGCGCCTGACGGGTCGTCATCAGCGGTCCCATCAGATTGCATCAGTTGAGGTGATTTTCCGACTGTCGGATAATTGGTGTGATTGTTTCGGGTCGCGCGAACGCGGCCTGCGTCGACAAGGGTCACGCCGGCGATCATCCTACGCCCAGGGGACCAGGTCCGTAGCGCCCTGGCAGGGCGTCGACGATACCAGTTGCTAGATCAGATCGGCTCTGGCTAGCTCCCGCATCAGATGGCTGGCGCCATAGGTCCAGTGCGGGCAGTCGGGCGAGAGCCGCACCCGGTTGACCAGCGCACCGAATTTCTCCGACGAGATGGTGACGATGTCGCCGACCTTGTGAGTAAACCCCTTGCCCTTCTCGCCTCGATCCTTGGACGGAACGAACATGGTGCCGAGATAAAGCGCCAGCCCGTCCGGATACTGGTGGTGCGGCCCCATGGCCGCGGCGACCAGTTCCTCCGGCGAGCGGCTGATCTCGGCCATCGAGCTTGCGCCCTCCAACGAGAACCCGTCCTCGCCCTCGACTTTCAGGCGCACGACGGCGCGCTTGACGTCATCGATGGAGAATTTGTCGTCGAACAGGCGGATGAAGGGGCCGAGCGAGGCCGAGGCATTGTTGTCCTTGGCCTTGCCGAGCAGCAGCGCCGAACGCCCTTCGACGTCGCGCAGATTGACGTCGTTGCCGATGGTCGCGCCGACGATCCTGCCGCTGGAGGCGGCGATCATGGCGATCTCGGGTTCCGGATTGTTCCAGGTCGACACCGGGTGCAGCCCGACATCGGCGCCGAAGCCCACCGAGGCCATCGGCTGGCACTTGGTGAAGATTTCGGCATCGGGGCCGATGCCCACTTCCAGATATTGCGACCAGGCGCCGCGCGAAATCAGCTTGGCCTTGATCTCCATCGCTTCGGGCGAACCGGGCTTCAGCTTCGACAGATCGTGGCCGATCAGTCCTGCAATGTCGGCGCGGATGGCATCGGCTTTTTCAGCCGAACCGCGCGCCTGTTCCTCGATTACCCGTTCCAGCAGGCTGACGACGAAGGTGACGCCCGATGCCTTGACCGCCTGCAGGTCGACCGGTGAGAGCAGGTAGGGTTTTGCTGGATCGCGCCCGGTCTCAAAACTGTTGGCGGCGATGTCATCGAGCGATCCGATCGGTCTGCCCTCGGCCGAGCGGACATGCCCAGCGGGGTCGGCCATCTCGCAAAGGTCTCGCATGGTTGGTGCCGCACGCGAGGTGATGTCGAAGACTGTGCCATCGCGCACCGTGACGACCAGCGGGTATGCGGCATCGCTACCTCTGGCGCGTCCGACAAAAAGGCCCTCGGTGGGCAGGTGGGTCGGGTTCGTCATAGCGCTCTGTCCTCTGAGTGATCGACAATGTGGCGAAGTGATCGTCAATGTGGGCGGCCGGATCGGCGCGGCACTTTCACCGGATTCCCGTCAAAGGTCTATCCCGTCGCAGGCGATCGGAACTCTGGGTCTCCGATCGCCTCGGCGGCAGTCCACAGACGAAAGCCGGAGTGCTCTTTCAAAAATGTGAAATTCTGACTAGGATTTTCACCAATCGCAGCGCATTCAGGTGACCCTTGGCGACAGCATTCTCCGATCCGATCTGGCTCAAGCCACAGGCAGCTTCCACGTTTCAATCGCTTCCCAATGGCGAACGTGTCGATCTCGCCATTGTTGGCGGTGGCATCATGGGCTTATCGACCGCCTTGCATGCCGCCCGGCTTGGCCTGTCGGTGCAGGTGCTGGACGCCGGCGAGATCGGCCAGGGCGCATCAGGCTTGAATGGCGGTCAGGTCATTCCCGGCCTGAAATACGATCCGGAATGGCTGCTGGAGCATTTTGGCCTTGAGCGCGGCGAGGCGCTTGTCAATTTTGCGGCGTCGACCGCCGATGCGGTGTTCGAGCTGATCCGCGACGAGAAGCTGGCGGTGCCGTTCGTTCGCAATGGCTGGATCCAGGCGGCGCACACCGAGGCCGCGCTGAAGGCGGCGGGAAACCGTGACCGGCAATGGCGCGCACGGGGCGCGGATGTCCAGTTGCTGAACGCAGCGGAGATCGCGGCCAAGACCGGTGCGCAGGGCTATCTCGGCGGCTGGCTCGATCGCCGCGCCGGTGTTATCGATCCGCTCGCTTACACATCTGAACTCGCCCGTGTCGCGACCGCGGCTGGCGTGAGGGTAGCCGAGCGCGAAAAGGTCGTGCGGCTCACCAAGACCGCCGGCGTTTGGCGTATTTCGACCGAAAATGGCCTGGAATTGCAGGCAAAGGCGGTCGTTCTGGCGACCAACGCCCATACGGACGGTCTGATCCCCGGCCTTGCGCAGACGATCGTGCCGCTGCATTCTTTTCAGATCGCCACAGCACCGCTGTCGTCCGGTCAGGCGGCCCCGATCCTGCCGGAAGGGCAGGCGGTGTCGGACTCCAGGCGCATCCTCGTCTACTACCGCAAGAGCGCCGACGGCCGGCTGGTGCTTGGCGGGCGGGGTCGCATGGCGCTGCCGACGAGCGCCAGCGACTGGGCGCATCTCGAGCGGGCGCTGCGGCGGCTCTATCCCATGCTGTCCGGCATCGCCATCGAGAAGCGCTGGTTCGGCCGCGTGGCGATGACGCCGGACCATCTGCCGCACATCCACGAGCCGGAGCAGGGCCTGCTCGCCGTGGTCGGCTGCCAGGGTCGTGGTGTCGGCCTGATGACCGCTCTTGGCGAGCGCATCGCCGGCTATCTCCAAAGTGGCGACGCCAGGCATTTGCCCTTCCCGGTCTCGCCGATCCGACCGATCCCGTTTCACGCCTTCCGCCAAGTCGGCGTCGCCGCGACCATCGCCTGGTACCGGCTGCTCGATGCGTTGGAGCGCTGACCAAAGCAATTCCTGTCAATGGGTTTCCGTTTGGGATTCCGCTTGACAGTTTCATGGATATGAAAAACTCTAAGCCAATTTCAAATTCCGATAGGCAGGTCGATGTCGACCCTAGTTGCAACATCAGCGCCAGAGGCCCGGTCTTCTCAGGGCTTCCGGGTCGCCATGCTGCTCCCGGGCGCTCTGGTCACTTTCCTGCTGATCCTGTTTGCCCTCGGCCTCGTGCTTTTCCTCGCCTTCCGCAACAATGACGGTTCGCTGCTCGGTGCCGGTTTCAGCTTGGCGAACTTCGCAACTGTGGTGTCCGATCCGCTGTACTGGACGGTGACGCTGCGTTCGCTGATCATTGCCGCTCTGGTCACGCTGGCGACCGTCGTCACTGCCTATCCCGTCGCCTACTATCTTGCCTTCCACGCCGGCCGGCGGCGCGGCCTTCTGCTGTTTCTGGTGACGCTGCCATTCTGGACCAGCTATCTCCTGCGCGTCTTCGCCTGGAAGATCGTGCTCGCCTACAATGGCGTTTTGAACTCGGCGCTGATCGAAAGCGGCATCTGGTCCGAGCCGACATTGGCCTTTCTCAACACGCCGGCCGCCGTCGTCGTCACGCTGGCGCACGCCTACGCGCCTTTTGCCATCCTGCCGATCTACGTGGCGCTGGACACCATCCCGAAATCGCTGATCGAGGCCGCTTCCGATCTCGGCGCGCGGCCCTTCACCTCTTTCCGCCGTGTCGTGCTGCCCAATTCGATGCCGGGCGTGCTGGCGGCAGCCCTTGTCGTCTTCGTGCCGACGGTCGGTGACTATGTCACGCCGGCGCTCGTCGGCGGCCCGGCCAGCACCATGATCGGCACGCTGATCCAGGCGCAATTCGGCAAGGCCAACGATTGGCCGTTTGGCGCCGCACTCTCCGTCGCCGTCATGCTGGTCATCCTGTGCGTGGTGCTGGTCGCGCGTTTCGCCGACCGCAGATTTGGCAGCCGCACATGAGCGCTGCACGCACGCAGGGAGGCGGCCGCTGGCTCGGCGTCTACGTCGTCGCCTATCTGGTCTTTCTCTATCTGCCGGTGCTGCTGATCCCGCTGTTTTCCTTCAACAACTCGATCCAGGCAGCGTTTCCGCTGCAAGGCTTCACCTTGCAATGGTACGCGACTTTGTTCGGCAATTCGGCGCTGACCGGTGCACTCCTGAACAGCCTCGTCATCGGCGCCATTGCCGCCACGAGTGCGACGCTGTGCGGCATCACCGTATCCTACATGGACCTCTACGGCCGCTCGCCGCTGGCCGCCACCATCAGCGCCATCGCCCGGCTGCCAATCCTGATCCCCGGCGTCATCGTCGGCATATCGCTGCTGATCCTCATCAATCTCATTGGTCTGGGGCCATCGCGCATCGCCATCGTTCTCGGTCACATATTGGTGGCGCTGCCGACGACCGTGGTGATCATGCGCAGCCGCTTCGCCGCCATCCCGAAAACCATTCGCGAGGCGGCGCTCGATCTCGGCGCCTCCGACTGGACGACGTTCCGGCGGATCATGCTGCCGCTCAGCCTGCCGGCCATCGTTTCGGCCTTCATGCTGGCCTTCCTGATCTCCTTCGACGAATTCATTGTCGTCTTCTTCCTGGCCGGCACCGAGCCGACGCTGCCGCTCTACATCTGGAGCCAGCTGCGTTTTCCAAAGTCGCTGCCGACGGTGATGGCGCTGGGCACGTCGATCCTGGCTGTGTCCTTCATCATCGCTGCAGCGGCTGAAATCCTGCGCCATCGCGGCTTGTCCGCCACGGCGCCAAAGCCCGCGGATCCGTCACAACCAAAACAAACCAAGAGAGGAGAACTGCAATGGCATTCGACCTGAAATCGATCTCTGCAAAGACTGTTTGCGCTGGATTGACGGCGTTCGCGCTGGCGCTGTCGTCGACCGTCGCTTTCGCCGGCGACAAGCTGCAATATTTCACCTGGTCGGGCTATGAACTGCCCGATTTCAACAAGAGCTTCCTCGCCGCGCACCCCGACGGCGTCGAGGCCTCGATCTTCGGTGACGACGATGACGCCTTCACCAAGGTCAAGGCCGGCTTCCGCCCCGACATCGCGCATCCCTGTTATGACAAGGTGGCGCGCTGGAACAAGGAAGGCCTGCTGCAGCCGATCGACACCAAGCGGATCAAGAACTGGGACTCGATCTTCCCGGTGTTCAAGAACCTGCCCGACCTGCAGGCCGGCGACGGCAAGGTCTGGATGGTGCCATGGGACTGGGGCAACACCTCGATCCTCTACCGCACCGACCTGGTGAAGAACCCGGAAGCGAGCTGGAACCTTTTGTGGGACAAGCAGTATGCCGGTCGCATGGCGACGATCGACGCGGTGCACGACACGCCGGTCGTTGCCGCACTGCTCGCCGGCGTTAATCCGTTCGACATGACGCCGGAGCAAATGGACAAGGTGGCCGAGAAGCTGCGCGAGCAGCGCCCGCTGCTCTCCAATTACACCACCGACATGACCTCCGTCGAACAGGCGCTGGCCAGCGGCCAATTGGTCGCCGCCATGACCTGGAACGCGTCGGCCACCTCGCTGAAGAAGCAGGGCGTGCCGGTCGAGTTCATGAAGCCGAAGGAGGGCATGCTGACCTGGGCCTGCGGCTTCGTCATGCTCAAGGACGCCAAGAATGTCGACCTCGCCTATGACTTCATCAACAGCCGGCTGGAAGCCGACTCCGGCAAATACCTGATCGAGGCCTATGGCTATGGCAGTTCGCTGAGCTCCGCTTTTGCCACCGTGCCGAAGGAGGAGCTGGAGAAATTGCAGCTGCCATCCGACCCGGAAGTGATGCTGAAGACCACCATCTTCACCGGACCGATGAAACAGAATGACGACCTCGCCAAGATGTTCGAAAAGGTCAAGGCAGGCGGCTGAACCCTAGAGCACCGCGCGGCGTCAGCCACGCGGTGTCACCCGAGACACTGCAAACGAGGTCGGGAATTGATGGACATACTGGACGAAGCTGCTGAGAAGCCGAAGGACGATGCCGATGTGCGGGTCGGCCGGCGCGTGCGGGCGCTGCGGCTGGAGCGCAACCTGTCGCTGGCCGATCTTGCGGCAAAAGCCGGCGTGTCGATCGGTGCGTTGAGCCAGATCGAACGCGGCATGTCCTCGCTGCGCGTCAAGGTGATCTGGCCGCTCGCCGCCGCCCTCGACATCGAGCCGTCGGCGCTGATCGCCGACGGCAACGATGCCGTCAACGATCTCTATTGCGTGCGTGCCGATAAGCGACGGCAAATCCCGGTCAAGTCGGAAGGCATTGCCAAGGCGCTGCTGTCGCCGCCGGGCGCGACGCTGACCGGCATGCTGGTGACGGTGGAAGCCGGCGGCGGCACCGCGGAGGCCTATGCGCATGCCGGTCATGAATTCGGCTTCGTGCTGTCGGGCGAGGTCGAACTGGTGGTTGATTCGACAAATTACGTGCTGAAGACCGGCGACAGTTTTGCGTTCAAGAGCACGCTTTTGCATGCCTTCCGCAATCCAGGCGCCGAGCGTTGCCAGATCCTCTGGGTCAACACCACGAAGCCATCCGAGGTTCGCGATGGCGCCTGATCCACTTGTGCGGCTACAGGCTGTCTCGAAGATTTTTCCTGGCGGCATCGTCGGGCTCGACGCCGTCGATCTCGACATTGTCGGCGGCGAGTTCATCACGCTGCTCGGGCCGTCGGGTTGCGGCAAGACCACCAGCCTGCGCGTCATCGCCGGCTTCGAAAGCCCGACGACCGGCAAGGTGTTGCTCGATGGTCGCGATATCACGGCACTTCGGCCGTTCGACAGGCCGGTCAACACCGTTTTCCAGGATTACGCGCTGTTCCCGCACATGAATGTCGCCGAAAATGTCGGCTTTGGCCTATCGCTGCGCAAACTGTCTGGAGCCGAACAGGCAAAGCGCGCCGGCGAAGCCCTTGACATGGTCGGCCTCGCCGACAAGCTTGGCGCCCGCGTCTCCGAACTGTCGGGCGGCCAGCGCCAGCGTGTCGCACTGGCGCGTGCCATCGTCTGCGAACCACGCGTGCTACTGCTCGACGAGCCGTTGTCGGCGCTCGATGCGCATCTGCGTGAACAGATGCAGGTTGAACTGAAGCGGCTGCAGTCGCGGCTCGGCACCACCTTCGTCATGGTCACCCACGACCAGACCGAAGCGCTGTCGATCTCCGACCGCATCGTCGTCATGAACAAGGGCCGCATCGAGCAGATTGCGCCGCCGGCCACACTTTATGACCGGCCCGCCACGAAGTTTGTGGCGAGCTTCATCGGCACCATGAATCTCCTGCAATCGCGCTTCGTCGGCCGAGACGGCGATCGCCTGCGCTTCGCCGCCGGCGCCCTACCGCTGGAGGCCATTTCTGAAACCGGCGAAGCTCTCGCCGAGGACGCCATGCACACCGTCGGCGTGCGGCCGGAAGATCTCCTGGCGATGACCGAGGCCGCGCCCGGCACAGCGCCGGCACGCGTCAACAGCATCGTCTTTCACGGCCGCACGTTGCGTCTGCACGCTGAACTCGGGCAGGGCGCACCTGTTGTCATAGACGCGCCGCGCCAAGCCGAGGGTTTTCAATTCCAGGTCGGCGACGTGGCGCATATCAGCCTGCGCCGTGGTGCCAACTGCCCGGTGCTACCAGGTTAGTTTCATCGATCAAATCCACGCTTGACTCCAAGGATTGTTCCTGTTTTGTTCTAACCGTAGATGAGAAACAGGAGCGTTCTTCGCCGGGCGTATGGGTATGTATCGGCAAGGTGAATTCGATTTCGGCATACCAGAGCCTCCGTGGCAACCGAAGCGGCCGGATCGTGCCTTCTTCGGGTTGTTCTTGCAGCCGAAGGACTATGGTTCATTCGCCAATCTGCAGACGCAGCTTTGTCATCGACATGAAGTCGGTGAATCGCTGCTGTCGGCTGAACGGTTCCATCTGAGCCTGCAACATGCCGGCGACTACAAGCGGCTGCGGTCCAAGACCGTCTTTGCGGGATCTCGATCGGGTCAGCGTGTCCACATGCCTGCTTTCGAGGTCGTTTGGCCACGTCGGCAGCTTTCCCGGTCGCCCGGCAACAAGGGGCAGGCCACCTCATCGCCCATTTGTGCTTCTCGCCGATGATGGACCGGTTTTTGAACTTCACAAATTGCTTGGTGTCGAGATGCTCAGGAATGGGCTCAAAGCGTCGGATCATTTCGTTCCGCATCTGACACTTGCCTACGATCAAAAGTTCATCTCTCGGCAGCCCATCGAACCGATCAGCTTCGTTGCCCATGACTTCATCTTTGTTCACAGCCTGCGCGGCCTGACAAAATACCTCTTCCTGGATCGTTGGCCTTTGCCGTTGGCATCGTAGTTCGCAAGCTGGGCGATCCGTCCTGACACGGATTGTCAGCTACCGCACGTTCCGACGATGGAGGCCAGCAAGCTGTTCCCCATTTGCAGTGCGTCTGACAGGAGGAATACAAATGACCATCGCGGAAATTGCCAAGGATTTCACCGAGCTGCTCAAGCAGGGCGATAACGAAGCTGCTGCCGAGAAGTACAACGCCGATGATATAATCAGTCTCGAAGCCATGGCGGGGCCGATGGCCATCTCCCATGGCAAGGAGGCGCTCAGGCAGAAGGGCCAATGGTGGCAGGAGAACAATGAAGTGCATGGCGGCTCGGTCGAGGGCCCCTACGTCAACGGAGACCAGTTCGCGGTGCGCTTCAAGTTCGACATAACGCCCAAGGCTACCGGCGAGCGTGTCACCATGGATGAAGTTGGCCTCTACACGGTCAAAAACGGCAAGATCACCGAAGAGCGCTTCTATTATTGAGGCCGTGAAATACCATCGGCTTGCGGGAGCTCGGTCTCGTCGCTGAAGGTTGAAAAATAAGCATGGCGGCCGGGACGATGTCCCAGGCCGCCATGTGAGAGGCTCAAATGGTCTTCACGTACTGCGCAAGCTGATCGGCCACCGTGCCCCAGCCGTCGAAGAAACCCATCTCTTCATGGTTGTTGCGGGTCGCCTCGTCGCCATGGATGGCGGTGGCGGTGTAGCGCGTGCCCTTGCCGTCCGGCTGCAAGGAAATGACAGCGGTGATGAAGGGTTCCCCTGACGGCCGGTAACCCGGCAACAATGCATCCGTCCACACCAGCCGCTCGTTCGGCACGATTTCGAGATAGCAGCAATGGCGGTCGTTGACCTCATTGCCGTCGGGCGACTGCATGCGCGTCCGGAACAGACCGCCCGGCCTGAGGTCGATCTCGCAGTCGGTGATCATCCAAGGCCTAGGCGTGAACCATTGCTTGACATGCTCAGGCGTCGTCAAGGCGCGCCACAGCAATTCGCGCGGCGCATCGATGACGCGCTCCAGCACGAGGTCCAGCCTGGGATCCGGCTTGAGGGGATAGATCATTTTTCTGTCTCCTGGAGGGTCATCACATAGGCGTCGAACTGGTCGAGGCGGCGCTCCCACAGCGTGCGCTGTTCGGCCAGCCAGTTTTCGGCAAGCTTCAGCGGCTCGGGTGCCAGTTGATAGGTCCTGACCCGGCCGGTCTTTTGCGAGCGCACCAGCCCGCAACCTTCGAGGATTTTGAGATGTTCGATGAAGGAGGGCAGGGCCATGTCGAACGGTTGGGCAAGCTCGCTGACCGAGGCAGGGCTGCGGTTCAGCCGCTCCACCACGCGTCGCCGCGTCGGATCGGACAGTGCGCGAAAGATGCCGTCGATCGGTGGACGGCTCGGAGTTGTGGTCTGAAGGCTTGTCATTGGTCATCCCGGGTGTCGTCGAAAGCGGCTCGAAAATACTTAGGAAAATTCCTTAGTGTTGACAAGCCCAAAAACACTGGGACACCGGTGCGACCGCTGGCAAAGCGCGCAGAGCGTCCTTAATCTGCGGTCAGATTCGAAATCGGAAGGGCCGCTGTTTTGACGATCATCATCTACGGCTTCACCACCTGCGACACCGTCAAGAAGGCGCGCGTCTGGCTGGAGGGCCATGATGTTTCCTACCGTTTTCACGATTTCAGGGCAGAGGGGCTGGACGCCAAGCGTCTTGACGGCTGGGTTGGCAAGGTCGGCTGGGAAAAGCTGCTCAACAAGGCGAGTACGACGTTTCGCGAACTGGCGGAAAAGGACAAGCAGGGCCTGGATGAAAAGAAGGCCAAGGCGTTGATGCTGGCCAAGCCGACCGTGATCAAGCGGCCGGTGCTGGAGATCGGTGATCGGATTCTGGTGGGGTTCAAGGCTGATGTTTATCAGGCGGCGGTGAAGTAGCGTAGCGAGAAGGCGACGCTGCCAATCTCCCCCCTTGCGGGGGATGGCCGGCAGGCCAGAGGGGGGTGTGAAGGATCGCCACCCTTTGACTGTTCGTCTCAGAATTTGGCCGGTGATTGGCTGACAGGTCGGCGGGACAGCACCCCCCTCTGCCCTGCCGGGCATCTCCCCCGCAAGGGGGGAGATTGGCCAATCGCCGACCTTACAGATTGTGGGCGCCCTTCAATCCGTCTTTCTGAGAAATGCCGCCAGCGCCACCGCATTGTTGTGCTTCTCATCATGCGCGCCGTAGAGCAGTGTCACCTTGCCGTGGCGAAGCAGGCCGCGCAATTCACCCACCGCATCTTCATTCCCGTCCAACTCAACTCGGTACTGCTTCTGAAACTCAGCCCAGCGCGCCGCCTCATGGCCGAACCATTTGCGCAGATCGTCGCTCGGCGCGATGTCCTTCAGCCACAGCGCCAGCGCGGCGTCCTCCTTGCTGACGCCGCGTGGCCAGATTCGGTCGACCAGAACCCGTTGCCCGTCATCGGGCGCGGGTGGCTCGTAGATACGCTTGACCGCTAGGTCGAAGGCCATCGGACCCTCCGTAAGCGGGTCAGGCCCACTCGCCCTTGCGCATGACGGGCACGCGGGCGCCGTCCTTGTGAACGCCATCGATGTCGATCTTGTCCGAGCCGATCATCCAGTCGATGTGGATTAAACTCTTGTTGCCGCCGCGCGCCGCGATCTCGTCCTGGCTGAGCGAGGCGCCGTCGACGAAGCACTTCGAATAGCACTGGCCGAGCGCGATGTGGCAGGCGGCGTTCTCATCGAACAGCGTGTTGAAGAACAACAGCCCGCTCGCCGAGATCGGCGAGGAATGTGGCACCAGCGCCACCTCGCCGAGGCGGCGCGCGCCCTCATCCGTATCGAGCACCTTCTTCAGCACGTCCTCGCCCTTCGATGCCTTGGCCTCGACGATCCTGCCTTCTTCGAAACGCACCGAAATGTCGTCGATCAGCGTGCCCTGGTAGGACAGCGGCTTGGTCGAGGAAACATGACCCTCGACCCGCCTTGCGTGCGGCGTGGTGAAGACCTCCTCGGTCGGGATGTTGGGGTTGCAGGTGATGCCGTTCTTGGCGGTCGAGGCGCCGCCCATCCATTCATGGCCGTCCGCCAGCCCAACGGTCAGGTCGGTGCCTGGCCCGGTGAAATGCAGCGCATGGAAATTATGGCCGTTGAGCCATTCGGTGCGGCTGCGCAGCGCTGCGTTGTGCGCTTTCCAGTTGCCGATCGGGTCCTCCACATCGACCCGCGAGGCGGCGAAGATGGCATCGGCAAGCTTCACCACGGCAACGTCGTCGGCATCGCCGGGGAAGACCTGTCTGGCCCAGGCGAGGTCCGGATAGGCGACGATGTTCCAGTTGATGTCGAAGCCGGTGATCTTTTCCAGCGCCGGCTGATACGCCATCGAATTCGCCTTGTTGGCGCGCGCCACCTTCGCCGGATCCTGAGCCGACAACAGCGATGGATCCTCGCCGCGCACGGCAAGCCTGGCCGCATTGTTGGCAAAGGCTTTCGCCATGCCCTCATAAAGCCAGCCGGCGGCGCGGTCGAAGCTCGCGTCGGCGCCGAAACGGTAGCGGGCCAGCGTCATCTCGTCATCGTTGAAGATTGGCGTCACCAGCCCGGCGCCGGCCTTGTAGGCATGCTCGACGATCCGCCTGGTCAACGGCAGTGCCGCGATCGACGAAGTCAACACCAGATCCTGGCCTGGCTGCAATTGCAGCCCGACCTTGATGGCGACTTCCGCCAGCCTGTCGAGCTTCACCGGGTCGATCGATGCGGAAACGCCGCGCGAATGTGTGGTCATGATCCTGCCTGTCGTAGTTTGATGTCCGACTCTACATAGCTCGGTGCCTCCGTCCTTTCCACCGCGATCGCGACGGTGGGTTCTGCGTTCGCGGACCCGAACCGCGCCATGGTTGCCTCGATCTCTTCCCTGATCCAGAGCTTGAAATCCCGGACCTTGCGGCTTTCCGCCTTGACGGACGAGGTCACCAGCCAATAGCCGAGCCCGCTCTGGGCGCGGATTCCGAAAGGCGCCACCAGCCGCCCGTCGGCCAGCGCATCCGCGGCGAGCAATTGCCAGCCCAGCATCACGCCATGGCCGGCAATCGCCGACTCCAGGCACAGCATCGGGTCGGTGAAACGCGCACCCTTGAGGAAGGTGACAGGTGGGACACCGGCCGTTTCGAACCAGCTTTCCCAGTTGATCATCGCCCGCTCGTCGGTAATCGCGCAGGTCTGGGCAAGGTCCTCGATCGATTTCAGTTTTTGGGCGATCGCCGGCGCGCAGACCGGGAAGACTTCCTGCGCCAGGAGCAGTTCCGTGCGCCCGCCCGGCCATTTGCCGTCGCCGAGCCGGATGGCGATGTCGATGTCCGAGTGATCGAGATTGGCCAGCCGCACCGAAGCGTCGATGCGCAGCAGCACGTTGGGATGCCGGTCGAAGTGGCGAGATAGTCTGGGCAACAGCCACTTCGAGGCAAAGGCCGGCGCCACCGAAACCACCAATGTGCATTGCGTAGCCTCGTCGGCCAGCGCCACGGCCTGGGAAAGCTCACGAAATCCAGCACCAAGGCGGGCCGCGAAGACGGTGCCGAACTTAGTCAGCACCAGACCGCTCGCCGTTCGCTCGAACAGCGCCTGGCCGAGCTGTTTTTCGGTACGGCTTATCTGCTGGCTGACGGCGCTGACGGAAACGTTGAGTTCACCGGCCGCCGCCGCCAGCGATCCGAGCCGGGCAACGGTTTCGACGGCGCGGAGGCCGTTGAGATGGACGCGGTTGAGCATGGCCATTGAGTTTTTCTAAACTGATCCGGCTGAAATCTCAATTGAAAGGCATGTCTAAACGGCAGATTTTGTCGGGAGAGACAGACCCGTGGAGCCGGAAATGCTGAGGATCTTGTCGTCATCGCTGAGGGTCTTTTTCGCTGCGACTACTTCGCATGAGCCGCGCCAGGACAGCGAAACGCAGAGATGGCTGATCGATCCGCTTTCGCATCCGGTGCTGAACACCATGTCGGAGCGCGAACTGGGCGATGTGCCGTTCAGGCTGACGGCACGGCGGACAGTGCACGAGACGGTTCCACTATGCGCCGGCGGTCGCTGCTGAGCAGGTGCCAAGCGTTCCGGCTCGAGGAAAGTCGAGGCGAGCACGTCCCGCGTACGCACTGGCCCAACAGATGGCGATTGTTTCAGCGATCCCTGCACTTATTGTGCAGTGCAATGACATCAGCCACCTCGACAGCGCTGCGGTTCGCTCTCGCGGGCATGATTGCCATGGCGATTGCCATGGGCATCGGCCGTTTCGTCTACACGCCGATCCTGCCCGGGATGATGCAGGAACTGCATCTGTCGCCTGCCGATGCCGGCTGGATCGCGTCGGCCAATTATCTCGGCTACCTCGTCGGCGCGTTGGCAGCGGCGGGCGGCTGGGCGCATGGGCGCGAGCGCCTGCTGATGCTGGCGGGGCTTGGCGCCAGTGCGGTCCTTGCCGCGCTGATGGGGCTGACCGAAGCGATGGCGGCCTTTCTCGCCATCCGCTTTCTGGCCGGTCTGGCCAGCGCCTTCGTCATGGTATTCATGGCCAGCATCGTGTTCAGCCATATCGCGGCTGCCGGTCGCAACGACCTGCAGGCCTGGCATTTCGGCGGCGTCGGGCTCGGCATAGCGGCATCGGCGGCGATGATGGCGGTGCTGGTCGCCGAGCATTCGGGCTGGGCGGCAGGCTGGCTGTGGTCGGCGACGATTTCGGCCTGTGGTTTCGTCCTCGTCGCTCTGTTGGTCAATGAGGGTCCGCTCGGCAACGGCGAAGTCACCCGCGAGCCGGCACTGCGGATGGACCGGTCGTTGGTCAAGGTCATCATCGCCTACGGCCTGTTCGGCTTTGGCTATGTGGTGACGGCGACATTCCTGGTCGCCATCGTTCGGCAAGGCGGCGGCAGCCGCATCTTCGAGGCCATGGTGTGGATGGTCGCCGGTCTTGCGGGCTTTCCCTCCGTCTGGCTCTGGCAGAAGATCGCGGCCCGGACCGGCCTCTATGCCGCCTATGCGCTGGCGTGCTTCATCGAAGTTGCCGGCGTCACCGCCAGCGTCGCCATCGGCGGAGCCACCGGGCCGCTGCTTGCCGGCGTGCTGCTCGGCGGCACCTTCATTGCCATCACCGCCTTTGGCCTGCAAGCCGCCCGGCAGCAGGCGCCAAGCGCGCCGCGGCGGATCTTTGCCCTGATGACGGCTGCGTTCGGCCTTGGCCAGATCATCGGGCCGGTCGCCGCCGGATTTCTGGCGCAAATGTCCGGCGATTTCTTCCTCGCCTCGATCACCGCCGCAACCATGCTGGTCGTCTCCGGCGCCATCACATGGTCGGCTGCGCCAAAATCGCCATGATTGTGGGCTTGCTGTGCCGGGCATCGGGCACGGGCATTTTCTTTCCCACTAATGTGTGACTTTATGCCCGCCGTAGTCAGCTGATTTGCGCCCAGATCGAGGAATTCGCCACAGTGTTCGTATCGTTTTTTCCAAAGCCGAAGCTGTTTTTTAGCTCGGCGGTCGTCTGGAGCCTGCTTGCCGTCTTGCTCTGGTTCTACGCAGGGGAACGTTTTGGTGGTGTTTTCGGTATGCCTCCAGCTGCTCCCGATGCGCCGCCGATCATCGGTGTCTCATCATTCTGGTCACTGCCGTTTCTATGGTTCTACATATATTTTGCCGTCGTAGTGGCGCTCTTCTACGTCTTTTGGGCTTGGTATTCGCCACACCCATGGCAGATCTGGTCCATTCTCGGCTCTGCGCTGATCCTCTTCATCACCTATTTCCAGGTTCAGGTGAGCGTTGCCATCAACAACTGGTACGGGCCATTTTGGGATCTGATCCAGAATACCATTTCGGGCAAAATAAAGATCACCGCTGCCGATATCTACTGGCAGATTGCTACATTCATGGGAATTGCCGGTGTAGCCGTAGTGGTCAGTGCGCTTACTGTATTTTTGGTAAGTCACTATGTCTTTCGTTGGCGCACTGCGATGAACCAGTTTTACATGGAAAACTGGCAGAAGCTGAGGCATATTGAGGGTGCCTCACAGCGTGTCCAGGAAGACACGATGCGTTTCTCCACGATCATGGAGCAACTCGGCGGCAATTTGATTGACTCGGTGATGACCCTCATCGCCTTCACTCCGCTGCTCATAGCCCTGTCGGTTCACATCACGGAATTGCCGATCGTGGGTGTGATACCGCATCCGCTGCTATTGTCGGCTATTTTTTGGGCCTTGTTTGGCACCGTGCTTCTGGCTGTGGTCGGCGTTAAATTGCCTGGGCTTCAGTTCCGGAACCAGCGCGTTGAGGCGGCTTATCGAAAAGAATTGGTCCTTGGTGAAGATGACCCGAATCGAGCACAGCCACCTGCTGTGAGGGAATTGTTTGAAAATGTAAGAAGAAACTATTTTAGGCTGTATTTTCACTACGTGTATTTCAACGTATTTCGCTACCTCTATTTGCAAACGAACAACATATTCTCTTTGATATTGATGGCGCCGTCCATTGCGGCTGGTGCGATCACTTTAGGTTTGTTGAATCAAATCAGCAATGCGTTCTCCCAAGTGACATCGTCGTTCCAGTATCTTGTAAACTCGTGGCCAACTGTGGTTGAGCTGATCTCGATCTACAAGCGTCTGCGCGCTTTCGAAACCACTCTGCATGGCGAGCCGCTGCCGGAAATCGACCAACGCTATCTCGACCGCCAGGCACAGGCGCCCGATCCAGCTTGACTGGGATGTGAAAGTTGGCGGCTCAGCCGCCGACCGAGACCTGCCTTTGGCCAGCATCCTGGCGCGAAACATAGTCGCGAAAACTGATGCATTCGACATCCGCCTTGACGCAGACGTCGCCGGCAAAGCGCTCCAGCGCGTTCCAGTAGGCGCCGTCATTCATCAGCGCGAAGTGGAAGCCGAGTTCCAGCGGAATGCGTTTTCCCGCATACTGCCTGTCGAAGGCGGCGCGGAAGGCAGCATAGGTCCGGTTGGCGAACTCGCCCGCTTGGCTTGGCCGCTCGAAGCCGCCGGAATGCCTGACATAGAGATTGTAGTCCATGGCAATCACCGGCCGCGACTTCGGTCCTTCGGGAATCTGAGGCAGGGAAAAGTGCATGATGCCGTTGCTGGCCGTCGGTCGGGCAGGGCCTTGCGAGACGCCGCTGGCATCGAATTGATATCCGGCCGCCGGCAGCGCTTCGTAAAGCGCTTTGCTGGTCGACAGGTACGGCGCGCGAAAGCCGACCACCGCATGCCGCGCGAAATCGCGCCAGCCCTGTGGTTCGGGTGCAATGCCGTTGATCTCATAGGCGTTTTCGAGAATGTGCTCGAACGAACTGAACTCTTTCAGCCAGTCCGCCTTGCTCCAGTCCTTGCCGTCGAAATGGCCGCAGCCATGGCTGGCGATGTCGTGGCCTTCATGCGCGGCAAGGCCGATCTGTTCGAGCCGCTCGGTGACTTCCTGCTTCGAGGCGGCAAAGCCGATGTTGGATTTGCCGGCGCTTTTGCCGGGTGCGGTGTACTCCTTGCGTGTCTCCGTCGACAGCAGGAAGACGCAGGACAGAAAATAGGTGAAATGCGCGCCGGTGCGCTCAGCCAATGCCCGGCTGCGTTTCCATTGCGAAATATCGCGGGCGCTGTCGAATGAGATGATGACGACCTGTTTCGGCTTTGCCGGCACCGGCGGATCGGCCAAAGCCCCGCCACCAGTGGTGAGCGCGGCAAGCGAAAACGCAACAACGCGGAACGGACGAAGCATAGGCAATCTGATCTTCACTCGGGGAACGTCTGCAAGCCGGCTATCGCCTAAATGTGGCGTGGGTGCGATGAGCCTTTTCGGCTGCTTGTCCGGGGCAAACATCCGTTTGCCCCGGACAATAGGCGATTTTCCGGTTGAACCCCTTCCATGCCGGCAAAATTTCGCTAAAACGCGGGCTGACAAAGGCCCGACGGGGCAGGAATGGTTTGATTTGATGTCCGACGACAGTTTCATCCGTGAAGTCAACGACGAGATCCGTCGCGAACAGGCGCAGGCGCTGTGGGACCGTTTTGGCCCCGCTCTGATTGTCGTTGCGATCCTCGTGGTGCTCGGCACCGCCGCCTTCGTCGGCTACCGCTATTGGGACGAGACGCGCGCCAACCGCTCGGGCGATGCGTTCTCGCAGGCGCTGAAGCTCGCCAATGACGGCAAGAACGATGAGGCGCTGACCGCGCTCGATCAGTTGGAGAAGGATGGCTACGGCGCTTATCCATTGCTCGCCCGCATGCGCGGCGCGACCGTCAAGGCGAACAAGGGTGACGTCCCCGCCGCCGTCAAGGATTTCGACGAAGTCGCCGCCGATACGGCCATTCCCCAGGGCATTCGCGACATGGCGCGCCTGCGGGCAGCACTGCTGCTTGTCGACCACGGCTCCTTTGCCGACGTCTCCAGCCGTGTCGAAGCGCTCACATCCGACACCAACACGCTGCGCCACACGGCGCGCGAGGCACTCGGCCTTTCCGCCTGGAAGGAAGGCAAGACGCAGGATGCGCTGAAACTGTTCGACCAGATCGCCGCCGATGACGGCGCCCCGCGCAACACCCGCGAGCGCGCAACATTGATGTCCGAGCTGATCCGCGGGTCGGGCAGTGCGTCGTGACCTTCAAAGTCGCCATCATCGGCAGACCTAACGTCGGCAAATCGACTCTTTTCAATCGGCTGGTGGGAAGGAAGCTGGCGCTCGTCGACGACACGCCGGGCGTCACCCGCGACCGTCGCGTCCATGCCGCCAAGCTCTACGACCTGCATTTCGATGTCATCGACACCGCCGGCTTCGAGGACGCTGGCGCCTCGACCTTGCCCGGCCGCATGCGTGCGCAGACCGAGATCGCCATCCGCGAAGCCGACCTGATCTTCTTCACCATCGACGCCAAGTCCGGCCTGTTGCCTGACGACAGGACCTTCGCCGAGATCGTGCGCAAGTCCGGCAAGCCGGTCGTGCTGGTCGCCAACAAGGCCGAGGCGAAGGGCGCCCAGGGCGGCATGCTGGAAGCCTGGGAGCTCGGCCTTGGCGAGCCGATCCCGGTTTCGGCCGAGCATGGCCAGGGCATGCCCGATTTGCGCGACGCCGTGATCGGCGCGCTCGGCGAAGCGCGCGCCTTCGGCGAAGAAGAAGATGGCGAAGACGAAGACGTCGCTGCCGGCGAGGTGCTGATCGGCGAGGATATCGCCGATCCGGATGCCGAGCACGCCTATGACGACACCAAACCGATGCGCATTGCCGTCGTCGGCCGCCCCAATGCCGGCAAGTCGACGCTGATCAACGCGCTGATCGGTGAAGAGCGGCTGCTCACCGGACCGGAAGCCGGCATCACCCGTGATTCGATCTCGGTCGATTGGGATTGGCATGGCCGCCGCCTGAAACTGTTCGACACGGCCGGCATGCGCCGCAAGGCCAGGATCCACGAAAAGCTGGAAGTGATGTCGGTGCAGGACGGTCTGCGCGCCATCCGGTTTGCCGAGATCGTCATCATCGTCCTCGACGCCACCATCCCCTTCGAGAAGCAGGATCTGCAGATCGCCGACCTGATCATCAGGGAAGGCCGGGCGCCGGTGATCGCCTTCAACAAATGGGATCTGATCGACCATCCCCAGGAGCTTCTGGCCGAACTGCGCGAGAAGACGGAACGGCTTCTTCCCCAGGCGCGCGGCATGCAGGCCGTACCCGTCTCGGCCGAGACCGGGCGCGGCCTCGACAAGCTGATGGATGCCGTCATCAAGACCCACAAGGTGTGGAACAGCCGCGTCTCGACCGGCAAGCTCAACCGCTGGCTGGAGGGCATCCTGGCGCATCATCCGCCGCCTGCTGTTGCCGGGCGCCGGCTGAAGGTCAAGTACGTCACCCAGGCCAAGACCCGTCCGCCGGGCTTCGTCGTCCAGTGCTCGCGGCCCGACGCGATGCCGCAATCCTATGTCCGCTACCTCTCCAACAGCCTGCGCGAAGCCTTCGACATGCCCGGCGTGCCGATCCGCATTGCGCTGCGCACGTCGGACAACCCGTTCGCCGGCAGGTCAAACAAGAAACGCAGCTGATCGTCGGCGCCCACCTGGCGCTTCATGATCACGCCACGTTGCGCAGGCCGTTGTCGCTGACCCGCGCATTTTCGGGCAGCGCTTGCCGTGCGGCGTCCAGCAGGATATCGCCGAGGCGGGCCGCCACCGGCTCCGCCTCGGCGTCCTTGCGATGCAGGAACAACGCCATCTTGGGCAGGGCGGGCAATCCGGCGATCTCCGGCGTTATTGCGCTGACGCTGGCCGGCAGGCCGATGTCGGTGCGGATCGTCAGCCCCAGCCCCGCAGCAACCGCGGCCCAGATGCCGCCAAGGCTTGGGCTGGAAAAGGCCATCCGCCACGACAGGCCGGCACGGTCGAGCGTTTCAGTTGCAACCGTACGCAAAAGGCATGGCGCCTCGAGCGCCACCAGCGGCAGTGGCTCACCGTGGCGCAGGCTGGTCTCGATGCGCTTTGCCGGCCCGATCCAACGCATCGGCACATCGGCGACATGCTGGCTGTAGGGCAGCGTTTCGCCGCAGTGCCAGGCGAGCGCGATGTCGAGACTGCCTGACATGACCCTTTCGGCAAGGTCGTGGCTGCGTGCGATCCTGGCTTCGATCTTGACCTTGGGGTGCGCCCGGGCAAATCGGCCGAGCACGTCCGGCAGCACCGCCTCGCCGAAATCTTCCTGCAAGCCGAGCCGTACCCAGCCTTCCAACTCGACATCATGGATGGCGGATGCCGCCTCGTCATTCAATTCGATCAGCCGGCGCGCATAGCCGAGCATAGTCTCGCCGGCCTCGGTCAAAGCGAGGCCGCGTCCTGATTTGCGGAAGATCGGCGTCGCTGCCTGTTCTTCCAGTTTCTTCAATTGCGCGCTGACCGCCGACGTCGACCGGCCAAGCCGGTCAGCGGCCTTGGCAAAGCTACCCAGTTCCATACCGGTGACGAAACTGCGCAGGACGTCGAGGTCGAAAGTTACGCGTCGCATGTGTGAAGTCCCGATTTTCAGGATTGTATGTCAAAAACTTCCTGATTTTCAGGATGAAACTATGGCGGTAGGGACAGATCGTCAAGGCGGGACCACTGGCCAGCACGGGAAATGAAGTCATGTCCGCCATTGTCAATTGCGCCGACCGGCAGCCGTCAGAACTCCTGGAAGATACGGCAGCCGGTTCCGCCGAAAGGGTATTCAAGCCCGGCCATCGCTGGAAGGTTCTGGGCATCGGCGTCGCCGCCAATGCCGCCTTCTCGGCTACGTTCTCCGGCATCCCGGCGACGGCGGTCGTTCTTCGCCAGGGCTATCACCTGGGCAATGCCGAGCTCGGCCTGGCGCTCGGCCTTCTCGGGCTGGGGGTCGCGCTCAGCGAACTGCCCTGGGGCCTGCTCACCGATCGCTGGGGCGATCGCCGCGTGCTCCTGATCGGGCTCGGCGCGACGGCGGTGTGGCTCCTGGTCATGGCGATGCTGGTTGTGCCGACAAAGGCCGGTACTCCCGGCGTCACGCTGCTCGCCGCGAGCCTGCTCATCACCGGACTGCTCGGCGGCAGCGTCAACGGTTCGAGCGGCCGCGCCATCATGGGCTGGTTCCGGGAAAACGAGCGCGGCTTTGCAATGAGCATCAGGCAGACGGCGGTGCCGCTCGGCGGCGGCCTTGGCGCCCTCATACTGCCCTCGCTTGCTCTGGCTTTCGGCTTTGGCGCGGTGTTCGGGGTCCTGGCGGGTGCATCCGCTCTGTCTGCCCTGTTCGCCTGGCGCTGGCTGCACGAGCCGCCGACGGCGGGCAAGGATCATCTCGCTGCGGCTTCTGTGGCCGGACCGGCGCCGCTGCGCAATCGCGATGTTTGGCGTATCGCGACCGCCATCGGCCTGCTCTGCTTTCCGCAGGTGGCCGTGCTCACCTTCGCCTCCGTGTTCCTGCACGATTTCGTTGGATTGGGAACGGCGGCGATCAGCGCGAGCCTCGCCGCCGTTCAGATCGGCGCCATGGTCATGCGCATCTGGAGCGGCCGCTTCACCGACCGTCACGGCAACCGCCGCCAATTTCTTCGCTTGTGCAGCGCGTTCAGCGCCCTTGCCTTCGCCATGCTTTGGCTGCTGGTCCTGTTCGGCCCAACCGTTCCGGGCGGCCAGCTCATCTGCTTGGCGGTCCTTCCAGTCGTGCTTATTGTCGCAGGCATCTCCGTCTCCGCCTGGCACGGCGTCGCATACACCGAGCTTGCCACCCTTGCCGGCGCTAGCCATGTCGGGACCGCGCTCAGTCTTGCCAACACCTTTGTTTTTGTCGGCTTCTTTCTGGTACCGGTGGCCATTCCGGGGCTCTTGCACCTCTGGTCCTGGTCCGGCGTCTGGCTGGCGGCCGCCATCTGCGCGCTGATCGCCCGGCCGATCTTCCTGCGTCCGGCCTGAATAGTCGGCCGCAAAATCGCCTGACTTCGCAACCACCACCTCGGGCCGACCGGGAAAACCCGATCGAACCTGTTAACGTCCCATCAAGGTTAATGCATCATTTTGCTCTCCAGTGGGGTTAGTCGCGTTCCTGGAGAGTGTTCCGTGCATCGACGTGTGTTGAAGCGGCTGGTTGCCGCCGCCGGTGAGAGAAAACGTGGCTTTCTGGCTCCGCTCGTCATCGGTTTCGGCATCTGGATCGGCTTTCCGACGGTCGCCGCCTATCAGGACATGACGAGCCTGGTTTCCGGCCTCGAAGCATCGAGCACGCGCTGGAATTCCTATGTCGAGAAATCCGTCGCCGGCTCGACCCATGCGGCCGAGATGCCCTTTGCCGATTCTGATGTCACCGGCTCCATCTCCGGATCGGGTGTCCACCTGGCCGGTGTCGGCAACGTGTCGTTTCGCGGCAAGGGCGGCAAAGTCAGCGGCACGCCCGATGAGGACCGCGTCGTGCGCGCCGAGAAGAAAGGGCGCATCGTCCAGATGTCTCCCGTCGCACCGCCGAAGAACTTCAACGCCGGCTCGATCTTCGAGCGCACCTCCTCCTTGCTGCGGCCCAGCATGGACAGCGGCCTGAAAATGGCTTTCGCCAAGCCGCAGATCAAAGGCAAGGAAATCCAGATCGCCGCGGCATTCCATGCGCGCGAGGACAAGAAGCCGGATCCCGGCGTGCCGGCCATGCTGGCAGCGCTGGTCAACAACGACCATCCGGACGTGCTGGCCACCGCCTACGCGCAGTCCGAGCCTGATTATGCCAAGGCATCGCCCTTCGAAGCCCTCCTTCAGGACGAGCAGCCCAATGAGGGCCGCTTCATTCCGCCGATGGCCAAGGGCGATCATTCGTGGATCCAGAACCCGCTGCCCGCCAGTGTCTTCTCCCAAAAGGAGCAGGCATGCCTTGCCAACGGCATCTATTTCGAGGCGAGGAGCGAATCCGTGCGCGGCCAGGCCGCCGTCGCCCAGGTCATCCTCAACCGCGTCCGCAATCCGACCTATCCGAATTCGATCTGCGGCGTCGTCTACCAGAACGACAGCTGGTTCAACCGCTGCCAGTTCTCCTTCGCCTGCGACGGCAGGAAGAAGCGCATCGATAGCCCAGCCGCCTACAAGACCGCCCAGGAGATCGCCATGGCCGTCACTGCCGGCAAGATCTTCATCCCGGAGGTCGGATCGTCGACCCACTACTATGCCCAATATGTCCATCCCGGCTGGGCGCGCACAATGCAGAAGATGACCAAGATCGGCCTGCATATCTTCTATCGGACCTATGGCGGCGGCTGGAGCTGAGTGCAGAGCAGCCGCTGATCTTTGATGTGGCGCGCAGCCTATCGAAGAGCCATTGCGCAGGGGATTCGCGCCATGCATCCTCGTCATCATGGCGGGCACGATGTCGCACCTTTCTAATTGATTGATTTTATTGCCTAAAATACATGGCAATGAACTTCCGCCCGTGGCTTGACGGGCGCAAACCCTCTAACTATGTTGCCGGCGACTTTAGAAGCGGACGGACGGTGACGGTCTGACCGGGCAGGGGGGTTGCGATGGCCGACAAGAATGGGCCAGACGGAACCGGAAAAACCGGCCGCGGCAATCAGCATGAACCCGATATCCGCGACGACGATCTTGAGCGCCGCCGCCGTGACCTTGAAGCTTCGCTTGCGACAAGGCGGCCGGGCCGGCTCGAGGGGAAAGACGACGCGAAAGCGGGCAGTGTGGCCGGTTATGGTCAGGCGCTCAAACTCTCCAGCGAGTTTATCGCCGGGGTGGTGGTGGGTGCCGGCATCGGCTGGATCATCGACCGTCTGGCGGGGACATCGCCATGGGGTCTGATCGTGTTTCTGCTGCTTGGTTTTGGCGCCGGAGTGCTCAATGTGATGCGTTCCGCCGGCGTTGTGGCAGAATTTGGACAGGGCGATAAATCGCGCCGTGACCAAGACGACAAGAAATGACCGCGCTTCATGTGCGGTAATGGTAACGAGGCCGTACGCGGCATTGACGGGGTTTGAACGTGGCAGCTGACAAGGTCGATCCGATCCACCAGTTCCATATCAACAAGCTGATTCCGATCGACATCGGCGGCTATGACCTGTCTTTCACCAATTCGGCGCTGTTCATGGTCGCAACCGTGATCGTCGCGGCTGGATTCCTGTTTCTCACGACGTCGAGCCGCAGCCTGGTTCCCGGGCGGCTTCAGTCGGTCTCCGAGATGGCCTACGAGTTCGTCGGCAACATGTTGCGCGATGCCGCCGGCACGCAAGGCATGAAGTTCTTCCCTCTCGTGTTCTCGCTGTTCATGTTCGTGCTCGTCGCCAATCTGCTTGGCCTGTTCCCGTATTTCTTCACCGTCACCAGCCACATCATCGTCACCTTCGGCCTTGCCGTGCTGGTGATCGCAACCGTGGTCGTCTACGGCTTCATGAAGCATGGTTTTGGCTTCCTGAAACTGTTCGTGCCGCATGGCGTGCCGGTCTTCCTGCTGCCACTGGTGGTGCTGATCGAAGTGATCTCCTTCGTGTCGCGCCCGGTCAGCCTCTCGGTTCGTCTGTTCGCCAACATGCTCGCCGGCCACATCACGCTGAAGGTGTTCTCCGGCTTCGTGGTCAGCCTGAGCGCGCTCGGCGCGGTCGGCGTCGCCGGCTCTATCCTGCCTCTGGCGATGGCGGTGGCGCTGACGGCACTGGAACTGCTGGTCGCCTTCCTGCAGGCCTACGTCTTTGCCGTGTTGACCTGCATGTATCTCAACGACGCCCTGCACCCCGGGCACTAGGTCCAAAAGTTTCCGGCCCAGGAATTTCCAACATTGGCGCCGGATGGAATCGCAACGGAATTTTAGATCCAAAGGAGTTGAACAAATGGACGCAGAAGCAGCAAAGTACATCGGCGCCGGCATCGCTTGCCTGGGCATGGGTGGCGCGGGCATTGGCCTTGGCAACATCTTCGGCAGCTACCTGGCGGGCGCACTGCGCAACCCGTCGGCTGCCGATGGCCAGTTCGGCCGCCTGATCTTCGGCTTCGCCGTGACCGAAGCTCTGGGCATCTTCTCGCTTCTCATCGCGCTTCTGGCCCTGTTCGGCTGAGCACTCGGGAAGATTGGACAGGCCGGCCGCGCGAGCGGCGGGCCTGAATTTCGGGGATAGTCCATGTTCGTGACATCTGCCTTTGCGCAAGAGTCCGCGCCATCAGCCGATACCAGCCACGCTGCGACGGAAGGCGGCACGCATTCCAGCACCAGCGTGCCTGCTGAAGCGCATGGCACGTTTCCGCCATTCGATCCGGCGACGTTCCCGTCGCAGCTTCTGTGGCTGGCGATCACCTTCGGGCTGTTCTATCTCTTCCTGAAGCGGGTGGTGATGCCGCGCGTCGGCGGTATCATCGATGTCCGCAACGATCGCATCACGCAGGACCTTGACCAGGCGGCCAAGTTGAAGGGCGAGGCCGACGCTGCCGTTGCTGCCTACGAGCAGGAACTGGCGGAAGCCAAGACCAAGGCCAACGCGATCGGCCAGCAGGCCAATGACGCGGCCAAGGCCGAGGCCGACACCGCTCGCAAGAAGGTCGAGGCCGCGCTCGACGCCAAGCTTGGCGAAGCCGAGGCCCGCATTTCTTCCATCAAGGCTAATGCCATGAAGGAAGTCGGCAGCATCGCCGAGGACACCGCTTCGGCGATTGTCGAAGCCCTGGTCGGCGGCAAGGCCAGCAAGGCAGAGATCGCGGCCGCGGTCAAATCCGTGGCCCGGTGAGGAGCGCATCATGGAAGCCACATCTCTCGCGACGCTCTGGGCCACGGTTGCCCTGGTCATCTTTCTGGGCATTGCCGTCTACATCAAGGTGCCTCGCCTGATCGCCAAGGCGCTCGACGCCCGCGCCGCCAGGATCAGCAACGAGCTCGACGAAGCACGCCGGCTGCGCGAGGAGGCTCAGCAACTGCTTGGCCAGTATCAGCGCAAGCGCAAGGAAGCCGAGCAGGAGGCCGCCGACATCGTCGCCGCCGCCAAGCGCGAAGCCGACTTGCTTGCCGCCGAAGCGCACAAGAAGACCGAGGACTATGTTGTCAGGCGCACCGCGCTTGCCGAGCAGAAGATCGGCCAGGCCGAGCGTGACGCCATCAGCGAAGTCCGCGCCAGCGCCGTCGACATCGCCGTAGAGGCAGCGCGCGCGCTGCTTGCCGGCAAGATCGACGCCAAGGCCGGTGCCGATCTGTTCAAGGCATCGCTCGCGGACGTGAAGTCGAAGCTGAACTGAGCCCTCACAGCCCCCATACAATTAAAGCCGCCCGGGCAACCTGGCGGCTTTTTTGCTTGGAGAGTGCGTGAGACGCCGAAGCGGCCAATCTCCCCACAACAAGGGGGAGATTGGCTTGTCGCCGCCGCCGTTGTTCAATCCAGCCCAGCAAAGCTCTCTTCTTCAACCACTTCAGCGCCACCCAGCCTGAACGGCGAAAACGATACGCGATGCAGCCGCGCCACCGGGCCATGCGCTTCGATCGCGGTGCGATGGCGAAGCGTGGCGTAGCCCATATGGACTTCGAACCCGTAGCGGTCGTGGTGGTTGCCGCATCCGCACATCATGCGGTCCCGCATCACCTTGGCGACGATCGAGGCGGCAGCGATCGATTGCGAACGCTGGTCGCCCTTGATCAGCGCGCGCCCCGCGCAAGGCAGGCCCGGCGGCACGTCGCGTCCATCGGCAAGGGCAAGCTTCGGTCGGACCGACAGCCCTACCAGGGCGCGGCGCATGGCTTCCAAGCTTGCCTTGAGGATGTTGCTGCCGTCGATGCCCTCGGCGCTGATGGAGGCCATTGAGACCGCCTGCGCAGAGCCGAGAATTCGCAGGAACAAGGCTTCACGCTGCAAATGGCTGAGGCGTTTGGAATCGTCGAGGCCGTCGGGAATGTTGGCGGGATCGAGCACCACGGCCGCGGCGACCACCGGCCCGGCCAGGGGGCCACGGCCGGCCTCGTCCATCCCGGCGACCGGCCACAGGCCCTCCGCCATCGCCTTCGTCTCGAAGGAGAAGTCAGGCTTCTCGATGATCTCAAAGAGAGGCGGAGAATCAGAACGCGCGCGAGCCATGTTGCGGCGAGGTTCGCATCGGCTCTGATTCTCCGCAAGTCCCTCCGGGTCGGGTGGGGCGCCGGACCGGGAGGGCACCGTCTGCAGGCCGGGGCAGGCCGGACGGGATTCTGGTGCCGCGACGGATCAAACCATCGCGACGAATTGTCTCTCAAAGCAGCGTCAGCTGCACCTGGTCTTTTCCGGCGGCAACGAACTGGTCGGTTCGCAACGTGCGCCGTTCGGCATTGAGGCCGAGCCGCTTGGCTGTGATCTCGAAGCGCCGGCCGATCTGCCAGGCGTAGGGACCGGCGCCCTTCATGCGCTTGCCCCATTCCGAATCGTAGTCCTTGCCGTCGCGCATCGAGCGGACCAGCGACATCACATGGCGGTAGCGGTCGGGATAATGGCGCAGCAGCCAATCCTTGAAGATCGGGCTGACCTCCAGCGGCAGGCGCAGGATCACGTAGCCCGCTTCGCGCGCGCCGGCCGCACGTGCGGAATCGAGGATGCGTTCCATCTCCGGATCGGTCAGGCCCGGAATGATAGGAGCCACCATGACCGACGCCGGAATGCCGGCATCGGAAAGCTGCCGGATCGCTTCCAGCCGCTTGGTCGGTGTCGACGCGCGCGGCTCCATGGTGCGCGCCAGCATACGGTCGAGCGTCGTCACCGACAGCGCCACCTTGGCGAGCCCGCGTTCGGCCATGCGTGACAGGATATCGATATCGCGCGTCACCAGAGCGGACTTTGTCACGATGCCGACTGGATGGCCGCGCGCTTCCAGCACTTCGAGAATTTCGCGCATGATCCGGTATTGCTTCTCGATCGGCTGGTAGGGGTCGGTGTTGGTGCCGATGGCGATGGTGCGCGGCTGGTAGCTGTCTTTCGAAAGCTCCTTGTCAAGCAAGCGCGCCGCATCAGGCTTGGCGAACAACTTCGATTCGAAATCCAGACCCGGCGACAGGCCCATGAACGCGTGCGTCGGGCGGGCAAAGCAATAGACGCAGCCATGCTCGCAGCCGCGATAGGGGTTGATGGAACGGTCGAAGGAAATGTCGGGCGATTCGTTGCGGGTGATGATTGTGCGCGGCTTCTCGACCTGCACTTCGGTCTTGAAGGGCGGCAGTTCCTCCAGCGAATTCCAGCCATCGTCGAACACGTGCCGGCTGACCGGCTCGAACCGGCCGGACGGATTGATACCCGCTGACCTGCCGCGGTTGCGGTCCGGGCGGACACGCATGCCGCTCTGCTCGACCATCGCGTTGGCCATCTCGGCTCTTCCTGCTCCGAAAGCTGCAATGTCGGCGCGCACGATCTGTTCCATTTTCGCCCGCTCCCAGGGACTGTCCATGTTGTGTCGAATCGCTCTGCTCATGAAATTATTCCTATTTCGTTGATAAGAACAAAGCAAGAACTTTCTATGGTGCGATGCAAAACTGGCGCTGCCGGACGCTTTCCGCTATTCGGCTAAGGATGCTCAGTGTTCTCATCGAAACCCGCAACGACGAGGAGGGCCTCGCCCGCACGCTCGCCTCGCTGATTGGCGGCGCGGTCGAAGGCGTGGTGCGTGAAGTCATCGTCTGCGACACAGGCTCTACCGACCAGACGCATCATGTGGCCGAGCATGCCGGCTGTCAGTACGTGACGGGCGGTGTCGCTGCCGGCATCCGCCAGGCCAAGGGGGATTGGTTGCTGCTCCTGGAGCCGGGCGCGCGGCTGGTGGAGGGCTGGATCGATGAAGTTGTCGCCCATACGGCCAGGCAGACCATGGCGGCACGGTTTTCGCGCACGCGAGCCAGTCGCACGCCATTCCTGGCCCGGGTCTTTTCGGGAAACCGCGCCTTGGCCGACGGATTGCTGATCAGCAAGCGTCAGGCGGCGGCCGCGGCAAAGAGCGCCGGCAGTGCCGAGGCCATCGCCCGCGGCCTCGCGACGAAGCGGCTCGACGCCGAAATCTGGATGGCGCCGGCCAAGCAGGAGCGCCGCCCCTCGACGTGATTTTTTGCAGTTGCTCAGGTCATTGTGCATTGCACAAAATTTGACGCGGGGTTAGCTTCCGTTCAAGCGGGAATTGGGTTTGGGTCATGCCGAGAGGCGAGCACCGATGCGGCATCGGTGGTGCTCTCATAGCCGAGGACCCAATGAAGCTTTCAACCCCCGACACATCCGGCGCGGCCAGTCTCGAGGCCATTGCGCGCAACGGCAGCCTGCTGCGGCGCATCGCCGTGCGTATTCCAACCTATCTGACGGACCTGCGTGAGAACCCTGCCTGGCTGCCGATGTTCGTGTTGGCGCGCACCATGCCCGGACGCCGCATGCATTGGCTCGGCGCAAAGCGCGCCCGCCCGGTCGCCAATGCCGGGGATACGATGTTTGCCGGTGTCGAACGGGGAGCGGTCGTCGATGCGTTGCGCTCCGACGGGCTGTTCTCAGGCCTGGTCCTGCCGCCTGATATCCATGAAGAGATCGCCGACTTCGCCGGGCGCACGCCTTGCTTCGGCAATTTCGACCGCCGTCTCGAATTCATGCCGGGGGAACATGCCGAGGCCGAGAAACGCCTTGGCCGCTCGCTGCTTAGCGGGCATTTTTTCGAGCGCATCCTCGACTGCCCGGCGGCGCTTGCCATCCAGCGCGATCCGCTGCTTCTGGATATTGCCGCGCACTATCTCGGCGGCCAGGCGAAACTGATCACGACGCGGGTCTGGTGGAGTTTTCCCACAGGTGCCGCTTCGGATGCCGACAAGAACCTCGCCTCGCTCGGCAAGTATCATTTTGACCTCGACGACTGGCGCATGCTGAAATTCTTCTTCTACCTCAAGCCGGTCGACGCCGACACCGGTCCGCATGTCTATGTCAGGGGCAGCCACAAGCGCCGCAGCCTCAAGCATCAGCTTACCCTTCTGGTCGGCCATCCCGCGCAACAGGTTCTGGATGTCTATGGCGAGCAGAGCCCGGTGACGCTGACCGGCGAGGCCGGTCTCGGCTTCGTCGAGGACCCCTTTGGCTTTCATATGGGCACCGTGCCGGCACGCACGCCGCGACTGATGATGGAAGTCGGCTTCGGCGTATCGCCGCCGTCGCGCCGACGGTTTCATGGCGAGCCGGTCATCCGCTGAGAGCTGCCTATCCGAAGCTCATCTCGACAGGCGTCCAGTGAGCGCGGCGCCTGGCTTGGCGCTGTGCCCGGCTTTCGGCATCGAAGTCGACACGAGCCGGCTCCTGATTGAACCGCTCTCGGTCGTCCAGGGCGTTGATGATGACGATCGCCCTTGCGTCATCCTCTCCGGCGATTGCGGCGACATGGACGCCGCAATCCCGGCAGATCAAATAGTCGGCCGTCCTCAGCCCGAACTGATATTTTCGCAATCGCGCCTCATCCTTGACCGAGATGGTCAGTCTGCCGTCCGGATCGGCAATGGCGCGCGAACCATGTCTGACACAGAACGAGCATTGGCAGGCGCGAACTTCGATTTGCGATGGGTCGAGTTCGGTTGAAAATGCAAGGCGTATGTTGCCGCAATGGCATCCGCCGGTATGCGTGGTCATGGTTCTGCCTTGTCGTGATGGCGATGATCGCCTTCAGGCAAGGTACTTTTCCGAGGTTCGGTTTGGAATGGTGTTTCGAAGGCACCGGTGCTGTTCTGCCTGCAAAAGCGGCGTGGAACCGACGCTTTGCCTGGCTTTTACGAAGCCGATTTGCCGCGCCGTAAATGCTCGTCCAGGCGCGGCATGATCTCGACGAAGTTGCACGGCATGTGCCGGTAGTCGAGCTGCGCTTTCAGGATGCCGTCCCACGCGTCCTTGCAGGCGCCTGGCGAACCCGGCAGCACGAAGACGAAGGTGGCGTTGACGACGCCGCCGGTCGCCCGACTCTGGATCGTCGAGGTGCCGATCTTGTCGTAGGAAATCCGGTGGAACACTTCCGAAAAGCCATCCATGCGCTTTTCGAAGATCGGCTCCAGCGCGTCCGGCGTCACGTCACGGCCTGTGAAGCCGGTGCCGCCGGTGGTGATGACGACATCGATATTCTTGTCCTGTGACCACGCCAGAACCGTGTCGCGGATTTTCTCGCGGTCGTCGGTGACGATATTGCGGGCCGCCAGCAGATGGCCGGCCTCGGTGATGCGGTCGGCCAGCGTCTGGCCGGATTTGTCGTCGGCGAGGCTGCGCGTATCCGAAACGGTCAGCACCGCGATGCGCACGGGAATGAAGGAGCGGCTCTCGTCAATTCTGGCCATCTGCGCCCTCCGATGCGATGCTGCGCGTCGCGGCAACGAACCAGTCGGGCTGGCGGCCGCGGATTTCGGCGGCGGCGCGCTTGGCGACATTGCCGGTTTCGAACAGGCCGAAACATGTCGCGCCGGATCCCGACATCCGCGAGAACCCCGATCCGGCCTTGTTCAGCCAGGAAAGCGCCCTGCCGATTGCGGGTTGCACCTCCAGCGCCGCGGGCTCGAGATCGTTGCGGGTGATCTCCAGCCAGTTGCGCAGGCTGTGAAAATCGATGCTGCGCGGCAGCGGCGGCAAGGCCTCATTGTCGCGCCGGGAAAGCGCTGCAAAGACATCCGCCGTCGACACCGGGGTGCCTGGATTGACCAACACCAGGCCAAGCGCCGAAAAATCCGGCACCATCGACAGTTCATCGCCGATGCCACGCGCCACCAGCGGCTTTGCCGCCAGGCACATCGGCACATCGGCGCCAAGCGAAAGGCCGATCCGCGCCAGCTCGCTGCCATCGATGTCCAGCGCCCATGTCTCCACCAGTCCGCGCAGCACGGTCGCCGCGTCGCTCGAACCGCCGCCGACGCCGGAGGCAACCGGCAGGTTCTTTTCCAGCCGAATAGCGACCGGCGGTGTTCTCTCGTGCCCGGCTGTCTGCCGCAGGGCATCGCGCGCCTTGAGCACCAGATTGCTGGCGTCGAGAGGAACGGCCGGGGCGTAACGGCCGGATACGGTAAACTCATCGCCGTCGGCGGGCGCGATTTCGACCCTGTCGCCAAACCGTGTGAACACCGCCAGGCTCTCGATCAGATGATAGCCGTCAGGGCGCCTGCCGGTGACATGCAGCGCAAGATTGATTTTGGCGTGTGCGTGCCAGCTACGCGACCCGATGTCGGTGTCCACAATCGTCTGCGGGATGATGCTCAGTCCTTGGCCAGCCGGTATTCGCCGGTCTTCGGATCCCTGACCAAAGTGCCGATCGCGCCGTTGGCCGTTTGCTTTTCTGTGCGCCGCACCTTGGCGGTCACGCGCTCGGCTTCCCTAATGAATGTGCGGTAGCCGAAATAGGCGGCAACGCCAACGACGGCGAAGAAAATGATCTGCGGCATGCCAAAACTCCTCCCACGCTGGGCCGGCGAAGGCGGCCGGTCGGGTCGGTTGATGCATGTCGACCCGCTTTTGGGAACACGACATGCATGAAACTCAAGCTCTCATGCTAGACGGTTTTGCCGGGTTTTCAAAGCCCGAAGCGAGACCACAATGCGCGCTCTTCCGCCGCATCGATCACGCCGCTGGCGGCAGCGGCTGCGATATCGGGCGCTGAAAAGCCCTTGCTTGAGCCGAACAGGCCGAAGCGGCTAAGGAAACCGCGCGGTGTCGTGATCAGCCTGAGTTGGGTTTTCGCCCCGAAACGGGTCTTGAGCACAGTGCGCATGTCGCCGAGCGCATCGACCAGCCCGAGTTCGAGGCCCTTGATGCCGGTCCAGAACAGGCCGGTGAACAGGTCCGGATCGTCCTTCAGTTTCGTGCCGCGCCGCTCCTTGACGAGGTCGATGAAGGTTGCGTGCACCTCGAGCTGCAGCGCCTTCAGCCGCTCGACATCTTCCTTTTTCTCGGGCTTGAACGGATCGAGCACCGCCTTGTTCTGGCCAGCGGTGTGGACACGTCGCTCGATGCCGATCTTCTTCATCAGTTCCGGGAAGCCAAACGAAGCCGAGACGACGCCGATCGACCCGACGATGGAGGACGGGTCGGCAAAGATCTCGTCACCGGCGACCGCGATCATGTAGCCGCCCGACGCCGCGACATCCTCGACGAAGACCAGTACCTTTTTGTTCTTTTCCGTGGCCAGGTCACGGATGCGCTTGAAGATCAGCCTAGACTGCACCGGCGAGCCGCCCGGCGAATTGATCGAGATGGCGACCGCCGGCGCGTCGTAGGAAAACGCCTTCTCGATGAGGCCGGCGGTGGAAGCCAGCGACAGGCTCGGCCGAAACTGGCCACCGCCTGCCATGATGGTGCCGTGCAGCCGGATGACCGGAATGGTGACGACGGTGGAGCGCCAGGATTTCGGCAACAGGCGGTTGATGAGTCGTTTCACGAGGGCGCGGTCTCCGGTCGATAGGTTGCAGGCATGTAGGGATTTCCCGGCCAACGGCAATGTGGCCGGGCAGAATAGCTCAATCTCCGAACAGCGAGGCGAGGCCGTTGGTGATCATTTCGCTGCGCTCGTCGGGGCCGTTGCCTGATTGCGCGTGCAGCATCAGGGGCGGGCGGATGGCAAGCTTTCCCCGTGTCCCGAGCGCTGCCCGCACGACGATGCGGATCGCCGCCGCATCGGGACGAGGGTGGACGGCGAGCATCTCGGCATCGCCGAAGCGGCCGGCGATCGCATCGAGAATGGCGCCGAGCTGTTCGGGCCGGGCGATTACGGCGAGCCCGCCGCGCGGCCTGACCACCGCCGCCGCACTGCGGATCCAGCTCTCGAACACCCCGTCCTCCATGACATGGGCCTCTTTTCTGAGGCGATCGGGGGAGGCGCGGTCCCGGGGAGCGTTGAAGGGAGGGTTCATGATGACGAAGTCGAAGTCGTTGTCGGCGAGGCCGGCGGCCGCCCGCGCCCGGCCCGATACGGTGACATCGGCGACCAGCACGGATGCGCGATCGCTGAGATGGGCATTGCCGGGATGGGCAAGCGTCGCCGCCGCGAAGGCCGCCATTTCCGGCGCGCGTTCGACAAGCACCGCCTCTGCCGCCGGGCAGCGTGACAGCACCGCCAGTCCGGCAGCTCCGGCTCCGGCGCCGAAATCGGCCAGGCGCCCGCTAAAGGTCGATGGCACGGAGGCCGCCAGCATCATCGCATCCATGCCGGCGCGATGACCGCCATGTTTGGGCTGCACGAGCCAGAATCGGCCGCGATGGAAAGCGTCGACCGTATGGGCCGGCGTGTCCGGGACAAGGGCGGCGGGCGCGGCGGACATTATTTTCCGCGGATTTCGTTGGCGATGCCGGCATCCCTGAGGATGCGCCGTGCCGCGTCGGCCTGGTCGGCATCGACCATGACGCGTTTCTGCAAAAGGCCGATCGACCCTTCTAGAATGCTCATATTCTGATCGGCGACAAAGCAGGCGATGCCGGCGTCGCGCATCAGCGATTCAACAAAGGAGATGATCACGGCATCGTTGGTGCGGACAAGTTCTATCATCGTATGAAACTCGCAGTTTGCGCTATTGATGTAAACGGGGAGGGGATTCCGAGGCAGAGCCCCGTTCCCTCTCGGGTCCCCGTTCCCTCTCGGGTCGTTGACATTCCGTCATCGACGCCGCGCCAATTCGCCACTTGCCGTGGCCATGTCCGCCGCCCTAGAGTCCATGCAGGGACTAAGGGTGCCGTCGCACGCTCTATACCAAGACGGGAGTGATTGTTGTGGGTGTCGTTCTCAACATCGAAAACGGGAAGCGGGAGCCCGCCTCCATCAAGGATCTGATCGATCTGACAGTGGCGGATATGGGGCGCGTCAATGAATTGATCCTGTCCAAGGCCGGCTCCGACGTCGAGATGATCCCGGAGGTCGCCAACCATTTGATCTCGTCCGGCGGCAAACGGCTGCGGCCGATGCTGACGCTGGCCGCCGCGCAGATGTTCGGCTATGCCGGCGAGGGCCACGTCAAGCTCGCCACCTCCGTCGAATTCATGCACACGGCGACGCTTCTCCACGACGATGTCGTCGACGAGAGCGGCATGCGGCGCGGCAAGAAGACCGCCCGCATGATCTGGGGCAACCAGGCAAGCGTGCTGGTCGGCGACTTCCTGCTCGGCCAGGCTTTCCGCATGATGGTCGATGTCGGCTCGCTCGAAGCGCTCGATATCCTGTCGAGTGCTGCCTCCATCATCGCCGAGGGCGAGGTTATGCAGCTTGCCGCCGCCAAGAACCTCGAAACCACCGAGGACGAGCATTTCGCCGTCATCAAGGCCAAGACCGCCGCACTGTTTTCGGCTGCTGCCGAGGTCGGCCCCGTCATTGCCCAGGCGACCCGCAACGATCGTGCGGCGCTGCGCTCCTACGGCATGAATCTCGGCCTTGCCTTCCAGCTGATCGATGACGCGCTGGACTATGGCGGCACCAGCAAGGATCTCGGCAAGAATGTCGGCGACGATTTCCGCGAAGGCAAGGTGACCTTGCCGGTCATTCTCGCCTATCGGCGGGGCACGAAGGCCGAGCGCACTTTCTGGAAGCGTGCCATCGAGGACAATGTCACCGATGACGCCGGTCTGGAAAAGGCGATCGGCCTGATGACTCGCCATGGCGCCATTGCCGACACGATCGGACGCGCCCGCCATTTCGGCGAGATCGCCCGCGACGCGCTGGCGCCGCTGGAAGCGACGCCGCAGAAATCGGCGCTGATCGACGTCATCGATTTCTGCATCAGCCGGGTGAACTGAGCGGCGTCACCCGGTTGCCGGCTACTTCGCCTTTCCCGGCAAAGCGATTGCGGCAAGCAGGCTGACAACGATGCCCGCCGCCGCCAGCCAGAAGGCGATCTGTATGCCGTCGGCTATCGCGGCCTTCAGTGCATCGCCGCTCAATCCGCCGACATGGCTGTTGGCGATCGCGATCAACGTCGCCATGCCGATCGCGTTGCCGATGTTGAGCGTCGTGCAGGCCATCCCCGAGGCGACGCCCTGTTCGTCGTGAGCCACGCCCGACGCGGCCGCGATCCACATGGCGGTCCAGACGATGCCCTGTCCGACACCGGAGATGATCAGCCCTGGAACGAGAGCCAGATAGAAGCTGTTGGCTGATGCTCCAAGGACCATCAGCGCCGTGCCGGCCGCCCCTATGACCATGCCGCCGACCAGGGTCGAGCGGGTTGAAAAGCGCGTTGCCAGGCGTTCACCGAGCTGCGTGCCGGCGGCGATGGCGATCGACGGCACCAGGAAGGCGAGGCCGGTTTCCAGCGCGGTAAAGCCATGCACGGTCTGCAACAGGACGGTGAGGAAATAGGGCAGGGCCCCGAACGTTCCCATGAACAGGAAGGTGATCGTCATGCCGGCGACGAGGCTGCGATTGCGGAACAGCCGCAGCGGCATCAGAGGGTCGGCGCTCCTTGCCTCTATCAGCGCGAAGGCGATGATGAAGATCGCTGCCAGCGCGGCGCTGGCGATGATCGCTGGCGAACCCCAGCCATATTCAGGTCCCTGGACCAGCGTGAAGACCAGCAGCGTGGCGCCCGCAGTGACGGTCAGCGCGCCAGGCAGATCGAAGTTGCGGCGCTGGTGCCGCTTGGGATCGCGTGGAATGATGGCAAATGCGGCGATGATGGCTATGCCAGCCAGCAGCACATTGACGTAGAAGACCGACGACCAGCCGAAGGCGCCTGTCAGGAATCCACCGGCCAGTGAGCCAAGGGTGAGGCCGCTCGCGCCGGCACCGCCCCACACCGCCAGCGCCCTGTTGCGTTCCGGTCCTTCGGCAAACAGGCGGTTGATCAGCGAGAGCGTCGCCGGGAACAGGAAAGCGCCGCCGATGCCTTGTACAGCGCGGGCAGCGATGATGATTTCCGGCGACCAGGCGAGGCCGCCGACCAGCGACGAAAGCGCATAGAGCCAGAGAGCGAAGATGAAAATGCGGCGCTGACCGATAAGGTCGGCGGCTCGGCCGCCGAACAGCAGAAAACCGCCGGTAAACACGGTGTAGGCGCTCACCACCCATTGCAAGGTCTGGCCGGAAAAGCCCAGTCCAGCCCCGATTTCGGGCAGCGCCACGAAGACGATGTTGATGTCGAGAGCGATGATAAGCTGGGCGAAGGCGAGCAATGCCAGCGTAGCGCCGCGCTTCGCGCCAACCTCTCCCTGTGTCGCCATGGCGCCGAACGGCAGCCCTTGATCGAATGAACTCATGCCAATCTCCTTTTGGTTCTTTATCGATCGACAAAGAATTGAATTTGCAATCCGGAGTCAAGCGGATTATTTGTGGATCGATAAAGAAATGGAGGCTGCAATGGCGGGACGGCCAAGGGAGTTCGACAGAGCCCAGGCTCTGCAGAAAGCGCGTGATGCCTTCTGGATGCGCGGCTACGAGGGCACCTCGATGGCCGACCTCGTCTCCATGCTTGGCCTAGCATCGGCGCGCATCTATGCCGCCTTTGGCTCGAAGGAGGATCTGTTTCGCGAAGCCGTTGTTCTCTACGAAACCAGCGAAGGAAGCTTCGCCACCAGCGCGCTTGCCGAGGAGCCGACCGCAAGGCGGTTTGTCGAGCGGTTGCTGCGCGATGCGATCGATATCTACACAAGGCCGGACTTGCCGAAAGGCTGCATGGTCGTCTCGGCCGCCACCAACTGCGCCACGGAAAACGATAACGTGCTGCACTGGCTGGCCGAGCGCCGACTGGCGCGCAATGCGTTGATTGTGGAGCGCTTGAAAAAGGGTGTTCGCGACGGCGACCTCAAGCCGAATACTGATCCGGAAGCGCTTGGCGACTACTACACCACACTGTTGTTTGGCCTCTCTGTGCAGGCGCGCGACGGGGTGCCGAAGAAGCGGCTGCATGACCTGATCACCGTGGCGATGCCGGCGCTCGACGGTTTCGTCTTGCAGCCTTGAGTCTCTCCGGGGGAGCATTCGCGATTTTGCGTGTGATCGTCTCGACAAGCCGCCCCGCCGCAAATTATCTATAAAACATGGCAAAGGGCACGGACGACACCATCGCGGTGCGCATTAGCAAGGTGCTGGCGGACCGCATCATCTCGGGCGCAATCGAGCCGGGGGCCAGGCTTCGGCAGGACCATATCGCCGAGGAATTCCAAACCAGTCATGTTCCCGTGCGCGAGGCCTTCCGCCGCCTCGAGGCGCAAGGCCTGGCCATCAGTGAACCGCGTCGTGGCGTGCGCGTGGCGTCTTTCGATCTGGGAGAGGTCAAGGAAGTCGCCGAAATGCGGGCGGCACTCGAAGTGTTGGCGCTGCGCCACGCCGCGCCGCACCTGACATCGGCCATTCTCGATCTCGCCGAGGAGGCGACCAAGGCCGGCGACAAGTCCCGCGATGTCAGGTCGTGGGAAGAGGCCAACCGCGCCTTCCACCGCTTGATCCTGTCGCCATGCGGCATGCCGCGCCTGCTCGCGACCATCGACGACCTGCACGCAGCAAGCGCCCGTTTCCTGTTCGCGGCATGGCGGTCGGAGTGGGAGACGCGCACCGATCAGGACCATCGCGCGATCCTCTCCGCCTTGCGGCAGGGAAACACCGAATCCGCGGCCGTCACACTGGGGCGGCACGTCCAATGGATTGGCCGCAAGCCGGTCAGGACGGCCTCCGGGACGACGCGCGAAGCTTTTGCCATCGTGGGTTAGACGGCCTCCGCCAAAGCCAGGGCTTGCAATCCCCAGGGAAGTGTGGATTCGATAATAGATCGAAAACAGAAATTATCTATAATTTGCAATCGATCGAAGGAACCCCAATGACAGACGTCGCATTCTCACCCGGCAAGCCGTCGTTCAGTCCGCTCCGGCTCCAGGATCGTTCTCTTGCCTGGCAGGTTGGAGCCGTCGTGCTTGGCACGCTGTTCCTGGCGCTGGCGTCCTATATCGAGGTGCCGATGGTGCCGGTCCCGGTAAACATGCAGACCTTTGCGGTGACCCTAATCGGCGCCCTCTATGGCTGGCGGCTTGGCGCGCTCACCATCGCCGCCTGGCTGGTCGAGGGTGCGGTCGGCTTTCCGGTTCTGTCCGGAGGGGCAGCGGGTGCGGCGCATTTCGTCGGGCCGACGGGTGGCTATCTCTTCGCCTTCCCGCTTGTCGGCGCACTGGTCGGCTGGCTGGCCGAACGCGGCTGGAACGGCAAAAGGGTGATGCTTGCCTTCGTCGCCATGCTGCTTGGGAACCTTGCCTGCCTTGTGCTGGGCACAGCATGGCTTGCCGTCATGATTGGAGCCGAACAGGCCGTTACCTTCGGCCTCCTGCCGTTCATCGTTGGCGGCTTGCTCAAGTCAGCGCTGGGTGCCGCGACCCTCATGGCCCTTCCCGGCGGCAAGGCGAAGCCGGCCAATCCGTGACGATCAGGCTGCGCGCCCATCACCTCCTTTGCCTGCTCACCTATGTGGGCAAGGGATACAGCCCCGCCTTCATCGCCAATTATGATCGCGTCGCGGAGCGCCTGAGCCGGGGCGAGGAGATTCTCCTCGTTTCCGGCCCCGACGATGTCTGCGCTCCCTTGCTCGACGAACCGGAACCGCATTGTCTCAACGAGAGTGTCGTCGAGCGGGACCGGCTCGCCGCGCTGGATGTAGAGGAATTGCTGGCGCGGCCAATCCGTGTCGGCACCCACCTCGATCTCGACACGGGGACCTTAGCCCGGATGCGGCAGGCGTTTTCGGCTGGCCTTGTACGCAAGGCTTGCGGCGGCTGCGAATGGAACGAACTGTGCAGCACGATAGCGGCCGGTGGATATAGCGACACGCTGGTGCAGCGGTCCGCCTCGCCAGCCGAGGGCTGATATTGGCCCCGAGCCTTAGCGGTCGAAGCCGAGCTCAAGGGTCGAAGCTGTGATTATATTCGGCGCTGCGCAGGGCCATGGCCGAAATTCAAATCGGAAAACTGCCCCCTGTCGCCATGGTTTGTTAATCGGGTGCCCGGATTGTGAATTCGAGGCGGATTGAAGCGCGACCCCAAAAAGGCCATGCTTTGCCTGGAAAGATCGAGTCTACGCCGATCCCGCTGACGCGGAGATGGCGCCTGGCTGAAAGGGATACGATGCGGCAAGGATGTGCGCGCTGGCTGACAAGGCTGGCAATTGTGACAGGCATGGCGATCTCGGCTTTGCCGGCCTATGCCAAGCAGACCAGCGAACCGGTCAAGATCACGTCGTTTTCGGGCGCCTATCTGGCAGCCCGGATCGCCGAAGGCGATAACGACCTCGACAGCGCCATCGCCTACTACAAGCAAGCATTGGCCTTTGACCCGAGCGACACCGGCCTGCAGCAGAGCCTGATGCTGTCGCTGATCGCGCAAGGGCGCTTCGACGAGTCCCTGGTCTATGCCGACAAGCTCAAGGAAGTGCCTGACGTCGAGCGTTTCTCGCGGTTGGCGCTCGCCGTCGATTCCTTCCACAAGAAGGATTTCACCAAGGCGCAGTACTGGCTCAAGCTGTCGCTGGAATCCGATCTCGACCGGTTGATCTCCGGGGTGATGTCCGGCTGGGCGCAGCAAGGCGCCGGCGAGCCTGCCGATGCGATGGCGTCCATCGACAAGCTGCAGGGGCCGGATTGGTTCGGCCTGTTCAAGTCGTTCCACCGCGCCCTGATCGCTGATGCATCCGGCATGCCCGAAAAGGCCGAGGCGATCTATGCCGCGACCATGCAGGATACCGCCGCCGGCGGTGCCGCTCCCGAAACCTGGATGCGCAATGCCCAGGCCTACGCCTCGTTCCTGGTCCGCAAGGGCGACAAGACCAAGGCGCTGTCGGTGCTCGACCAGGCCGAGGCGTTCTCGCCGGGCAAGCTGGAAATCGTCGCCTTGCGCGACCGAATTGCAAAAGGCGACAAGATTGCGCCGCTGGTTGCCGGTCCATCCGATGGCGCCTCCGAAATCCTGCTCGACCTCGCCACCGCGCTCAACCGTGGCGGCGGCGAGCCCTTCGTCCGCCTCTATCTGCAATATGCGCTTGCTTTGAAGCCAGATAGCGACGCTGCCCTTGTGCAACTCGCCGCCGTGTCCGAGCAATTGAAGGACGGCGAAGGTGCCATCGCGCTCTATCGCCGGATTCCCGCCGCTTCGCCGCTGAAGGAGCTTTCGGACCTGCAACTCGGCCTCAATCTTGCCGACCTCGACCGTCACGAAGAAGCGATCACCCATCTGAAAGCCTTGGTCGACGCCCATCCCAATGACATGCGCGCCTATCTGGCGCTCGGTGGAGTCTATTCCTCGAAGGACGATTTCCGTTCGGCCGCCACTCTCTACGATAAGGCCGTCGAGGTGCTGAAGGCGCCGACCGCGGCCAACTGGAACATCTTCTACCAGCGCGGCATCGCCTATGAGCGCCTGAAGGAATGGCCCAAGGCCGAGCCGAACTTCCGCAAGGCGCTGGAACTGTTCCCCGACCAGCCGCAGGTGCTGAACTATCTCGGTTATTCCTGGGTCGACATGAACATGAACCTCAAGGAAGGCCTGGCGATGATTCAAAAGGCCGTCGACCTCAGGCCGAGCGACGGTTACATCGTTGACTCGCTGGGATGGGCTTATTTCCGCCTTGGCAGGTTCGATGACGCGGTGCGTGAAATGGAACGCGCCGTGTCGCTGAAGCCGGAAGATCCGGTTCTCAACGATCACCTCGGCGATGCCTACTGGCGCGTCGGCCGCAAGCTGGAAGCCACCTTCCAGTGGAACCAGGCTCGCGACCTGAAGCCGGATCCCGATGTGCTGGCCAACTTGCAGCAGAAACTGATGAAGGGCCTGCCGCCGATCGAGTCCAACACGGCGCAGGAAACTCCGAAGGTCAAGCCGGAGCCGGTGCCCGCCCCGAAGGGATGAAGTCAGCCATTTGAATTCAACGCAAGCGGGGCTCTTTCGGAGTCCCGTTTTCGTTTGAACCGTATTAGGCTGGCTGCCTCAGAAGAGCTTGCGATAGACGACGAAGCCGGAGTGTTCGGCGACCTTGTCGTAAAGCTTCATCGCCGTGTGATTGGTCTCATGCGTCAGCCAGTACACGCGGCCCGAGCCGGCCGCCTGGGCGCGCTCGTAGACGCCCTCGATCAGCGCCCGTCCGATGCCTTTGCCACGCGATGCCTGCGTGGTGAAAAGGTCCTGCAGATAGCAATTCGGTGCGATCGCCGTGGTGCTGCGATGGAAGAGATAGTGCACGAGGCCGAGAAGCTGTCCCTCGCCTTCGGCCACCAGCGCGTGGACCGGCTCATAGGCATCGAAGAAACGAGACCATGTCATCTGGGTAATCTCACCCGGCAGGGCCGTTTCGCCCGAGCGGCCATAAAATGCATTGTAGCCATCCCACAGCGGCAGCCATTGCTCGAAATCCTGTCGCGCGACAGGGCGGATGACGATCGGGCTGGGCATGGCTGAAACCTGTTGTCGTTGCTGCACAGGCGAACAGAGCGCAGGCCCGAGAGATGGGCAATGGGCCAGCCTCTGCAAAGCTTTCAACATTGTCCATAATGTCGGCGCGACCGCATCGGCGTGCTTTGCTTGACGCTTTGCTGCCGGGTCTCTAGGACGTGCCGGCAAGCTAGCCTGTGCTGTCGAGGCCACCCGTGACAATTGAAATCCCCGCCCATATGCATCCCAGCCGCTCGTTCCAGGGGCTGATCCTGGCCTTGCACAACTATTGGGCAGCCTATGGCTGCGTTATCCTGCAGCCCTACGACATGGAAGTCGGTGCAGGCACCTTTCATCCGGCAACAACGCTGCGCGCGCTCGGCCCAAAACGCTGGAACGCTGCCTATGTCCAACCCTCGCGTCGTCCCAAGGATGGCCGCTATGGCGAGAACCCGAACCGGCTGCAGCATTATTACCAGTACCAGGTGATCCTGAAGCCGAACCCGCCCAATTTGCAGGAACTCTATCTCGGCTCGCTGGCGGCGATCGGCGTCGATCCGCTGCTGCACGACATCCGCTTCGTCGAGGACGATTGGGAAAGTCCGACGCTGGGCGCCTGGGGTCTCGGCTGGGAATGCTGGTGCGACGGCATGGAAGTCTCGCAGTTCACCTACTTCCAGCAGGTCTGCGGCATCGAATGCGCGCCGGTGGCCGGCGAGCTGACCTACGGGTTGGAGCGGCTGGCCATGTATGTGCAGGGCGTCGACAATGTCTACGACCTCAATTTCAACGGCCGCGAAGGCACCGACAAGGTCACCTATGGCGATGTCTTCCTGCAGGCCGAGCAGGAATATTCGCGCCACAATTTCGAATACGCCGACACGGCGATGCTTTTGCGCCACTTCGAGGATGCCGAGGCCGAGTGCAAGGCGCTGCTCGACGCCGGCGCGCCGGCGTCCAACGACAATCTGCCGATGCACCGCATGGTTTTCCCGGCCTACGATCAGTGCATCAAGGCCAGCCATGTCTTCAACCTGCTCGACGCACGCGGCGTGATTTCGGTCACTGAGCGGCAGAGCTATATCCTGCGGGTGCGCAATCTGGCCAAGGCTTGCGGCGAAGCGTTTCTGAAGACGCAGGCGGGTGGCTTGGCGGCCTGAGCTTCAGGCCCGCTTCATCATCTCGAGGGAACCGTTGATCGGCGGTACGGCCTGACCGCCGGCACCGTCGATGGTGCGCAATGCCTGCCGCACGCCCGGCATCGAGAAGGCGCCGTGAGCCTGCGCCGTGAAGCAGGCGCCGAGTGCGAGGATCTGCAGAAGTCTGGATGCCGTTTTCATGATCGTTGAGCCAAATGTTCCCTGCCTGAGCGTGGGTCGCTTCAGCGCTGCGTTCGGTTCATGGAAATCTTTGATCCAAGGACGGGTGGCGTGGTCTCGTCCCGACAGGGCGGTCAAAATTTGTGTAAAGGGTGACAGCAGCCAGCCGAGTTGCTATGCCCCGCCCGGACCACTCTCCCGCATGAGCTGACCCCGATGCCTGACCTGCTTCTAGAACTTCGCTCCGAGGAAATCCCTGCGCGCATGCAGCGCAAGGCGGCGGGTGATCTCAGGAAGATGCTGACCGACGGTTTGGTCGAGGCGGGACTGACCTATGAGGCGGCGCGCGAGTACTGGACGCCGCGGCGGCAGACCCTCGACATCAGGGGCCTGACCGCGCGCTCGAAGGATATAAGCGAAGAGATCAAGGGGCCTTCGACATCGGCGCCTGAACAGGCGGTCCAGGGTTTCCTGCGCAAGGCCGGACTTTCCTCGATCGCCGAGGCGCATGTCCATTCCGATCCGAAGAAAGGCGATTTTTATGTCGCCCACATTTCGAAGCCGGGCAGGGCGGCGGAGGAGATCATCGCCGAACTGGTGCCGGGCATCATCCGCAATTTTCCGTGGCCGAAATCGATGCGCTGGGGGCCGGCCTCGGCCAAGCCCGGTTCACTGCGCTGGGTACGGCCGCTGCAATCGATCCTGTGCACCTTCGGCCCGGAAACAGAGGAGCCTGTCGTGGTCGATTTCGAGATCGACGGTATCCGCTCCGGCAACATCACCTATGGCCACCGTTTTCATGCGCCTGACGCCATCACGGTACGCCGCTTCGACGACTATGTTTCCAAGCTGGAAGCGGCCAAGGTCGTGCTCGATGCTGATCGGCGCAAGGAGATCATCCTTGCCGACGCCCGCAATCTCGCCTTCGCCAACGGGCTTGATCTGGTTGAGGACGAAGGGCTGCTGGAGGAAGTGTCCGGGCTGGTCGAATGGCCGGTCGTGCTGATGGGCGAGTTCGAGGAGGCATTCCTCGCCATTCCGGCCGAGGTGATCCGACTGACCATCCGCGCCAACCAGAAGTGCTTTGTGACATCGCGCCCGATCTCCTCCCTGGAGGGGGAGATGTCGGCGAAGCCGACAGAGGGGGGCGCTGTCCCGCCGTCCTCTCGGCGTGAGGCGCGCCCCTCTGGCCTGCCGGCCATTTCCCCCTCAAGGGGGGAGATCAGCCAACTTTCCAACCGCTTCATCCTAACCGCCAATATCGAGGCGAAGGACGGCGGCAAGGAGATCGCCCACGGTAACGGCAAGGTGGTGCGCGCCCGCCTGTCCGACGCGCTCTATTTCTGGACGACCGACCAGGGCGATTTGCCTGACCTGCGTGAGCTCGAGGCATCGGCGGAAAAATTCGGGCTTGATCTCAAGAAGCCGCTCGACCAGCGCATGGCCCGCCTCGACCATCTCGGCGTGACTTTCCACGCCAAGCTCGGCACGCAAGGCGAACGGGTGGAGCGGATTGCGCGGCTTGCCGAGGAACTGGCGCCGATCATCGGCGCCGATCCGGCACTGGCGCGGCGCGCTGCCGTCCTGGCGAAGGCCGATCTCACCACCGAAGTCGTTGGCGAGTTTCCGGAACTGCAAGGCGCTATGGGTCGCAAATATGCGCTGCTTCAGGGCGAGCATGCATCGGTCGCCGCTGCAGCGGAGGAACACTACAAGCCGCAGGGCCCGTCCGATCGCGTACCGAGCGATCCAGTGTCGGTCGCTGTCGCGCTCGCCGACAAGCTCGATACGCTGGTCGGCTTCTGGGCGATCGATGAAAAGCCGACCGGGTCGAAGGATCCCTACGCACTGCGCAGAGCTGCTCTTGGGGTGGTGAGGCTGGTGCTGGATAACGAGACGCCGGTAAGCCTTCTTTCGATCGTAGCTGAACATCGAAGAATCATTGAAGACCAGATCGACCGCCGGCACGCTGAAGAGCAGGCCAAGTTGGGTGGCGACTATGTGAGTGCACGGGCGCACGCCGGCGACGGAAAGTCTGGGGATCGCGACCTGCTGGCCTTCTTCCACGATCGCCTAAAGGTCTACCTCCGCGATCAAGGCGCTCGGCACGACCTGATCGATGCGGTGCTGGCGACAGGTTCGCGCCCGATCTCCCCCCTAGAGGGGGAGATGTCGGCGAAGCCGACAGAGGGGGGCGCTGTCCCGCCGTCCTCTCAGCGCCAAGTACCCCCCTCTGCCCTGCCGGGCATCTCCCCCACAAGGGGGGAGATTGGCCAATCGTCCAATGACGACCTGCTGCAGATCGTGCGCCGGGTCGAGGCGCTGGGCTCCTTCCTCGACACCGAGGATGGCAAGAACCTGCTCGCCGGCACCAAGCGTGCGGCCAACATTCTGGCCGCCGAGGAGAAGAAGAAAACGGTGGTCGCCGAAACCGTTGAGTCGGCACTCTTGCGCGAGGATGCCGAGAAATCGCTGTTTGCGGCGGTGAATCAGGCTGAGAAGCAAGCCGGCGAAGCGATTCAAAACGATGACTTTTCCGCCGCCTTGCTGGCGCTTAGCGTGTTGCGCGAACCGGTTGATTCATTCTTTGAGCATGTTCTTGTAAACGATGAGGATCAGGCGGTGCGTGCCAACCGCCTGGCGCTGCTCGCCCGCATCCGCGCGGCCACCGGCCAGGTCGCGGATTTCTCGAAGATCGCAGGTTAAGGCGAAGAAAATATTCTTTGCCGCCGGCCGTTCGAGCCGGCTTACAGTCATATGGCGATGATCTCTCCGTGGCAAAAGGGACATGTTCCCCAACCCCACGGAGGCTTCTATGAATTCCGATCACGACATCGAAGTGACAGAAGAAACCCCGGCTTCCGCCGAGGCGCTTGAATCCGCTTCCGAAACCATCCTCGATCATGCCGCCGCCGCAGCGGTCGAAGCCGCTGACCTGTCTGATGACGACGAAGACGGCGACGATGAAGATGGCGAAGAGTCCACCGAAACTGCCACGCTCTCGGATGACGACGAAGATGAAGACGACGAGGACGAAGACGAAGACGACGCCGAGGATAGCGTGAAGGCTGAAGGCGACGAGTCCGAAGAAGACGATGACAAGGAAAAAGCGGCCTGATTTTTTCAGCCGCCGGTTCCATCGATGGCAAGGCGGTGCTGAGGCGCCGCCTTTTCCTGTCAGTCGTCCCCGAAGCCGACTGTCAGCCGCCCCGGGCGACGGCCCGGTCAGTTCTCGAGAATGCTGACGCGCACGCTGTTTTCGTAGACATCGACCTGGATCAGCGGTTCGCCATTGACGATGGCGCGCTTGGTCGAGGAACTCATCGCGCCGCCGCGTTCCAGCATGCGTTGCAGGTCGGCGCGCTGGCCGTTGGTCCTGAACCAGCCATCACCCTCGTCGTCGCTGTCACGGCGGTGGAATTTGTGCCAGTTGGCGCGGTCCTGCCGCACCATCTGCGCGGCATTGTCCAGCGCATAGCCGTCACTCGCCTGATGGTCGCGATCGGAAATGCGCGCGACATAGGATCCCAGCATGTCGTCGGCGTGAGCCGCGACGACGCCAAGCAGTGACGCCAGCAGAAGGCCTGCCCCGGTTACGATTCCAGCTTTTCTCATGGTCCCCCCTTTACCCCTGATGAAATCCCGTCTGCCAGAAATGCCTAGAACGGGGTTGCCTGACAATGGTGCGCCGGGCGCCAGACCACCGTCAAGTCTCGCCATCGATGTCGGCTGCCTTTGAGCCAAGGCTATTTGGTGTAGCCGTTGGGAGGCATGCGCTGCCCTGCTGCCGGCGCCGGAGCGCTCGGCGGGGTGGGTTGGTTCTCGGCGTTCCCTGAGGGGGCTGCGGAGGCGGTGGCCGTTGCCGGCGCGGTGTCTGCCGCCGGCGCCGTGCCAGCGGCCGGCGCAGTACCTGTCGCTGGTGCAGCGGTTGGCGCGGGTGCCGGGAAGTCGGGACCGGTAACGCCGCCACGAATGACCATCGGGCCTGGCTGGAAGTCGTGCCCGGTCGCGGGCTTGTCCGGGATCGCCGCCACCTTTTCATCGGTGACGTCGGGCTGCGCTTCCCCTTTTGCCACCACCGACCGCCCATCGCTGGCATTGACTGCATCGGCGGTTCTAGGCTGGTTGAGGGCGCCGATCCTGACGATCGATGGTGTGGAGGATGGCGCGCCTGGAAAAACCAGGGATGACGCCTGGGCTTCGCCGGCCGCAACAGCAAGAATGATACCCAGCAGGATACGCGCAGACACTGATTTCGCTCCCCTTTGCCCAGAAGCTGTTCGATAGCAGGCCGGAATTGATGCCGGCTTTCGCGGAAACATAGCATTTTAGGGATTGATAAATCGCCAATGCTCCTGCTCGCCCAACAATCGTTTACCCAACAGCGACTTGCCCAACGGCCGCCATCGTACTACGCACCCCGCAGCTGTGAGGTGACGAGAGTGGCTGAAATACTTGCCTCGGGCGAGGCGCTGGAGCGGGCGCTGGCGCTGCTCATGGAAGGCGATGTCGTCGCCATCCCGACGGAAACCGTCTACGGGCTGGCCGGCGACGCCACCAACGGCATCGGTGTCGCGCGCATTTTCGAGGCCAAGGGGCGGCCGCGCTTCAACCCGCTGATCGCTCATGTCGCAGACATGGCGATGGCAGAACGCCTCGCGCTGTTCGATCCGCTGTCCAGGAAACTGGCGCTGGCATTCTGGCCAGGTCCGCTGACGCTGGTGCTGCCGCAACGGCCCGGCAACGGCATCCATCCGCTGGTCACCGCCGGGCTCGATACGATTGCCTTGCGCATGCCGAGGGGCTTTGGCGGCGACCTGATCGCCAGGCTCGGCTGCCCGCTTGCAGCGCCCAGCGCCAATTCATCCGGCAGGATCAGCGCAACGACCGCGCAAGCGGTAGCCGCCGATCTCGGTGCGCGGATAAAGCTGGTGGTCGATGGCGGCGCGACCCCGGTCGGGCTGGAATCGACCATCGTCAAGGCCGAAGGAAACGGATTGCGGCTGCTGAGGCCCGGCGGCATCGCCGCCGAGGAGATCGAGGCGGCTATCGGCATGGAGCTGTTGCGCGGCGGCATCGCCGGTATCGAGGCGCCGGGCATGCTTGCCTCGCACTATGCGCCAGGTGCTGCGATGCGGCTCCATGCCGGCACGGTCGGCGAGGGCGAGGCTTTGCTCGGCTTCGGCAGCCAGAGGGCGCAAGGCTGGCGCCGCGCCGAAGCCTTCCTCAATTTGTCCGAAACCGGTGACCTGCGCGAAGCGGCGAGCAATCTGTTCGCTTATATGCAGGAGCTTGACCGCAGCGGCGCGCGGACCATCGCCGTCGAGCCGGTTCCCTTCGACGGGCTCGGCGAAGCGATCAACGATCGGCTGTCGCGTGCCGCCGCCCCTCGTGACATCCCACAACCCGCAACATAGTTTTTCCCCATGACCGAAATCACAGAGACACTCGATCCCGCTCTCATCGATCGCTTCACGGCGATCGTCGGCGACAAATATGCGCTGCGTGAAGAGCAGGATATCGCGCCTTACCTCGTTGAACGGCGCGGGCTCTGGCACGGCGCGACATCGTTGGTGCTGCGGCCGGGCAGCGTCGACGAAGTCAGCCGGATCATGCGGCTGGCGACCGAGACAGGCACGCCGATCGTGCCGCAAAGCGGTAACACCGGCCTGGTCGGCGCCCAGGTGCCGGACAGGTCCGGGCGCGAAATCGTCCTGTCGCTGTCGCGGCTGAACCGCATCCGTGAAATCGATGTCTTGTCCAACACGGTGACGGTCGAGGCCGGTGTCATCCTGCAGACGCTGCAGGAGGCGGCCGACGCCGCCGACCGGCTGTTTCCACTGTCGCTGGCCGCGCAAGGCTCCTGCCAGATCGGCGGCAATCTTTCCTCCAATGCCGGCGGCACCGGAGTGCTTGCCTATGGCAATGCGCGCGAACTCTGTCTCGGTGTCGAGGTGGTGCTGCCGACCGGCGAGGTGTTCGACGACCTGCGCAAGCTGAAGAAGGACAACACCGGCTACGATCTGAAAAACCTGTTCGTCGGTGCCGAAGGCACGCTCGGCGTCATCACCGCCGCCGTGCTCAAGCTGTTCCCGAAGCCGAAGGGGCGCGAAGTCGCCTTCGTCGGCCTGTCGTCGCCCGAGGCAGCACTTTCGCTGTTCAGCCTGGCCATGGACCGTGCCGGGGCAGCACTCACCGCTTTCGAACTGATCGGCAAGCGGCCCTATGATTTCACGCTGGCGCATGCCCAGGGCGTGGTGCGGCCGCTGATCGAGGACTGGCCGTGGTACGTGCTGATGCAGATTTCGTCCGGTCGTTCATCGGAGGATTCGAGAGCCTTGATCGAGGACGTGCTTTCGGCCGGCCTTGAACAGGAATTCGTCGGCGACGCCGTCATTGCCGCGAGTCTCACGCAGGGCGATGCCTTCTGGAATTTCCGCGAGCTGCTGCCCGAGGCGCAGAAGCCGGAGGGCGCCTCGATCAAGCACGACATTTCGGTGCCTATTGCATCGATTCCGCGTTTCATCGCGGAGGCTGCCGGCGCCGTGGCGTCGGTGAGCGCCGGTGCCCGCGTCGTCTGCTTCGGCCATATGGGCGACGGCAATCTCCACTACAACATTTCGCGGCCCGTCGACGGCGACGATGAGGCGTTCCTCGCTCTCTATCATCCCATGAACAAGGCGGTGCACGATGTGGTGCGCAGCCTGCACGGTTCGATCTCGGCCGAGCACGGCATCGGCCAGTTGAAACGCGACGAACTGATCGCCACCGCGCCGCCGATGGCGATCGATCTGATGCGAAGGGTTAAGGCCGCTTTCGACCCGGCCGGCATCATGAATCCGGGTAAGGTTATCTGATCCTTTCGACATCTTGTGGCTGGTGGGATTCCGATAACCATCCCTGAGATCAGCAAAATTTAACCGACTTTCTTAAGCGGGGCGGTAAGGAGCCCGCGCTACTGTCTCCATACAAACGAGGCCGGAAAAACCGGCCCGGAGAGAACCGGACACCGGCTCTCAGGAGACAGACAGGAAGGCCACTCTATGAACACCGGACTGAAGCCAGTCTGGGCGGGACGCAACATGCGTCTCGACCCATTCCGCCTGCCGCAAGTGGTGAGCTACGCGACTCGCGACGACTACGGCGATGTAACCTTCACCATCGACCAGCGCGGCGCCGTGATCCGCCGCCTGCTCGAGATGAGCGGCCTGCCCGCAATCATCGTTCTGCCCGCCAATGCGTTCCGCGGCGTTGCCGCCCGCGCCATGGAAGACCCGGACGGCAATGTCACGGTGACCCTGGAACTCCTGCACAACGACCCGATGCTGTCGGTGCCGCTGCTTGTGGCCGACGATCTCGACGATGTCGCAGCCGACTGGCGCGCCTGGGCCGACGCTTACCGTCTGCCGATGCTGCTGATCGAATCGGACGGCGTTGCCCGCACCCTGGAAGAATCGCTCGGCGCCGCCATCAAGACGCTGCCGCCGCAGGATAGGCGCAAGGGGCGGATTTCGAACACGCGCCGCCCGCGTTTCCTCGCTCGCCGCAGAGCGGGCGCCCTCGGTCTCAGGCTGGTCATCGACGGCCAGGAGATTATTTCGCGCGACTGAGCATGATCCCGCTGGGAATGCTGAGACGGGAAGCCGCTAAACCAGCGGCTTCAGCGCCACCCACACAGCGCCGCCGATCAGGCCGAGGAAGATCAGCCAGCCGACCTGGTTGTTCGACCTGAACAGTCGCAGGCATTGGTCCGGATTGTCGATATCCAGAACCGCGATCTGCCGCGCCATATGGGCGCCGGCGGCAATCAGCCCGGCCAGCGCCACCACCGGCGCCTGCGCCGACGCGAAGGCGATCGCAAAACAGATCAGCGCGCCACCATAAAGCCCTGCCAGCCACGACTTGGTGTTGTCGCCGAACAAGCGTGCCGTCGAGCGCACGCCGACGATGGCGTCATCTTCCTTGTCCTGATGCGCGTAGATCGTGTCGTAGCCGATCACCCACAGGATCGAGCCGATATAGAGCATGATGGCAGGCCCATCGAGATCGCCGAACTCGACCGCCCATCCCATCAGCGCGCCCCAGGAAAAGGCAAGGCCAAGCACCAGTTGCGGCCAGTTGGTTATCCGCTTCATGAATGGATAGATGGCGATGACCGCCAGTGAGCAGATGCCGAGCAGGACGGCGAAGCTGTTGAACTGGATGAGCACGACGAGGCCGACCAGAGCCTGCAGGACGAGAAACAGCCATGCCCGCCGGCGGGTCGCCTTGCCCGACGGCAGCGGTCGCGAGCGCGTGCGCTCCACCTGGCTGTCGATGTCCTCGTCGACGAGGTCGTTGTAGGTGCAGCCGGCGCCACGCATGGCGATGGCCCCGACCAGGAAAAGCACGAGATACACTGGTGCCGGCAGCAGTGAGAGCAGCGGGTCGCCGGGACGCGGATAGGCGCTTGCCGCCAAGGCCGCCGACCACCAGCACGGCCACAGCAGCAGCTGCCAGCCGATCGGCCTGTCCCATCGGGCAAGCTGCGCATAGGGCCATATCGAGCGCGGCAGCACGCGGTAGACCCAATGGCCGTTCGGAGCATCGGCGACACGGCCCTGGGCCGCTTTCGACTGGATGTTTTCCATGTCCATGGAGTGGCAGCAGCGGCAGAAACCGTCAAGCGGCAAGCGGGAGAGTGGTGCACGTCAGCCTTTCACAAGGCAAAGATGTCGCGGGTGGCGAACCAGTCCCTGGCCATCTCGACGAAGGCCAGCGCTGCATTCGACACACGCTGATGCGTGTCATAGGTGAGCAGGATCCGCTGCATGGGCAGCGGATCGGATAGCGGCTTGCAGATCAGCGGCAGCCCGTCATAGCTGCGGTCGCCGTGCGGGCGGGTATAGCTGACCGCGACGCCGAAGCCGTTGGCGACCATGCTGCGCTGCAGTTCGAACGAGCTCGTCGTCGTATCGGCCACCGGCGAAAGGCCGCGGCTGCGAAACAGGTCGAGCATGTGCTGCCAGCTGTGCGGCTGGTCCGTCGTGATCAGCGGATAGGCGGCCAGATCGGCAAGACTGACCATTGGCCGGTCCGCCAGGGCATGGCCTGCCGGCAACAGCGCGTGCGGGCGAAGTTCGCGCAGCAGGATGCGGGCGAAATGCGTCGGCAGGCTGAGATCATAAGTCAGGCCGAGATCGATGGCCGCATCACCCAGCCGTCGTCCCAGGGTCTCGAACGTCTCGTCGCGAACGACGATTTTGACGGCCGGATAGCGTTCGGAGAAGGCGCGGATCAAAGCCGGCGCGAAGAAAGGCGCCAGATCCTCGAAGCATCCCAGCACCAACTCACCGCTGACAGCCGATTTGCTTGAACCCAGGCCGACGAGTTCGTCCGTTTCGGTGAGAACCTGCCTTGCCTTGGCCACGACGGCGCGGCCGAACGATGTCGGCGACACGCCGCTTCCGCGCTGGCGGACGAACAGCTTCTGGCCGAAATTCTTTTCGACCGCGTCGATCGCCACCGAAATCGACGGCTGAGATACGTTCAGCATCTTTGCCGCGCCGGTGACGCTACCGTGACGCGCCACGGCAACCAGATAGCGCAGCTGCGTGAGGGTCACACTCATAGGAGTACTCTATATGTCGGATGGAAAGTTATTATTTTACTGAATGAATTGATATTGCGATAATGGCTTCATTCCAAGAGGAGAACGCCATGGCTTCCCAGACTGCCACCCTCGATGCCACCATGATCGGCGCGTCCACGATTGCCGACTATCAGCGTGACGGCGCTGTCTGCATTCGCGGCGCCTTCAAGGGCTGGGTCGACACGATTGCCGCCGGCATCGAACGCAACATGCAGAACCGCAGCGCCACCGCATCCGACATCGCCAACGGCCGCGGCAGTTTCTTCGACGACTACTGCAACTGGGAGCGCATCCCCGAATTCGTCAGTCTGGTGCGGGGTTCGCCAGCCGCCGAACTGGCGGCTGCGGTGATGCAGTCGCGCACCGCGCAGTTCTTCCACGATCATGTGCTGGTCAAGGAGCCCGGCACGCAGAAGCCGACGCCCTGGCATCAGGACATCCCCTACTATTTCGTCGATGGCCGGCAGACGGTGAGCTTCTGGATACCCATCGACCCGGTGAAGGAAGCGACGCTGCGTCTGATCGCCGGCTCGCACAAATGGGACAAGATGATCCTGCCGGTGCGCTGGCTCGACGATAGCAACTTTTATGCCGGCGAGGGCGACTATCTGCCGGTGCCCGATCCCGACAAGGATCCGTCGATGAAGGTGCTCGAATGGGAAATGGAGCCGGGCGACGCCATCCTGTTCGACTTCAGGACCGCGCACGGCGCCCGTGGCAATATGACCGCGGCGCGGCGCCGGGCGCTGTCGCTGCGCTGGGTCGGTGACGATGCGCGCTATGTCGAGCGGCCGGGCCGCACCTCGCCGCCCTATCGTGGCCATGGCATGCAGCCGGGACAGAGGCTACGCGAGGACTGGTTTCCGGTGGTTTTCTCCGCCTAGTCGAATCGCCAGAAAATCGGCGGCGGTGTCCGCCGCCATTTTCGGCGGGGGATAACGTTCCCGTGCGCAATCGCGATCTAAACACCCTGATGCCTTGACCCGTCCTGCAGAGAGCAATAGCGGGTTCTTTTTTAGGGACAGCATCAAGAGGTGGCCATGAACGTTCTTCTTCTCGGCTCCGGCGGCCGCGAACATGCGCTCGCCTGGAAGATTGCCGCATCACCGCTGCTGACAAAGCTCTATGCGGCTCCCGGCAACCCGGGCATCGGCAGCGAGGCTGAGCTGGTGAAGCTGGATTTAGCCGACCACGCCGCCGTGGCCGCGTTCTGCCGGGAGAAAAAAATCGACCTCGTGGTGGTCGGTCCGGAGGGGCCGCTGGTCGCCGGCATTGCCGACGATCTGCGCGCCGAAAATATCCGCGTCTTCGGTCCCTCCAAGGCTGCCGCACAGCTGGAAGGTTCGAAGGGATTCACCAAGGACCTCTGTGCCCGCTACGACATCCCGACTGCCGCCTATGGCCGCTTCAGTGATCTGGCCTCGGCCAAGGCCTATGTCGAAAAGACCGGAGCGCCGATCGTCATCAAGGCCGACGGGCTCGCTGCCGGCAAGGGCGTCACCGTCGCCATGACGCTCAGTGAAGCACAGGCAGCACTCGATGCCTGTTTCGATGGTTCCTTCGGCGCCGCCGGCGCGGAAGTTGTGGTCGAGGAATTCATGACCGGCGAGGAGGCGAGCTTCTTCTGCCTCTGCGACGGTACCACTGCGCTGCCCTTCGGCACCGCGCAGGATCACAAGCGCGTCGGCGACGGCGACACCGGTCCGAACACCGGCGGCATGGGCGCCTATTCGCCGGCACCGGTGATGACGCCGGAACTGGTCGAGCGCACCATGCGCGAGATCATCGAGCCGACCATGCGCGGCATGGCCGAACTTGGCGCGCCGTTCTCCGGCGTGCTGTTTGCCGGGCTGATGATCACCGACAAGGGACCGAGGCTGATCGAATACAACACCCGTTTCGGCGACCCGGAATGCCAGGTGCTGATGATGCGGCTGAAGGACGATCTGCTGGTCCTGCTCAACGCGGCGACCGACGGCCAGCTTGCGCATACTTCGGTGCGCTGGCGCGACGAGGCGGCACTCACCGTGGTGATGGCGGCGAGAGGCTATCCCGGCACGCCGGAAAAAGGCTCGGTCATCCGCGGCGTCGAAGACGCGGCGAGCGACGGTGTCGAGATCTTCCACGCCGGTACCGCCATCAATGGCGGCGCGCTGGTTGCCAATGGCGGCCGCGTCCTCAACGTGACGGCATCAGGCGCCACGGTCGGCGAGGCACAGAAACGAGCCTATGCTGCCCTCGACCGCATCGATTGGCCGGACGGGTTCTGCCGCCGCGATATCGGCTGGCAGGCCGTGGCGCGCGAACAGGGAACCTGAAGTTCCGCGTTGGCTCACCGCTGGCCGCGATCGAGTTCGGTGGAAGCGGTGCTGAGCGGATCGGACAAGGCAAAGGCAGCGTCGAGTTGTGCGGGCGAACGCCGCTCGGTCCGCTTCCAGGCGACATATTGGACAATGCCGAAACTCGGTCTCCGGGGCACCGTCTTCACGACTGGCATGCGGAAGCCGTCGCGGAAACGGGACCAGCGTGTGCCCAACGCTGCAACCATGTCCTCGAAAGTCGGCGGCGCGGCCACAGACGCATAGGTGATGGTGACATTGCCGGCGAGGCCGGCCTCGCGTGAGACCGGTAGCGGTATCGAGGCGAGATAGTCCGGCGGCACGTCGATAAGCCCACCGAACGGCCATTGCGCGCGCAGCGTGGCGGCGTCTGTCGGCGCGACATTGACGTCTATGTCGTTAGGCGTGCCGGCAACCCTGTAAGGGCAGCGGAAACGGCCGCAATTGGCTTGCGCCGAAAACTGCCAAAGTGCGTAGCCTTGCCAGTTGCCCATCGGGAAATGCACGTCGATGTCGTTGGTGTAGCGCGCATACCAGAGCGGCAGCCGCGACAGGAGCCGGTATCGGTAGCTGTTGTCGGCAATGTACTGGGCGGTCTTGCCGTTGGTGTACAGCACCGGGAAACGGCCGATGCGCCGATGCACATGGCGTACGAACTCCTCGGCATCGTCGAGCGACATCCATTGCGAGGGATCATTGCCCTCGATGTCGAGAGCCATGAGATCGTCCGGCGCAGGCTCGGCGAAATCGAGGAAATTGTTGGCCTGCTCGACCGGATTGCCGGGGCGGGCGAGGTGATAGGCGCCCCATTTCAGGCCGAGTGCCTTGGCGACCACCCGGCGCGTCTGGAACAGTTCGCGCGTCACCGCATGACGTTTCCACAGCGCCTTGCAAAGCTTCACCTCAATGTCGTTGCCCAGGCAGAAATAGGACGGCGGCATGCCGTCGGAGGCCTTGTTGATGAAGCCGACGACCCGCTTGTCGGTGGCGAGCTGGGCCCAGTCGATGGAATTGTATTCGTAGGCATCGACGACCAGAGCGCGGTCGGCGTTCTTCCACGGCTCGGAAAAATCCGAGGCCGTTGCCGCCGTCGAAAGCGCCATCGTCGCCGCAAGAGCGAGGAGCGCTGTGCGGCGAAGAAGGCGCACCGTACTTTTCAAAACAGGGAATCCCCGTTGATCAAAGGCAAATCCTGAACCGCCATGGTTAAGGATTTGCTTCGGCGGGAGACACGGCTGAGGTGGCCTTTGGTGGATCGACGATCAGGGTGAGATTTACCGGGATTCAACGACAAGCCGTTTGTAAGCATTCGCGGCTTTGCGTAGCGCTTCATTCGGCTCCGGCGGGTTCACAATCGCTGCCACCAAGGCGATCTGGTTCTCGATTGAAAGGCGGATGGCGGCAGCCTCGTCAATGGAGGGCTGCGCTGCTTCGGTGTGGGCAATACCGGTCTGTTCGTTTGGCATTATGATCACCTTTGGTCGAGCGTTCAGCGCCGGCTGAATGGCTAGAATTCAAACGGGTCCGGCGCCGGCTCTTGCCGCAGCGTGCCTTCGGCGGCGCGTTTGCGGTGGTGGGCGAGCGAACATTGCGGCGAGCACAATATGCCGCGATCCGACCAGTAGGCGGCACCGTGGTCCAGTCTGCCCCCATCGTAGCAGAACCCCTCCGCTCGATAGGGCAGGCCGCATTCGATGCAGCGGTAAGCGTCGGGTCTGGCAAGCATGGGCGGTTCCGGTTGCTGGTTCTGATCTCGCGCCGGTCGATCCGGCATGGCTTGAACTTAATACGCGCCGCCCCGATTGCAAAATCCGCGTGACAAATTTGAGGCTTACAAAAAATGTGCGCGCCATGACCATCCTCCGGGAGCAGCTTGCCTCCGTATCGGGATGCGGCGTACATCTTCCTAGCGGCTCGCGAGGCGCGAAGCCAAGCACTGTCAGGACCGGCATCCTGCATCTGACGCCCGGCGACGTGACCGTTCATGGGTTCAGGTCGAGCTTGCACGAGTATCTTGGCGACGAGACGGACGTGAGCTACGAGACGGCCGAAGAAACGATCTCGCATCGCGTGGGTGATCGAACGGCATCGAGGGGCACGTCAGTTCGATGACGTCGCGGATCAATGCTAGGTAATTACGCGCATCGTAGTTTGGGTCGGTCGAGAGCCGCTTGTCTCAATGAAATCGAGTGTCGCTTCTGCGACTTCAGCAACCTGAAGCCGCTGAACACAATAGACCCCACCGGGGTTGTATTCTTTACAAACACCTGGAGCGATACATGGACAAGGCATGGGCGGCCGGAGCGTTTTGTTGGGGATACCAAACGGGCCCCATAGATCAGGAGACTGCAGACCGAACAATCCCACCGCCGGAGTTTCAACAGAGGCTGCAACGTGCATCGGGCCGCTGTCATTGCCAAGGAAAATTGCCGCTTCTGTCAACAACGCGACAAGGACTTCAAGCGAGGCCTTTCCGACGACAGTGGCCACCGGCGATGTTGCCGCTTCAATTATGCTTTGCGCAACGGGCCTTTCGTCAGGCCCACCGATGATCAGAGACCGCAGCCCGGTTTTGGCGTAGATCTCATCAATGACGGCGGCAAAATGTTGCGGCGGCCAACGACGCCCCTCGGACCTCGCGCCCGCATGCACAGCCACGTATGATTTCTTCGCCAAGGCGTTTTCGAAAAGAAGCCTGGCACACTCCTCTTGGGCAATCTTGGTGGGCTGCAGCCGAGGGGTTGGGTTTTGAATCGCTAACCCGAGGGCGCCCAATGGAGACAGGTATCTGTAGAGATAATGGGAGCCACCATGGCCGAACGGCGGCGCGAGGACGTTTGCCATCTGAATTTCCCAGAACTTAAACGGACGCTCGGGAGGATCGAAGCCAACCCGAAGTGGGGCGCCGGCCAAACGGTGCATGATCCGTGAGGTTTTTGTATCGGTAAGATCGATGCTGAGATCGAATTTTTGACGCCGCAGAGCAGAAATAAGGGCATAATAGTCGGTCAATCGCTTAAGCGGAGTCCTTCCTCTGCCCCCGGTTTCAAAGCCAACCGCCACGTCGGCAATCTGTTGCGCGACAATGAATTGCTTAAGGCCAGGCGCGCATATCATTGTTATCGAAGCGTCGGGATAGGCGAGGCGTAGATTGCGGACCAAAGCAGATGTCAGCGTGACATCACCCAGGAATTTTGTTTGGACAATGCATATCGAGCGAATTTCATTGCCAGATTTTGGGCTCATGATCGCGTTGCAGTCCATTTTGACTTTGTCACGATCTCACCTATCCGCCGAGATAACGGCGCCATGGAATAAGAGCCGTACTCCCTTTCGAATCATAGGAACCGATACAAGCCCTTGCCGCATCGGTCTTTAAGGTTTTGCGGTGCGCGAAGCAACATTGATCGAAACCAGCAATTGCTATCGTAAATAGGGCTAGTCTTATAGGTTCTGGCGCTTTCAATGCATGTCGGTGCGAGCAGATCGAAGTTTTGTTGGATTGGATCACCCACAAGTAGTCCCCCCTGATCGCGAGCCATGTTCTCGCTGTGTTCATCGCATGGCTTGGACGTTCGGCTCATTGATAAAGGCAGTGATGCAGATCATGGCGCATCGCCTCCAAGTACGGCGCGGATGCTCCGCCATGGCCACCGATCTCGCGCCACGAAACGGCGGCACGGCCCGCCAACGGCGCCGTCGGATCGAGCCACACGCCCGACGTCAGGAAGCATTCGGGCATGGGCATCGCGAACGCCGAACAATAGCGCGATGGGCGCGTGTTTGTCCTTGGAGCGATCTCGTGTCGCGACTATCGACTCGATCCCATGTGCTGACGCTGTGTGACGTAGCGCGGGGAGATCAGGCAGGCGCCGATCATTCGCCCGGCTCGAGCTGACGCGCTGTGGGGAAACGTGTAGGGGCGAGCCATTAGCGAGGGCGGCGATGTTTTGGTAGTCCCGGCATCGCGGGCCTTAGTTGCCGTTTTTGAGGAAAGGTGGGAGACCGCTGATACGGCGGGTGGTTTTGCAGCGGCACCGGCTCTAGGGTTGGGCGGGCCGATGCATCAGGAGGAGTGAGCGGCATGTATAGGGCACCGGTCGAGGATATCGCCTTCACGCTCAAGCACGTGGCCGGCATGAAGTCGGCGCTCGATGCCGGCACCTTCGGCGATCTCGGCGAGGATCTGGTCGATGCCGTTCTTGGCGAGGCCGGCCGTTTCGCCACCGAAGAGGTCGCACCGCTCTACACGATCGGCGATCGGCAGGGTGCGGTGCTGAACGGCGCCGCCGTCACCACGCCGCCCGGCTGGAAGGAACTCTATCGCCGCTGGATCGATGGCGGCTGGAACGCGCTCTCCGGGCCTGCGGAATATGGCGGCCAGGCGCTGCCGACCATGCTCGGCGTGGCCGCGCTCGAAATGTGGAACTCCGCCGCCATGGCCTTCGGCATCGGCCCGACGCTGACCATGGGCGCGGTCGAGGCGCTGGACAAACACGCCTCCGACGACCTCAAGGCCAAATATCTCGAAAAGCTCGTCTCCGGCGACTGGATGGGCACGATGAACCTGACCGAGCCGGAAGCCGGTTCGGACCTCGCCGCCTTGCGCGCCCGTGCCGAGCCGGCGGGTGACGGCAGCTACCGCATCTTCGGCCAAAAAATCTTCATCACCTATGGCGAGCACGATTTCACCGACAACATCATCCATCTGGTGCTGGCGCGGCTGCCCGATGCGCCGGCCGGCACGCGCGGCATATCGTTGTTCCTGGTGCCGAAATTCCTGGTCGGCGACGATGGCGCGCTCGGCGGCCGCAACGACGTCTTCTGTTTCGGACTTGAGCATAAACTCGGAATCCATGCCTCGCCGACCTGCACCATGATCTATGGCGACGGCTTCGAAGGGGCCGAACCCGGCGCCGTCGGCTGGCTGATCGGCGAGGAGAACAAGGGGCTAGCCTGCATGTTCACCATGATGAACAATGCGCGGCTTTGTGTCGGCATGCAGGGGGTGGCGGTCGCGGAAGCCGCAACGCAGAAGGCGATCGCCTATGCCAATGAGCGCCGGCAGGGCAAGGCCTCGAGCTACACTGGCACGGGTATGGCGCCTATCGTCCATCACCCCGATGTCCAGCGTAGCCTGCTGACCATGAAGGCGCTGACCCAGACCGCACGCGCCATCAGCTATTCCTGTGCCCACGCCATCGACATGGCCCGTGTCTCCGCCGGTGACGAGGCGGCACACTGGCGCGACCGCGCCAATCTGCTGACGCCGCTGGCAAAGGCGTTCTCGACCGATATCGGCGTCGAAGTTGCCTCACTCGGCCTCCAGGTTCATGGCGGCATGGGTTTCATCGAGGAGACGGGAGCGGCCGCCTTCTATCGTGACGCGCGCATCGCGCCGATCTACGAGGGCACCAACGGCATCCAGGCGATCGATCTGGTGATGCGCAAGCTGCCACTCGGCGGTGGCGACCATGTGCATGGTTACATCGCCGAACTGGCTGATATGGCCGCAGCGGTGCGGACCTCGAACATGAAGGGTTTCGGCCGCACCGCCGACGCTCTCGACGCGGCACTTGGCGATCTCAGCGAAGCGACCCGCTTCCTGCAAAAACTGACGGCCGATGGCCGGTCGGAAGAGGCGCTGGCAGGCGCCACGCCCTATCTCAGGCTGATCTCGCTTGCCGCCGGCGGCGCCTATCTGGCGCGCGGTGCTCTTGCCGATCACAACCGCATAGCGCTTTGCCGTTTCTTTGCCGAAAACCTGCTCGGCGAGGTCAGCGCCTTGAGGGCGCGCGTCATCGATGGCGCCGAAAGCCTCGCCGCTGCCGGCAAGACGCTCGTCTCCGCCTGACGTTTCACAAGGAAGACACCGTGACAGACCATATCCTCGTCGAGCGCCAGGGCGCCATCCAGATTATCCGCATGAACCGGCCGGACAAGAAGAACGCGCTGACGCGCGCCATGTATGCGAAAATGTCAAAAGCCCTGGCTGAAGGCGACGCCGATCCCGCGATCCGCGTCCATGTCTTCCTCGGCGTGCCCGGCGCTTTCTCCTCCGGCAACGACCTTGCCGACTTCATGGTCGTCGCCACCGGCGGCGACGGCGGCACCGAAGTCTGGGATTTCCTGATGGCCCTGGCCAAGGTCGAAAAACCCTTGGTCTCCGGCGTCGACGGCATCGCGGTCGGCATCGGAACCACGCTCAACCTGCATTGCGACTTGACCTTCGCCACGCCACGCACCGTGTTCAGGACGCCTTTCGTCGACCTTGGCCTGGTGCCTGAGGCGGGATCGAGCCTGCTGGCACCGCGCATCCTCGGGCAGCAGGGTGCCTTCGCGCTGCTCGGCCTCGGCGAAGGCTTTTCGGCTGAACGGGCGAAGGCCGCCGGCCTGATCTACGAGGTGGTCGAGGAAGCAGCGCTTGAGGCCTCCGTGCTGGCGGCGGCCGGGCAGATCGCGGCCAAGCCGCCGCAGGCGCTGAAGATCGCGCGCGACCTGATGCGTGGCTCGCGAGACGACCTCGTCGCCCGCATCGGCGAGGAAAGCGAGCATTTTCGCGAGCGGCTGAAGTCCGATGAGGCGCGCGCCGCGCTCACCGCGTTCATGACCAGAAAGAAGGCCTGAGCCTCTCCTTCAGGGATAAAGCCTCGTCTTATCCCAGGCGCCTTTCGCGTCGCGGCTGAAGACGAGCCGGTCGTGCAGGCGGAACGGCCTGTCGTGCCAGAACTCGATGGTGCTCGGCACGATTCGGAAGCCGGACCAGTGCTTTGGCCGGGGGATCTCGCCGATCGGATAGCGTGCCGTGTATTCTGCCACCGCCTTTTCCAGCGCAAAGCGGCTTTCCAGTGGTCGCGACTGTTTCGAGGCCCAGGCGCCGATGCGGCTGCCGCGTGGCCGCGTCGCGTAATAGGCGTCGGCTTCGGCGTCGCTGACGATCTCCACCGGTCCGCGAATGCGCACCTGGCGGCGCAGCGACTTCCAATGGAAACACATCGCCGCCTTCATGCTGCCAAGAATCTCCTGGCCCTTGGCGCTCTCGAAATTCGTGTAGAAGACAAACCCGCCTTCATCGAATCCCTTGAGCAACACCATACGCACATCCGGCATGCCGTCGGCATCGACGGTCGCCAGAGCCACGCCGTTGGGGTCGTTCGGCTCGCTTTTCGTTGCGTCGTCCAGCCATGCGGCAAAGAGGCGAAACGGCTCGGCAGCCTCGGTAAAGTCACCGCTTGTTAACTCAGTGTCACTCATAGTTTTTCTCAAATTGTCACGAAGCCAAGATTCTTACAAAGCCAAGATTCTTTACGAAGCAAGGGGGAGGCTGCCGATTGTCGCGTATCGCGCAAGCTTTTGACAGCAGGCAATGGAGCGTTATCGCTTCGGCCAGCGCGAAAGCCGCGATCGTGGCGGTCGCCTTGCCGCTTGCCGCGTGTGGCGCCGGCGGCTTCAGCCTGGAAAAAGCCGAAGTCGACCGCTCGATCCTGACCAGCAGCACATCGGCCTCGGCCGCGCCGGCCAATTTGGATCGCGACTCCGACCAGACGACGATCGGCAATGCGGTTTCCTCGGCCGATATCGAGCAGCTCGGCGGGCAGGCCGTCCCATGGGCCAATGCCGGCACCGGCTCGCGCGGTTCCATCACCGATCTGGCGGAATTGAAGGACAACGGCCAGACCTGCCGCCGCTTCAAGGCCTCGCGCGAAAGCTTTGACGGCGTTGCCATGTTTGAAGGCGAACTGTGCCTGGCCAGCGCCGGTGGCTGGCGCATGCAGGACTTCAAGGCACTCTGATTTTCCGCGTCTGATATGCTGCTCCAGCACTGGAATTTCTTCCTATGCGAGCGCATATAGGAGGCAACCAGAGACTCAACTCTACTCCAGGGCAGTAAGCATGCGCGACCCCTATGAGGTGCTGGGCGTTGCCAGGAACGCATCGGCCAAGGACATAAAGTCGGCGTATCGGAAACTCGCCAAGAAGCATCATCCGGACCAGAATCCGAATGATCCCAAGGCGAAGGACCGTTTTGCCGCGGCCAACCAGGCCTACGAGATCGTCGGCGACGAAAAGAATCGCGCCGCTTTCGATCGCGGCGAGATCGACGCCGACGGAAAGCCGCGATTCCAGGGCTTTGAGGGCGCTGCCGGTGGCGGCGATCCCTTCGGCGGGTTCCGCCGGCAGCAAGGTCCGGGCGGTTCGCGGTTCGAATTCCGCTCCGGCCGACCGGGTGGCGATCCGTTCGACGGCAACAGCGACATCTTCAGCCAGATTTTTGGCGACACTTTTTCGGGCGCGCGCGGTCCCGGCACGGGCGATCGCCGTCAGCAGGCGACAGCAGCCGATCTGAACGTGACGCTCGACGTCACCATCGAGGAAGCGGCGACCGCCGAAAAGGTGACGGCGATGTTCCCCGACGGCCGCAAGGTGGCGGTCAAGCTGCCGGCCTATGTCGAGGATGGCCAGACCATCCGCCTCAAAGGCCAAGGCGAGCAGGGGCCGGGCCAGCCAGGCGACGCGCTGGTCAAGATCCATCTGCGCCGCCATCCACGCTACCGCATCGAGGGCCGCGACCTGCACGCCGATCTGCCGGTGGCGCTGGCGGATGCGGTGCTCGGCGCCAAGGTGCCGGTCGAGACGCCGACCGGCAGGCTTGCGGTCAACATTCCTGCCTGGTCGAGCTCCGACAAGGTCCTGCGGCTGAAGGGCAGGGGCCTGCCGGAAAAGGCCGGCGGTCACGGCGATCTCTATGCCCACGTGCGTATCATGCTGCCGGAAGGCGGTGATAGCGCGCTCGAAGCGCTGTTGCGCAGCCAAAAAGGCTGATCGGCGGCTTTTGTCCCTGAACTGTCCGGTTTGAGCGCTTGAAGGGGCTCTGTGCCTGTGCGATAGGGCAACCCACAAAGCTGAAATCTTGCGGAGAGCGCTGACATGGCGGGTGGACAGGGCCTAATGGCCGGCAAGCGCGGCCTCATTCTTGGCGTCGCCAACAACAGGTCGATTGCCTATGGCATCGCCAAGTCGTGCGTCGACCATGGCGCCGAGATCGCGCTGACCTATCAGGGCGAGGCGTTCAAGAAGCGCGTCGAGCCGCTGGCGGCGGAACTGGGCGCCTTTGTCGCCGGCCATTGCGACGTCACCGATCCGGCGAGCCTGGACGAGGTTTTCGCCAATGTCGCCAAACATTGGGGCAAGCTTGATTTCCTCGTCCACGCCATTGCCTTCTCCGACAAGGACGAGCTGACCGGCCGCTATGTCGAGACGACGCGCGACAATTTCCTGCGCACCATGGACATTTCGGTCTATTCCTTCACCACCATTGCCAAGCGCGCCGAGGCGCTGATGACCAATGGCGGCTCGCTGTTGACGCTGACCTACTACGGCGCCGAAAAGGTGATGCCGCACTACAACGTCATGGGTGTCGCCAAGGCGGCGCTCGAGGCCAGCGTGCGCTATTTGGCGGTCGACCTCGGCGCCAAGAAGATCCGCGTCAACGCCATTTCGGCCGGTCCGATCAAGACGTTGGCCGCCTCCGGCATCGGCGATTTCCGCTACATCCTGAAGTGGAACGAGTACAATTCGCCGCTGAAGCAGACGGTCACGCAGGAGGAAGTCGGCGATTCCGGCGTCTATTTCCTGTCCGATCTGTCGCGCGGCGTCACCGGTGAAGTGCATCACGTCGATTCGGGCTACCACGTCGTCGGCATGAAGGCGGTCGACGCACCTGATATTTCGACGGTCAAGGACTAACGCCCGGCCAACCGTCGTCCGTCCCGATCCCGCACCGGAAGACCTGATGTACCCGCTGGTTTATATCGCGCGCCACGGCCAGACCGCGTGGAACGCCGAATTCCGGCTTCAGGGGCAGGCCGACACCGATCTCAACCCTCTTGGCCGCGAACAGGCGACCGGAAACGGGCTTCGGCTAGCCGCGTTGGTCCCAAACCCCTGGGAATTCGATTTCCTCGCCAGTCCGATGAAACGGACGCGCGAAACGATGCAGCGTATTCGCGCCGCGATGGAGCTCGATCCGGGTGCCTATCGAACCGATCCGCGCCTCGTCGAAGTCAATTTCGGCGACTGGCAGGGATTTACCTTTCCCGAGCTCGAGACACGCTATCCCGGAGCGAGCATGACGCGGGCTCTGGACAAGTGGAACTTTCAGCCGCCCGGCGAAGGCGCCGAGAGCTATCAGATGCTGCTCGAACGGGTGAGGCCATGCTTCGACGAGATCGAACGCCAGACGATATGCGTGACCCATGGCGGCGTCATGCGCACCTTGTTTCGCTTCGTTCTGGGGCTGGCCGAGGACGAGGCAGCGAACCTGGAAATACCGCAGGATCGCCTGCTCAAGCTCGAAGGCAAGAGTCTGGAGTGGCTTTAGGCCAGTTCGCACACGGCTCGGCGAAAGCTGAACCGCAAATACTGCATTCAATTGAGGTTGGAAGCTCTAGTTGGCAGAGCTGTCCGGCAGTTCCATGTCGGTGACGATGTTTTCGCCATTGGTCACATCGTAGGCGATGACGATGTCCATGCCCGGCTTCAGCGCGTCGAGATCAGTCTCTGCGTTCAGCTTGTAGGACTTGCCGTCATCCAGCGTCAGCGTCGCCGTGTCCTTGTCGATCTTTTTGATCAGGCCTTCGGTCTGGCCGGCGAAAGCGGCGGTGGAAAGCAGCAGCGTGGCGGCAATGGCGCCAATCAGGGTACGCATGATCGTTCCTCTTTATCATTGCGCCGGCATGGCGGCGGGCGTTCAACGGCGGATGGAGCAGAGCAGAAACCAACCGAATGTGTCAAAACTAAATCCGCCAGATCACAGTTTGACCCCTGTGAAAAACGCCAATAGAAGGCAACCTACAGCCCCGCGCGTCCTCTTGGACGCGAGAAGGACGCTGTAGCATTGTTGATTTTGCGCATAATCCTTTCCGAAAATCGCTCCGATTTTCGGGGTCATGCGCCAAGCCGGCTCCGCTGCCGGGCAGGGTCATTTCATGTCTCACAACACGTTCGGCCACCTTTTCCGCGTCACCACCTGGGGCGAAAGCCATGGCCCGTCGCTCGGCTGCGTCGTCGACGGCTGTCCGCCCGGCATCCGCTTTACTCTGCGAGACATCCAGGCCGAACTCGACAGGCGCCGGCCGGGGCAATCACGTTTCGTGACGCAGCGTCGCGAACCGGATGAAGTGAAGGTGCTGTCCGGCTTCATCCTCGACGAGGACGGCGAGACGATGATCACCACCGGCACGCCGGTGTCGATGCTGATCGAGAATGTCGACCAGCGTTCAAAGGATTATGGCGAGATCGCCCGCCAATACCGGCCGGGCCATGCCGATTACACCTATGACGTCAAATACGGCGTGCGCGATTATCGTGGTGGCGGCCGCTCCTCGGCCCGCGAGACGGCAGCCAGGGTGGCGGCCGGTGCGTTGGCGCGCAAGGTGGTGCCCGGCGTGGTGGTGCGCGGCGCGCTGGTGTCGATGGGCGAAAAATCCATCGACCGCGCCAACTGGAACTGGAATTTCATCGGCGATGCCGAAAATCCGTTCTTCACCCCCGATCCGGCGTCCGTTCCTGTCTTCACCAGATATCTCGACGGCATCCGCAAGGCGGGCTCCTCGGTCGGTGCGGTGATCGAAATCGTCGCCGACGGCGTTCCGCAAGGCCTCGGCGCGCCGATCTATGCCAAGCTCGATCAGGACATCGCCTCCGGCTTGATGTCGATCAACGCGGTCAAGGGCGTCGAGATCGGCAACGGCTTCGAGGCCGCCCGCATCACCGGTGAACAGAATGCCGACGAGATGCGCATCGGCAATGACGGCAAGCCGGTGTTCCTGTCCAACAATGCCGGCGGCATCCTTGGCGGCATCTCGACCGGCCAGGCGATCGTCGCCCGTTTCGCCGTCAAGCCGACCTCGTCGATCCTGACGCCGCGAAAGTCGATCGACAAGGACGGCAAGGACGTCGAGATCATGACCAAGGGCCGCCACGATCCATGCGTCGGCATCCGCGCCGTGCCGATCGGCGAAGCAATGGTTGCCTGTGCGATCGCCGACCACTATCTGCGGCATCGGGGACAGACGGGGAGGGGAATAGGGGAATAGGGGAATAGGGCAATATGTTGCGCTCTTAGTCCGGCCGGCCAAATCTTTTTGCTTTTCCCTACTCCCGTACTGCCCTACTCCCTTATTCCCCTGCGAGCGAAGCGAGTACCCATGCCTTACGACCAGAAAAAAATCGTCGAAGCCCTGCGTGCTTTCGAACGCGGCGAGATCGTCGTCGTCATGGATGATGACGGGCGCGAGAACGAGGGCGACCTGATCGTCGCCGCCGTCCACTGCACGCCCGAAAAAATGGCGTTCATCGTTCGCCACACGTCCGGCATCGTCTGCACGCCGATGCCGCGCGAAGAAGCCAAGCGGCTTAACCTTGCGCCGATGGTCGCCGACAACGATTCCGCCCACACCACGGCTTTCACCGTCAGCGTCGATTTCAAGCATGGCACCACCACGGGCATCTCGGCCGAAGATCGCACTTTGACCGTTCGCAATCTTGCCAACGGCAATGTCGGTGGCTCGGATTTCGTCCGGCCCGGCCACATCTTCCCTTTGATTGCGCGCGAAGGCGGCGTGCTGATGCGCTCCGGCCATACCGAAGCCGCGGTCGACCTGTGCAAGCTCGCCGGCCTGCCGCCGGTCGGCGTCATTTCCGAGCTGGTCAATGATGACGGCACCGTCAAGCGCGGCCCTCAGGTGCAGGCTTTCGCCGAGGAGCATGGGCTGAAGCAGGTTTCGGTCGCCGACCTCATCGCCTACCGGCAGCGCAAGGAAACTCTGGTCGAACGCGTCGCGTGCTCGGAAATCGACACGCTCGGCGGCAAGGCACAGGTCTTCACTTACACGCTGCCGTGGGACTCCATGCATCACGTCGCGATAGTCTTCGGCGACATCCGCGACGGCGAGGAGGTCCCGGTGCGTCTGCATTCCGAGGATGTGGTGACCGATGTCTTCGGCACCAGCCACCGGCTCGACGCCATCATGAAGGCGATGGGTGAGCGCAGGCGCGGCGTCATCGTCTATCTCAGAGAAGGCTCCGTCGGCGTTGCGCATCAGGAACGCAAACGGCCGGCCAGCGGCGACCGCGAGGATCACGAAGAGGCTCGCCGCCGCGAAAACGAGTGGCGCGAGATCGGGCTCGGCGCGCAGATCCTCAAGGATCTCGGCATCTCCTCGATCAACCTGATCGCCTCGCGCGAACGCCACTATGTCGGCCTCGAAGGTTTTGGCATCCACATCGCCAAGACCGAGATCCTCTAGGCAGCTAGCGCCCGGCTCGAAACCGGGCGCTATCTGATTATTCCGCGGCAATCGCGGCCGCTTCACATACGTCCATCTCGCACTCAGTCGTGGCAAGGCTGCGTTGGCCAAGCAGCACCGTGGCCAGCGCGATCGTGCCTGAAGCCACCGACACCCAGAACCCGTTCGGTGCACCGAACGCATCCACCACCGCGCCGGCCGCGAACGAGCCCAGCGCCATGCCGATGCCGATGCCGGTCATGACCCAGGTGATGCCTTCGGTCAGCATCGCTTCCGGCACATGCCGCTCGATCAGGCCGAAGGCCGTGATGAAGGTCGGCGAGATCGCCACACCGCTGATGAACACGGTCAGCGCCAGCAGCGGCACGGTGTCGGCGGCGAGCGGCAACAGCGTGCCGAGCGCGACGAGGGCGACTGCGATGGCGAGCTGGCGTTGCAGCGGCGCCTTCAGGCTGAGCGCGCCGACGATGATGCCGAGCACGAACGATCCCAGCGCATAAACGCCGATGACAAGGCTGGCGGCGCCGGGTTGGCCAAGCTCCTTGGTGATCGCCACGGTGGTCACTTCCGTCGTCGCGAAGGTTGCGCCGACGAAGATCAGGGCAAGCGTGATGATCTGAACCGGCCGCAGGCGGATCGCCGAGCCGCTTGAGTTATGGTCGACCGGCCGCACCTGGGGCTCGGTCGAGCGTTGCAGGATGAAGGCCGCTGATCCGAATGCGAGAAATAATGTGCTCACCAGAACGCCGGCTTCCGGGAATAGGGCGGCACTCAGGCCGACCGATAACGATGCCCCGGCGATATAGACCAGTTCATCGGCCACGGACTCGAAGGCGAATGCGGTGTTCATCTGCGGTCGTCCTCGGAAAATCTCTGTCCAGCGCGCCCGCACCATCGCAGGTATGCTTGGCATGGCGGCGGCCAGGAGTGCCGACACGAACAGCGTCCACACCGGCCAGTCCTGGTTGGCCGCCGCTATGAGGACGGCGAAAGCCAGCACCGCGATGATAGTGGTGGGCACGACGATTCGTGTCTGGCCCAGGCGGTCCACCAGTCTCGATATTTGCGGCGCGACGAAGGCGTTGGCCAGCGCGTATGTCGCCGAGACGGCTCCAGCCAGCCAGTATTCGCCGCGCGCCTGCGACAGCATCGCCACGATGCCGATGGGCGCCATGGCGATCGGCAGGCGCGCTAGGAAGCCGGCGGCCGCAAAGCCCTTGGCGCCGGGGGCACGAAAGATTTCCGCATAGGGATTTTGCATCGGTTGGTTCCTCGACAAAGGACGATTGGACAATTACATACGGAGCGTATGATTATTAGATAGAGCATACGCCGCGTATGTCAATTAGCATACGAAGCGTATGTGAATAGGTCCAGGACACATGCACAAACCCCGCAAGGAGATGATCGCCGAGACGCGCGCAAAGCTTATTGCGGCGGCCCGTCATGCCTTCGGCACAACAGGCTATGCGGAAGCCTCGATGGATGATTTCACCGCTTCGGCCGGGCTGACGCGCGGTGCGCTCTATCATCATTTCGGCGACAAGAAGGGGCTGTTGCAGGCGGTCATAGCCCAGATTGACGGCGAGATGGCGGCGCGCATCAATGAGGTCGCGTCGAGAGCGCCGACCCGTTGGCAACATTTCGTCGACGAATGCTCGACCTATATCGAGATGGCGCTGGAGCCGGAAATCCAGCGCATCATGTTCCGCGATGGCCCGGCCGTGCTGGGGGATCCAGCGCAATGGCCGAATTGCAGTGCGTGCATCGCTTCAATGACCGACCATCTGACCGCGCTGCAGGAGGAGGGGGTCGTTGTCTCCAGCCTCGACCCCGAGACGGCCTCGCGATTGATCAACGGAGCGAGCAGCCAGGCAGCGCAACGGATCGCCAATTCGAGCGACCCCGAAGCGACGTCGAAGAAGGTGGTGACGGCGTTCAAGCAACTGCTCGAAGGCCTGCTCAAGAAGCCGGACCCGCAGTCGAATTGAAGTTCCCACCGGAGCTTTCGTGCCCGGCAGCTGTTCCCGATAGGAATTTTTTCTTGACTCGGTGACCTCAGCTAAGGTATATATTCGTCCATGGTGCTGATTTGCGCCAGTGACCCGCCGCACAGGCGGGTTTTTCGTTTGATGCTCCGTCAGCCGCGCGCCGGCGAAAGGCTCCGAAAGAAAACCGTCAGCCCGAATTCGTTGCCCTTCGGCGTCAAGGGCCGGCAATTGACAATCGCCGGGTTGAGCCCATCCTCTTCCACCATCTCTGAGGCGGAGATTCGGGGCACATGTGGGATTTCGAGATCGGCCGGTCGGTGTCCATCATGATGCGGACCTGGCCGTTCATCGTCTTTCGCATGATCGTCTATTTCGGCATCACACTGGCCTACATCATGGCGACCGGCACCGGTGCCTCGGTCGGCTATGGCGTCGGCCATATCTCCACCGATCCCGACGGGCCCATGTCCTTTGCCCTGTGGGGCGGCGTGGTCGGGTTTGGCATCGTCTCGATCGCGGTCTACTGGATCCGCGAATACATCCTCTACATCGTCAAGGCCGGCCACATCGCCGTCATGGTTCATCTGATCGACGGCCGCGACATTCCCGGCGGTCAGGACCAGATCGCCTACGCCAGGGATATCGTGACCCAGCGTTTTGCCGAGGCCAACACCCTTTTCGTCGTCGACCAACTCGTCAAGGGTGCCATCCGCGCCATCACCAGCCTGCTCGGCGGTATCGCCGCCTTCCTGCCGATACCGGGCCTGAGCGGCCTGGTCTCCTTCATCAACACCGTGATCCGCCTGTCGCTGACCTATGTGGACGAGATCATCCTCGGCTACAACATCCGCATCAATTCAGCCTCGCCGTTCGAGACGGCGCGCCAAGGCGTCGTGCTGTATGCCCAGAACGGCAAGGTCATGGTCAAGAACGCCGTCTGGCTGGCGGTCATCATGTGGGGCGTGTCATTCATCATCTTTCTGATGATGCTGGCGCCTGCTGGCGCAATTCTGTTCCTGATGCCTGGTCAGCTCGCCGGCTGGGCTTTTGTGCTCGCCATCGTCTTCGCCTGGGCATTCAAGGCGGCGTTCATTGAACCCTTCGCCATCGCCTGCTTGATGCAGGTCTATTTCAAGACCATTGCGGGCCAGGTGCCGGATCCCGCCTGGGACGCCCGGCTGGCCGAGGCGTCGTCGAAGTTCAGAGAGCTCAAGGACAAGGCGCTGGCCTCCTTCGGCGGTTCGCGCTGGGGTACGGCCGGCGCCACACCCTGATCCGCTGGGCGGGTGATGTCTGGTGAGGCAGAAACGGTGTTGAGGCGCGCCACGGTGGATTTGAGCTGTGTCTCGCCTTGCCCGGAAAAGGTCTCGCTCATGATCAGCTCCGGCAGCGGCAGCCGCCGTCCCCAGCCATGCGTTTCAAGGTCCGGTTTGGGAGCGAACTCGGAAACACGGCCGACGCAGAGATAGGCGATCGGCGTTACGTGGTCCGGAATGGCCAACAGCCGCTTCAGCGCCTCAGCCTCGATGATGCTCACCCAGCCGACGCCAACGCCCTCGGCACGCGCGGCCAGCCAGAAATTCTGCACCGCGCAGACGGTGCTGTAGAGATCCATCTCCGGATTGTGCCAGCGTCCCAGCGGCGAACCCTTCGAGCGCTGCCGGTCGCAGGTGATGCAGATGTTGAGCGCGCTCTCGCAGATGCCTTCCAGCTTGAGCTTGCGGTACAGCGCCTGTTTTTCCGCCTCGATCGCCGGCAGTTCCTGTTCTCGCGCGGCCAGGAACAGGTCGCGCACCTCCGCCCGTCGTTTGACATCGCGAATGACAATGAAATTCCATGGCTGCATGAAGCCGACCGATGGCGCGTGATGGGCGGCAAGCAGCAGCCGTGCCAGCACGTCGTCATCGATCGCGGTGGGCAGGAAATGGCTGCGCACGTCACGCCGCGTGAACATGGCGCGGTAGACCGCATCGCGCGCATTCTGGTCAAATCCATCGTCAATGGCAGCGGTCATGTGTTCCGGCATCGCTTGTCCCCTTGCGATTGCAGATTCAAAACTGACAGAGCGTACTTTGTGCGTCCAAGTAGACGCACGTCGCTCTGATGCCATCCGCCTGACCACGCGGATGACAATGCCTGCCAGGCCGGTCTTCTGGCTCGGGATCAACCCGCGTCCGGTGCCTTCCCGTCATCGACAGTGGCATTTACCGGCGCGGTCCCCCTCACAGCGTTGGGCACGCCACGGAATTCAACCGTGTTCCCGATTCTCCCGCTTGCGGCGGGCACCAGGCAGTACCAGGGACCTTACGCCGAAGCGCCCGCGGGGCCAATGCCTGCGGCGACGCGAATGGACGCAGTCGCGATTTTCCCCAGTCATCGGCCGCCCGTGCATGGCCTTTGTCGATCCGGGTCACTAGATTAGGACGATGACCACCCGTCTCTACACCCATCCGATCTTCCTCGAGCATCTCACGCCGCCCGGACATCCCGAGCGGCCCGACCGCTTACGCGCCATCGAGCGCGTGCTCGACGACGAAGCCTTTGCCGGGCTCGATCGTATTCAGGCGCCGGAAGGCGACGAGGCCACCATCCTCTACGCGCATCCCGCCGATTTCGTCGCCCGCGTGCGCGCCGCCATCCCCGACGAGGGGATTGCCCGCATCGATGCCGACACCACTGCCAGCCCGAAGAGCTGGCAAGCGGCGATCACCGCGATCGGCGCCGCCAACGCCGCCGTCGATGATGTCTTTTCGGGCCGCGCCGACAACGTCTTCGTCGCCGCCCGGCCGCCCGGCCATCATGCCGAAAAGACCACGGCGATGGGCTTTTGCCTGTTCAACACGGCGGCGATCGCGGCGCGTTATGCGCAGAAGAAACACGGTGTCGAGCGCGTTGCCGTCGTCGACTGGGACGTGCATCACGGCAATGGCACGCAGGATATTTTCTGGGACGATCCGTCGGTGCTCTATTGCTCGACACACCAGATGCCGCTTTATCCCGGCACCGGAGCGAAGACCGAAACGGGCGCCGGCAACATCGTCAACGCACCGCTGGCGCCGCAGACCGGCAGCGAAGTGTTTCGCGATGCCTTCCTGTCGCGCGTCCTGCCCGCGCTCGACAATTTCGCGCCCGACCTGATCATCATTTCGGCGGGGTTCGACGCGCACCACCGCGATCCGCTGGCCGAGATCAATCTGACCGAGGATGATTTCGACTGGGCGACCGGCCAGCTGATGCAGCGCGCGGCACGCCACAGCGGCAACCGGCTCGTCAGCCTGCTCGAGGGCGGCTACGATCTGCAGGGATTGGCATTTTCGGTCGCCGCCCATGTCGGGCGACTGATGAAAGGATGAATGATGGCCGATGAGACCAACGAAGACGTCAAGGCGATGAGCTTCGAGCAGGCACTCGATGCGCTGGAGAAGATCGTCGATGATCTGGAGCGTGGCGACGTGCCGCTCGACCAGTCGATCAAGATCTATGAGCGTGGTGAGGCGCTGAAGGCGCATTGCGACCGGCTGCTGAAGGCCGCCGAGGACAAGGTCGAGAAGATCAGGCTGTCGCGCGACGGCAAGCCGGTTGGAACGGAGCCACTCGACGCGGATTGAGGCTCGGTCCGAACGATGGCCTCGCCTCACCGGTTTTTGGACATGATCATGATCGAGGATATAACTCGTTCCGATTGAAACAGCTCAAGGACAAGAGGAGATACGGAAGCGATGTGCAGAAACATCAAGACCCTGTTCAATTTTGATCCGCCGGCAACCAATGACGAGGTGCGCGACGCGGCTCTTCAGTTCGTCCGCAAGCTGAGCGGAACCACGCGACCCTCGAAGCAGAACCAGCACGCCTTCGACCATGCCGTCGAAGCCATCGCCGCCTCGGCGCGCGAACTGCTCGATTCCCTGGAAACCCACCAGCATCCGCGTAATCGCGAAGAGGTGGCGGCCAAGCTGCGGGCAAAGGCGGCGATCCGCTTTGCCTGATGCGGCCAGGCGGCCTTCGACCACCGACAAGGAGAGTCGATGAGCTTCTTCCCCGGGAAAGACCCTGAGGCAGGCGATGCCTTCGCCAGCGATCAGATCGAATTGATGGTCATACCCAACGCCAAGGATATCGGCGGTTTTCAGGTGCGCCGTGCCCTGCCGACGGCAAAAAGGCGGCTGGTGGGGCCTTTCATCTTCTTCGACCGCATGGGGCCCGCGGTCCTGCGCGCCGGTCAGGCACTGGATGTCCGTCCGCATCCGCATATCGGCCTGTCGACGGTCACCTATCTGTTCGACGGCAAGATCCGGCACCGCGACTCACTCGGCACCGAAATGGTCATTCAGCCCGGCGACGTGAATTTGATGACCGCCGGCCGCGGCATCGTCCATTCGGAGCGTACACCGGAGGAACTGCGTGGCGCGCCGATGTCGGTATCCGGCCTGCAGACATGGCTGGCGCTGCCGGACGACAAGGAAGAGGTGGCACCGGTTTTCGAGAATACCGCAGCGCTTCGGCTTCCCGAGATCGAAGCCGAAGGCGTCAACGGGCGCCTCATCATCGGCGATTTCCAGGGACTGCGGTCCCCGGTCAGGGCCGACACGGAGACGCTCTACGCCGACCTGCGCCTGGCGCCCGGCGCCAGCGTGAAAATCCCTGCTGATGCGGAAGAACGCGCCATCTATACGCTGGAAGGCGAGGTCTCAATTTCGGGTGATGTATTCCCAGCCGAACGGCTGCTGGTGTTCCGTCCCGGTGACGAGATCGTCGTGTCGTCGCAGACCGGGGCGCATTTCATGCTGTTCGGCGGCGCCTCTCTTGGTTCGAAGCGTTACATCTGGTGGAATTTCGTCTCGTCGTCCAAGGAGCGCATCGAACAGGCGAAAGAGGAATGGAAGACGGGCCGCTTCGACATCGTTCCCGGAGACGAGGAAGAGTTTATTCCGCTGCCGGAAAGCTGATGCCCTGTCACCCAAAAGTGGCAGAACGAAATGCATAGACAAAAGACTAGGGCCTGATCCGCGTCACTGACACACATTTACTTTCGCCGGCCGGCGGCCTATTCGCCCATCAACCGAAAGCCCGAGCACCGTGAACGCAACGCCGCATACGCCGCTTCTCGACAAGGTCCGCATCCCGGCCGACCTGCGCACGCTTGCCGAAAGTGAACTGCCGCAATTGGCGTCCGAGCTTCGCGCCGAGCTGGTCGACGCCGTGTCCCGCACGGGTGGTCATCTGGGCGCAGGGCTTGGCGTGGTCGAGCTGACAGTGGCGCTGCACTATGTCTTCAACACCCCCGACGACCGGCTGATCTGGGATGTCGGCCACCAGGCCTATCCGCACAAGATCCTGACCGGCCGCCGCGACCGTATCCGCACGCTGCGCCAGGAAAGCGGTCTGTCCGGCTTCACCCGCCGCGCCGAGAGCGAGTACGATCCCTTTGGCGCCGCCCACTCCTCGACGTCGATATCGGCCGGCCTCGGCATGGCCGCCGCCCGCGATCTCTCCGGCGGCCGCAACAACGTCATTGCCGTCATCGGCGACGGCGCCATGTCTGCCGGCATGGCCTATGAGGCGATGAACAATGCCGGCGCGCTCGATGCACGGCTGATCGTCATTCTCAACGACAACGACATGTCGATCGCGCCGCCGACCGGCGCGATGAGCGCCTATCTGGCGCGGCTGGCCTCCGGCAAGGCCTATATCGGCCTGCGCGATTTCGGCAAGAAACTGACGTCCTATCTCGGCAAGCGCGCGGATCGTGCGATCACAAGGGCAGTCGAGCATGCACGCGGCTACGTCACCGGCGGCACGCTGTTCGAGGAACTCGGCTTCTATCACATCGGCCCGATCGACGGCCACAATCTGGAGCATCTGATCCCGGTCCTGAAAAACGTCCGCGACAATGGCGAAGGCCCGGTGCTCATCCATGTCGTCACCCAGAAGGGCAAGGGCTATGCGCCGGCCGAAGCCGCTGCCGACAAATATCACGGCGTCAACAAGTTCGACGTCATCACCGGCGCGCAGGCCAAGGCGCCAGCCAACGCACCGGCCTACACCAAGGTGTTCGCCGAAAGCCTGGTCCAGGAGGGCCGCGAGGACGACCGTATCGTCGCCGTCACCGCAGCCATGCCGAGCGGTACCGGCCTCGATTTGTTCGGTGAAGCGTTCCCGTCGCGCACCTTCGATGTCGGCATCGCCGAACAGCACGCGGTGACCTTCGCCGCCGGCCTTGCCACCGAAGGCTACAAGCCGTTCGCGGCCATCTATTCCACCTTCCTGCAGCGCGCCTACGACCAGGTCGTCCACGACGTCGCCATCCAGAAATTGCCGGTGCGCTTTCCCATTGACCGGGCCGGCTTCGTCGGCGCCGATGGCGCCACCCATTGCGGCGCCTTCGACACCACCTTCCTGGCGACACTGCCGGGTTTCGTCGTCATGGCCGCCGCCGACGAGGCGGAGCTGCGCCACATGGTGCGCACCGCGGCAAGCTATGATGACGGCCCGATCGCCTTCCGCTATCCGCGCGGCAACGGCGTCGGCGTCGACATGCCGGAGCGCGGCTCGGTTCTCGAAATCGGCAAGGGCCGCGTCGTCAAGGAGGGCACCAAGGTTGCATTGCTGTCCTTCGGCACGCGGCTGCAGGATTGCCTGATCGCCGCGGAGGAGCTAGGGGCTGCCGGGCTGTCCACGACGGTCGCCGACGCCCGTTTCGCCAAGCCGCTCGACGAGGATCTGATCCGGCGGCTGGCCCGCTCGCATGAGGTGCTGGTGACGGTGGAGGAGGGCGCAGTCGGCGGCTTCGCCAGCCACGTGCTGCAGTTCCTCGCCCATGAAGGCCTACTGGAAAGCGGCCTGAAGGTGCGCCCGCTGGTACTGCCCGACGCGTTCACCGACCACGCCAAGCCGGAAAAGATGTATGCCGATGCCGGGCTCGATGCTGCCGGCATCGTGCGCACCGTGTTCGTGGCACTCGGGCACACAGTCCACGCCCAGCGCGCCTGAATCAAAGTCTCAATGACTTGAATCGGTTTGCCGGCCAACGATCTTAACGCGTTGTTTACGCTGACGTTTGGCGCTTTGCTTACCGTGTCTGTTGGCCGTTTTTCAATGGCGCCCTGCTAGATCGTGATCAGGCAGGGAGACAACAACAATGAAAACGCTTCTGTGCGGTGCAGCGCTTTGCGCCGTCATCGTCGCGCCGGCCACAGCCGAAACGCGCTATGATCGCAGCCTCGAAAAGGCGGCGATGGGCATCATCGCTGGCAAGATGGGCGACATCCGCGGCGGCTTTTCATTCAAGCAGGTGCCGCAACTGGTGGTTCTGCCGGCCCCTGTTTCCGCGCCTGCGGTTGCCATCGAGCCTGCACGCGAGCAAGCTTCAGGAGGGCGTGAGGATGGGTTGTCTCCAGCCGTCGAGCGTCCGGTTCCGCGAAGCGTATTCTGAGCTGGAGAGCAGCAAGCCTTGATCGGGATTGCCCGATCGTTTCAATGTGCTTGCCGCTGTGCGGGTGATCTAAGAAGGCGCTGGCAATGCTACTCCGCCGCAACCAACTCCGCTTGCTGCGCCGGTTTCTCGGGGCGCCAGGATTGCGCCGCGTGGCGGGCGCGGTCTGCCAGGGCGGCTAGGCGTCCGCGCAGGTTTCGTCCACCCACCACCGACGACAAGGTCACCGAATGCGTCGCAAAGCGGCGCTTGAAATCCTCGCCGCCGCAGAGAAAATCGATCGTGGTCAAGCCCCGGTCAAACGACCACTGGATGTAATCCATCATCAAGACCATGCCTGGCGAGGCCCGTTCGAAGGCCGGATCATAGGTGGTGACGAAAGCCATCATCGTTCCATGCTGCTCGAAATTGATCGATATGGCGATGATCTCGTCTTCGCGTTCGAGCACGAAGATGCGCAGCAATCCAAGCTTGGCCAGAACGGATATGAGTGCCGCCAGCGCGGGGGAACCTTCGTCGAAGAGGTCCGAAACGCGGCCGTGTTTTGCAAGCCATACCCGCTTCAGTGCCGCGACGCGCTCCAGCACCGGCTCGCGGGCTTCGTGCGCGTCCATCAGGCGGAAACGCAGCGCGCCGCCTTCCTCCATGAATTTGTAGCCACGGCGATAGTTTTGCCGGGTTTTTTTCGACTGGCTTTCAAACCATTGTGCGCCGCGTTGCCCGGCGCCGGAAACTCGATAGCTGACCTCGCTGCGGTGGCTTGGCTGCAAGATATTGTCTTGGCCTGGGGCGGCGGGACCGAGCAGGGTCCGGAATCGGGCATCGGGCAACAGACGATTGAGGTAGGCAAGATCGAAGCCGCCATCGTCGAGGATATGTTGCCAGAGTTGCGGCAGGATCTGTGGCTCGGCATCGGGAGCAAGCAGGACATCGCCATAGTCGCAGTGATCTTTCGCCGCCCACTCCAGCATACGGATGCCCGAGCGCCAGAAGGTCGCGAGCGCAATGACGGCCTCGAGGCGCTCGCCGCTCCAGACCATGCCGATCCTGAGACCGCGGCGGTCCTGATGCGGTGTGGTGTGCCACCAGGCCGAGATCCAGTCGGGATGCTGGAAAACGAGGCCGCCGGCGCGTTGCCAGAGCGCTGCCCAGGCGGGCGCGATTTCTGCCAGTCGCGCTGACGACGTCGCAATTTCGATCCGGTGCGTTCGCGGCATCCGGAACACGGCGGGTCCGTTCATGGCTTGCCCCCTTGCGGCGATTGCTGTGGCTCGGGCTTGTCGGTGCGGAAATGTCTGGCGATCTGCCGCCACATCCGCTTCAGCGGCAGAACATAGAGGCCTGCGAGCGACTGGTAGTCGCGCACGTTGCGTTCGATCAAACCGAACTTGAAGTCCTCGTCGGGTCTGGGAACGCATAGCGTTCCGAAGAGCCGATCCCAAAACGAGAAGAGCAGCCCGAAGTTCTTGTCGTAGTGGCGCGGGTCGGTGCTGTGGTGCAATTGATGCCAGTGCGGACACAGGATCAGATTGTTCAATGGTCCAAACGAGATCTTGAAATGCGTGTGCCTGACGAAATCCATCATCAGGATGTTGCGTATGATGTAGACGTTGACGCCGAAGACCGTCAGCTCGACGAGGTTCAGCGACACCAGCGACCAGATCCCGAAGCAGATGCCGGGAATGACGCCGTCCCAGGCCCGGTTCATCAATTCGTCGAGCGGGTGGACGCGATCCTTGGTGATGCCGACCATCACCTCGGCCGAATGGTGGACCTTGTGCAGTTCCCAGAGCACCGGGTAGCGGTGCTGGGCGACGTGATAGAGATAGTACGAAATGTCGTAGGCAAGCAGCATGGTGATGGTGAAGATCGTCACCGTCACCGGCCCTGCCGGTCCTTTGATCAGGGGCGGCTGGATTGCCAGCAGCGTGGAGAGCAACCAGTTCGTCGCATAGCCGACGGCGCTGACGAAGACGACGCCGGCGGGCAGCATGAGGAATGGCATCAGCGCCTTCCGCGTCACCCAGAACAAAAGGTCGGCTTTCGCCGAGGGATGCGTGATGACCTCATGCGGGACTGCGAACTCGAAGAACTCTTTCCAGCTCTTTTTCTCGACCGTGCGCCAGTAGGCGACCAGGGCGCTGACCAAAGCAGTCAGCAACAGAAGTCCGGTCGCCAGCAGGCCGGCGCCGGAAATCCGGTCAAGAACCTTGTAGACGATATCGCTGGCCATTTCCAAGGTTGCCGCCTCTCCATCCGGGTTTTCCGGTCGTCGCGGTCATAACATTGAAGTCCTCAAGCAAATGCGATGAAAATTGGTTAAGAAATCATGAGGCTTTCTAGGTGTTTGGTATTTATCCGCAGGCGGCGAGACCCCATGCTTCGGCGGTCATCCGTCTCAACGGGCGTAACGCATGGATATTCATAAGGATGGTCGGCGGGACGGAACGCCTCACCATCGTCACGGTGCAAGATGCTGGGTGTGACGATGGAACGGGAGACGAAATGCTTCCATCTGGCGCTCTTGCCATCGTCGTCGGCTTTCGCCATGAAGGCCGATGAATTCGCCTTTGCCAGCCAGCGCACGCCAGCGGCTCGACGACCTGCTCGTCCAGCGCGGGCTGTTTGCCAGCCGCTCACGTGCCCGCGACGCGGTCGAGCGTGGCACGGTGACCGTCGACGGCGTCATTGCGCGCAAGCCCGGCCAGAGCGTTTTGCCGCAATGCCTTGTTACCATCGATGATCCGGCGCAAGGCTATGTGTCGCGCGCGGCACTCAAGCTGATCGGTGGGCTCGATCATTTCGGCCTCGACCCTGCCGGCTGTGAAGCGCTCGACATCGGCGCCTCGACCGGCGGCTTCACCCAGGTGTTGCTCGAGCGCGGCGTGGCCCATGTCACCGCGGTCGATGTCGGTCATGGCCAGATGCATCCTGATATCGGCGGCGACCCGCGTGTGACGGTGATCGAAGGACTGAACGCCCGCGACCTCGCTGTTGCCGATCTCAGCGGGCGTATTCCGGATTTCATCGTGTCCGACGTCAGCTTCATCTCGCTGAAACTGGCGCTGCCGCCGGCGCTTGGTCTGGCGAAGGCTGGCGCCAAGGCCATGTTTCTGGTCAAGCCGCAATTCGAGGCGGGCCGTGATGCGATCGGCAAGGGTGGTCTGTTGAAAGATCCCTACGACGCCTCTCGTGTCGCCGGCCTGCTGCAGGATTGGCTGGACTCCGTTCCCGGTTGGCGCTCGCTGGGCCTGCATTTGTCGCCGATCGAGGGCGGCGACGGCAATCGCGAATTCCTGCTCGGTGGGATCAAGGACCGATGAGCGCGCGCTTCAGCATCAGGAAACTTGGCGCTCAGGGCGACGGTGTCGCCGAGACCGAGACAGGGGATCTGTTCATTCCCTTCACACTGCCCGGTGAAACGGTTACCGCCGCGCGCGAAAGGGATCGCGCCATGCTGATGGCGGTGCTGGAATCATCGCCGCTGCGCATCGATCCCGCCTGCCACCATTTCACCGAATGCGGCGGTTGCGCGCTCCAGCATTTCGAAGCCGAAGCCTATCGCCAGTGGAAACGCGAAAAGGTGGCGCACATCCTAAAGGGCAAAGGCATCGATTGCGAGATCGGTGACCTGGTCGCCTGCGCGCCGCAGACGCGCCGCCGTGTCGTGCTTGCCGCCCGCCGCACCGATACAGGCATGCTGCTCGGCTTCCATCGCCATCTGTCGCCAGAGATCATCGCCATATCGGAATGCCCGATCTCGCTGCCGGAGATCGTCGCTTCGCTCGATCGGTTGAAGGCGCTCGCCGAATTGGTCTGCGCAACCACCAAATCGTTCCGGCTGGCGGTCACCGTGACCGGTTCGGGTCTCGATGTCGCGGTTCATGAATCCGGCAAGCTGGGGGAGCATCAGCGCCGCATCGCTGCCAATTTCGTCATGGCGCAGGGCTTTGCCAGGCTGTCCATCGATGACGAAATCATCATCGAGCCGAGGAAGCCGGTGGTCATGTTCGGCAGCGTCGCTGTAGCCTTGCCCCCGGGCGCGTTCCTGCAGGCAACCGAGGCCGCCGAACAGGCGATGGCCGATATCGTCGGCGGGCATCTGAAGCGTGCCAAGAAGGTGGCGGATCTTTTCGCCGGTTGCGGCAGTTTTGCTCTGCGCCTGGCCGCGAAGTCGGAAGTCCATGCGGTGGAGGGCGATGCGGCAGCCCTTTCGGCCCTCGACCGTGGATCGCGTTTCGCCACTGGCCTGAAGCGGGTGACGGGCGAACGCCGCGACCTGTTCCGCCGGCCGCTGACGTTCAAGGAGTTGAATGCGTTCGACGGCCTGGTGTTCGATCCGCCACGCGCCGGCGCCGAGGACCAGTCGAAGCAGATCGCCCGCTCGGATGTTCCCTACGTTGCGGCGGTGTCCTGCAATCCGGTGACGCTCGCGCGGGATTTGCGCATCCTGCTCGACGGTGGCTACACCTTGAAAAGCGTCACCCCGATCGACCAGTTCCTGTGGTCGCCGCATGTCGAGGCAGTGGCGCTGCTGGAGAAGCCGAAGAAGAGGCGGTAGATCATTCGCTGGTTTGGCGACGCCGTGCTTCCGCGAGCACGCCCGTTTCTATTTCTCTCAATGTTTTCGACTTGCCTCTGTTGGGCAGCGACCCGAACACATCCTCGGGTCGCGTTGGGGGAAAGACCGGAGCAGGCCGTGTGAGCTGATCGGCGGTTGACTGGAGGCAACGGATTTTTCTCCAGTGGCCATCGCATCAGACCCGCGTGCCGCCGACCGTCATCTGATTCATGCGCAGATGCGGCTGGCCGACGCCGACGGGCACGCCCTGTCCGGCCTTGCCGCACATGCCGATGCCGGTGTCGAGCTTCATGTCGTTGCCGATCATCGACACGCGGTGCATGGCGTCCGGGCCGTTGCCTATCAGCATCGCGCCCTTGATCGGCTGCGTCACCTTGCCGTTCTCGATCATGTAGGCCTCGGTGCAGCCGAACACGAATTTGCCAGAGGTGATGTCGACCTGGCCGCCACCGAAGGAGACAGCATAAATGCCGTTCTTGACCGAGGCGATGATTTCGTCCGGCTCCATGTCGCCTGATGTCATGTAGGTGTTGGTCATGCGCGGCATCGGCTGGTGGGCGTAGCCTTCGCGACGGCCGTTGCCGGTTGCCTTCATGCCCATCAGCCGGGCGTTCTGGCGATCCTGCATGTAGCCGACCAGCTTGCCGTCTTCGATCAGCACATTGCGGGCCGAAGGCGTGCCTTCGTCGTCGACGGTCAGCGAGCCGCGCCGCTCGGGCATCGTGCCGTCGTCGACGACGGTCACCCCCTTGGCGGCGACCTGCTGGCCTAGCAGGCCGGCGAAGGCCGAGGTCTTCTTGCGGTTGAAATCGCCTTCCAGCCCATGGCCGACGGCCTCGTGCAGCATGACGCCCGGCCAGCCGCTGGACAAGACGATGTCGAAAGTGCCGGCCGGGGCCGGTATGGCCTCGAGATTGACCAGAGCTTGCCTGAGCGCCTCCTTGGCGGCGTGCTTCCAGCTGTCCTCGACCAGGAATTCGCCAAACGCCTTGCGGCCACCCATGCCGTAGGAGCCGCTCTCCTGGCGGTCACCATCGCCGACCACGACGGAGACGTTGATGCGGACCAGCGGGCGGATGTCGCGCACCATTTGGCCATCAGCGCGCACGATCTCGACATGCTGCCAGGATGCGGCGAGCGATGCCGAAACCTGCCGCACGCGCGGATCCTCGGCGCGCAGCCAGGCATCGATTTCCTGCAAGAGCTTTGCCTTGGCCTCGAAGGAAGGCGAGGGGATCGGGTTCTCTTCGCCATAGAGATGGCGGTTGGTGCGGGCGGGTGCGGCGGCAAGCGTCCCGGAATAACCGCCCTTGACGGTTGAAACGGCATCGGCCGCGCGCAGCAGCGAAGCTTCGGAGAGGTCGCTGGAATGGGCATAGCCGCTGGCTTCGCCGGCAACCGCACGCAGGCCAAAACCCTGGTCGGTGTTGAAGTTGGCGGTCTTCAGCCGGCCGTTGTCGAACATCAGCGCTTCGCTCTCGCTATATTCGAGGAACAGCTCGCCGTCATCGGCGCCGTTGATGGTCTCAGCGACGATCTGCTTGATGCGATCGTCTGAAATGTCGAATTGGCCGATCAGGCTGTTCATGGCGCGTCCGTTCACAGGAGGAATGGGTCTTTGCCACGATGTAGGCGCGAAGGTGCGCCGAGACAATCGTTCTGCCGCATTGTGAAGACAAAAGCGGTTTGCCAGCAGCCCGCCGATGTCACTTCTGGTTGATGAAGTCGGTGATGTCGCCGGGCTGTCAGGGGAGCGCGGCGAAGCCGTCGGCAAAACCCTTGAGGTCGACCGGGATGCCGATGCCTTCTTCCGGGGTCTGGAAGACGATGAAGGTGGCCGACGTGCCGGTCTTCAGCGTGTCGAGAAGCGGCTTTTCGAGAATGACCTCGGCATAGCAGCCGTCCTGGAAGCAGCGCACGAAATAGGCGCGGCCGATATCCTTGCCGTCGACATTGAGGCCGAGCCCGTTGGGCAAAAGCACGCCGAGCGGCGCCAGCACGCGCAGGATCTCCGCCTTGTTGTCAGCGGTGCGCAGCACCACGACCGACAATCCCATCTCGGGACGGTCCTCGGCGACGACGTTCTGCATCATCACGCATTGTTCCGAGGTGGCGCCGGCCGGTGTGTCGCAGATGATCGACCATGCGCCATGCGTCGAGCGCACGGTGCCGCTCGGCTGCGCGGCGTTGGCCGTGCCGGACACGATCGCGGACAAGCCGATGCCAGACAGGGCGGCGAGAAAGATGACCTTCGCCCAGTTTCTCGAAAACCGAGAGTTTCTCGAAAGCCAGTAATTCATGACGGCTCCATTGCGAATCACGGCACTTTAAGCCGCGCCAAAGCCAAGTAAAGGACGAGACCGCACCAGGTCTGCCCCGAAAAAGCCAATAGGGCGCTTTTCCCTGCCAATTTCGCCCGAATTGCGACGTTCGGCACGTGCGGCCCGCGGGAATGCTGCTGCGGGCTCACTGTAGGCGATTCGGTGCTGCCGCGGCTGCCGCCAAAGGCACATCCGGGCTTGCGCGCAAAAATGCCGCACGGTTTCGTCCGCTCCTTTCTTGCGGAGGGAAAAAGAGTATGGTTTGAACCAGCTTGAAACTGTCGGGATTCCCGTCCCGGCATTGTTCGTTATTCTCGTGAGTACCGCAGCGAGGAACTGGGAGACGATGAGGGCGATGAGAAATTTCCTGGCAAACGCCAAGGTTCCAGCAAGTGCCAAGTTTCTAAGTGCTTGTGCCGCTATCACGTTTTTCGCCGGCGCATCCGCCCATGCCGACCAGCCCAAGAACTGGGAGACAACCTTCCAGGCGCCGGCGACCGACATGATGCGGCAGATCGAGTGGTTCGGAAACTACACAATGTGGTTCATCGTCCCGATCACCATCCTGGTGCTGCTTCTGCTCGCCTACTGCATCGTCAGATTCCGCGCGAGCGCCAACCCGGTTCCGTCCAAGACCAGCCACAACACGTGGATCGAGTTGATCTGGACGATCGGGCCAGTCGTCATCCTGCTGCTCATCGCCATTCCCTCGTTCCAGCTGCTGACCGCGCAATATACGCCGCCGGAAGAAGCAAAGCTGACCGTCAAGGCGACCGGCAACCAGTGGAACTGGGACTACGAGTACCAGACCGAAAACACGCTCTCCTTCAACTCCGCGATCCTCCAGGACGGTGATCGGGCCGGCGCCGGCAAGGAGGACCGCAAGGTCTATCCGCGCCTGCTGGCCGTCGACAACGAACTGGTGGTGCCGGTCAACACCATGACCCGCGTGCTCGTCACCGCGACCGACGTGATCCACTCCTTTGCCATGCCGTCGTTCGGTATCAAGATCGATGCCATTCCGGGCCGCACCAACGAGACTTGGTTCAAGGCGGAGAAGGAAGGTATTTTTTACGGCCAGTGCTCGCAGCTCTGCGGCAAGGATCATGCCTTCATGCCGATCGCCATCCGCGTCGTCTCCGATGCGCAGTTCAAGACCTGGCTGGCGGCAGCCAAGACCGATCTGCCCGGCGCCAACAAGACGCTGATGGCCGAGGTCGACGGCCAGAACAAGGTAGCGGCCGCCGGCAACTGATGCCGCGGGTTAGCAAGATTTAGGGAACGGAGCGGAACATGGCAGACGCTGCAGCTCACGACGGGCATGACCACAAGCCTTATCACGGCTGGGTCCGCTGGGTTTATTCGACCAATCACAAGGACATCGGCACGCTCTACCTGATCTTCGCGATCATGGCCGGCATCATCGGCGGTGCCTTGTCGGTCGCCATCCGCATGGAGCTGCAGGAGCCTGGCATCCAAATCTTCAGCGGCCTGGCGCAGATGGTCTATGGCATGAACGGTGACGCCGCGATCGACGGCGGCAAGAGCATGTACAATGCCTTCGCCACCGCGCACGCCCTGATCATGATCTTCTTCATGGTCATGCCGGCGCTGATCGGCGGTTTCGCCAACTGGATGGTTCCGATCATGATCGGCGCGCCCGACATGGCGTTCCCGCGCATGAACAACATCTCCTTCTGGCTGTTGCCGCCGGCCTTCATCCTGCTTCTCACCTCGATGTTCGTGCCGAGCGCGCCGGGCGCCTTTGGCGTCGGTGGCGGCTGGACGCTCTATCCGCCGCTTTCGACCTCGGGCCAGCCCGGGCCGGCCATGGATCTGGCGATCCTGTCGATCCACATTGCCGGTGCGTCGTCGATCCTCGGCGCCATCAACTTCATCACCACCATCTTCAACATGCGCGCGCCTGGCATGACGCTGCACAAGATGCCGCTGTTTGCCTGGTCGGTGCTGATCACCGCCTTCCTGCTCCTGCTGTCGTTGCCGGTTCTGGCCGGTGGCATCACCATGCTGCTTACCGACCGCAATTTCGGCACCACCTTCTTTGCGCCCGACGGCGGCGGCGACCCGATCCTCTTCCAGCACCTGTTCTGGTTCTTCGGTCACCCTGAAGTGTACATCCTGATCCTGCCGGGCTTCGGCATCATCAGTCACGTCATCTCGACCTTCTCGAGGAAGCCGGTGTTCGGCTATCTCGGCATGGCCTATGCCATGGTGGCGATCGGCGCCGTCGGCTTCATCGTGTGGGCGCACCACATGTACACGACCGGCCTGTCGCTCGACACGCAGCGCTATTTCGTCTTCGCCACCATGGTCATCGCGGTGCCGACAGGCGTGAAGATTTTCTCCTGGATCGCGACGATGTGGGGCGGGTCGATTTCGTTCAAGACGCCGATGCTGTGGGCGCTGGGCTTCATCTTCCTGTTCACCATCGGCGGCGTCACCGGCGTCCAGCTGGCCAATGCCGGCCTCGACCGCTCGCTGCATGACACCTATTTCGTCATTGCCCACTTCCACTACGTGCTGTCACTGGGCGCGGTGTTCGCCATCTTCGCCGGCTGGTACTACTGGTTCCCGAAGATGACCGGCTACATGTATTCGCCCGTCATCGCCAACACCCACTTCTGGGTCACCTTCGTCGGCGTGAACCTGATCTTCTTCCCGCAGCACTTCCTCGGTCTCGCCGGCATGCCGCGCCGCACCATCGACTACCCCGATGCGTTTGCCGGCTGGAATTATGTGTCGTCCATCGGCTCGTATATCTCGGCCATCGGCGTCCTGATCTTCCTCTATGGCGTGTTCGAGGCCTTCCAGAAGAAGCGGATCGCCGGCGCCAACCCATGGGGCGAGGGCGCAACGACGCTCGAATGGCAGCTGCCTTCGCCGCCGCCCTTCCACCAGTGGGAACAGCTGCCGAAAATCAAGTAAGGCGGCTGCCCGCTCGAATACGAAACCGCCGGTCCGCCGGCGGTTTTGGCCAACGGATGATGGACTTAAGTACGCATGGCCCTTGTCGACGACCCATTGATTGACGAAGCGGGCTTTCGCATGTCGGAAGCGACGGCGGGCGATTTCTTCGCGCTGCTGAAGCCGCGCGTCATGTCGCTGGTGGTGTTCACCGCCTTTGTCGGCCTTGTCGCCGCACCCGTGACCATCAACCCTCTGCTGGCGGTGATCGCCATCCTGGCTATTGCAATAGGTGCTGGTGCCTCCGGCGCGCTCAACATGTGGTACGATGCCGACATCGATGCCGTGATGACCAGGACCGCCACCCGCCCGGTCCCGGCCGGTCGCATCCAGCCGCACGAAGCGCTGACCTTCGGGCTGGTGCTGTCGGTGCTGTCGGTGATGACGCTCGGCGTACTGGTCAACTGGCTGGCGGCGACGCTGCTTGCCTTCACCATCTTTTTCTACGCCGTCGTCTACACGATGTGGCTGAAGCGCTGGACGCCGCAGAACATCGTCATCGGCGGCGCCGCCGGCGCCATTCCGCCTGTGATCGGCTGGGCCGCGGTGACCGGGACAGTCAGCCTCGAAAGCATTGTCCTGTTCCTGATCATCTTCCTGTGGACGCCGCCGCATTTCTGGGCGCTGGCGCTGTTCAAGTCCGAGGACTATGCCAAGGCCGGCATTCCGATGATGCCCAACGTCGCCGGCCACGCTTCGACCCGCCGCCAGATCTTCGCCTATGCGCTGGTGCTGGCCCCGGTCGGCGTGCTGCCGTGGCTGCTTGGCTACACCACGCCGTTCTATGGCGTGGCCGCCCTGCTTCTGGGAGTCGGTTTTGTCTGGTACGCGTGGAAAGTGCTTGGCATGGCCGACGATGACGGCGTCATGAAACCGGCCAAGGCCCTGTTCGCCTATTCGCTGCTTTACCTCTTCGCCATCTTCGCTGCCTATCTGGCCGACAGCGTTGTCGAACGCGCGCTTGCCATGGGTGGAGCATGACCATGATCGAGGAAAAGCTCGAGACCGTCACGTTGACCGAGCGTCAGAAGAAGGCGCAGCGCAGCCGTTCTATCGCCATCGGTGTGGCGCTGGCGCTGCTGGTGGTCATTTTCTACATCGCGACGATCGTGAAGTTCGGCCACAATCTGGGCACGATGTGATGAGCGTCGAGACCTCAAAAAAAACGGCTGGCAAGAACGGCAACGTCATCGTCGCGGCTGTCTGCCTCGCCTTTTTCACCGGCATGATCGGCATGGCCTATGCCGCGGTGCCGCTTTACAAAATGTTTTGCCAGGCCACCGGCTATGGCGGCACGACGCAACGTGCCGAGAAGCAGTATGCCGGCCGCGTGCTCGACCGCGAGATCACTGTCCGCTTCGATGCCAACATCGCTGGCGTGCCGTGGGAGTTCCAGCCGGTCCAGCGCTCGATGACGATGAAGATCGGCGAGACCGTGCAGGCGCACTATCAGGCGACCAACAAGTTCGATCGTCCCGTGACCGGCCGCGCTACCTTCAACGTGCAGCCTGAACTGGCAGGTCCCTATTTCAACAAGGTCGAGTGCTTCTGCTTCACCGACACGACGCTGAAGCCCGGGGAGACGCTGGACATGCCGGTGCTGTTCTACGTGGACCCCGACATCGTCAATGTGCCGGAGCTCAAGGACGTGAAGACGATCACTCTGTCCTACACGATGTTCCCGGTCGAGAAGACCAAGCCGGTCGCCTCCTCGGAGCCGGCCGAGGGCAACAGCAAGACAATTTCGAATACCGAAGCAAATCTCGGGGGTTGATATGGCAGACGCGCACGCAAAACCACAGCATGACTATCATCTCGTCGACCCGAGCCCGTGGCCTTTCCTGGGATCGGTAGGCGCACTTGTCACCGCCTTTGGCGGCGTCTGCCTGATGGAGTACCTGAAGGGCGGCTCGTTCCCGATCTTCGGCTTCAACATCGCCAATCCATGGCTGTTCTTCATCGGCCTCGTGATCATCCTCTACACCATGTTCGCCTGGTGGTCGGACACCATTAAGGAAGCGCATGAGGGCCATCACACGCGTGTCGTGTCGCTGCATCTGCGCTACGGCATGATCATGTTCATCGCCTCTGAGGTGATGTTCTTCGTTGCCTGGTTCTGGGCCTATTTCGATGCCAGCCTGTTTCCGAGCGAAGCCCAGCAATATGCCCGCACCGCGTTTACCGGCGGTGTCTGGCCGCCGAAGGGCATGGAAGTTCTCGATCCTTTCCATTTGCCGCTCTACAACACCGTCATCCTGCTGCTGTCCGGCACCACGGTGACCTGGGCGCACCATTCGCTCATCCATGGCGATCGCAAAGGCCTGATCAATGGCCTGGTGCTGACTGTTGGCCTCGGCATGCTGTTCACCATGGTGCAGGCCTACGAGTACATGCATGCTCCGTTCGCCTTCAAGGATTCCATCTATGGCGCCACCTTTTTCATGGCGACCGGCTTCCACGGTTTCCACGTCATCATCGGCACCATCTTCCTGTTGGTCTGCCTGATCCGGGCGATGAAGGGTGATTTCACCCCCAAGCAGCATTTCGGCTTCGAGGCGGCCGCCTGGTACTGGCACTTCGTCGACGTGGTCTGGCTTTTCCTGTTCGCCTCGATCTACGTCTGGGGATCGGTCGGCGCGGTGATCGAGGGCCACTGATCCTGGCCTGAGGAATTTCCGTTTCGAGAAGGCGGCCGCGGCAACGTGGCCGCCTTCTTCTTTTTGGCGCAATGATCGCTGATCGATAGCCAATGCGGCTGACAATTTTCCGGGCCATTTGCGCATTGATGATCGCGGCACTCCCGGCCTTTGCCGGCGAGAAGGTGGATTTGGTGCGTGTCCACAAAGCCGAACGCCGGCTGGAACTGATCGGCGACGGCAAGATCCTGCGCAGCTACGGCATCGCACTCGGCGGCGATCCTGTCGGGCATAAGCACCAGGAGGGCGATCAACGCACGCCCGAGGGGAACTATGTCCTCGACTGGCGCAACCCGAACAGCATCGCGCACAGATCGATCCATATTTCGTACCCCAACACCGACGATCTGGCGGCCGCCAAGGCGCGCAATGTCGACGCGGGCGGCATGATCATGATCCACGGCCAGCCAAACGGTTATGGCTGGTGGGGCTGGCTGCTTCAATTGGTCGACTGGACCGACGGCTGCATTGCGGTTACGGACTCCGATATGGACGAAATCTGGGCGATGGTGGCCGATGGCACACCGATCGAGATCGAGCGGTAGGCAATGAGCGACGACGCTCCCATGAGTGAAGACAGGGCGATCTGGCCGCCGATCGATCCGATCTCGGCCGGCCTGCATGGCCGCTGCCCGCGTTGCGGCGAGGGGCGGTTGTTCTCCGGCTTCCTCACCGTCGGCAAGCGATGCGTCAATTGCGGCCTCGATTATTCCTACGCTGATGCCGGCGACGGGCCGGCGGTGTTCGTGATCCTGATCATCGGCTTTATCATCGTCGGCCTGGCGCTCTGGGTAGAAGTCACGCTCAGCCCGCCGCTCTGGCTGCATCTGCTGGTCTGGATTCCGTTGGCTATCGTGCTGTGCTTGACGACGCTGCGGCTGATCAAGGGCGTGCTGCTGACGCTGCAATACCGCAACAAAGCGGCCGAGGGCCGGCTGGATCGCGGCGAATGAGCGAGGCTTCCGTTAAAACTGACGGTCGTTCGCGACCGCGATCGGCATTGCTGCTCGGCCTTGGCCTTATGCTGTTCCTGATCCTGCTGGTGCTCGGCACCTGGCAAGTGCAGCGCCTGTATTGGAAGGAAGGCCTTCTGCAGACCATCGACCAGCGTACCCATTCGGCGCCCTTGCCGTTGGTTGCGGTCGAGAAAGAGTTCGCCGCCACCGGGGATGTCGACTATACGCCGGTTACCGTCACCGGCACGTTCCTGCATCAAGGCGAACGCCATTTCTACGCAACCTGGGAAGGTGACGCCGGCTTCAATGTCTACACGCCGCTGGCGCTCGACGACGGCCGCTTCGTCCTGATCAATCGCGGCTTCGTGCCTTACGATCTGAAGGACGCCGCCAAGCGCGCCAAGGGACAGGTGACTGGCAGAGTGACCGTGACCGGGCTGGCCCGCAACCCGCTGCCGGCGAAGCCGTCGATGATGCTGCCCGACAACGACGTGGCGAAGAACATCTTCTACTGGAAGGACCGCGACGTGATGGCTGCGAGCGCCGGTCTGCCGGCGGGCGCCGCGCTGGTGCCGATCTTCATCGACGCAGACAAGACGCCAAACCCGGGCGGCTTGCCGGTTGGCGGCGTCACCATCATCGACCTCCCGAACAGCCATCTGCAATATGCGATGACTTGGTACGGGCTTGCCGCGGCGCTCGCAGCCGTGCTCATCCTGCGGCTTCGCCGTCCCGCGAAAGACGAATGAACGCGGCTGATGCCCTTGACAGGGCAGGGGTGCGCACCTCATTTCGGCTTTGATCAACCGGCCCGGATTTAATGCTTCAGACAACCACCAAACCACCTCTGACGATCCGGCTCTGCCAGCCGCGCGGTTTCTGCGCCGGTGTCGACCGTGCCATCCAGATCGTCGTGCTGGCGCTGAAGAAATATGGCGCGCCGGTCTATGTCCGCCATGAGATAGTGCACAACCGCTACGTCGTCGAGGGGCTGCAAAGCCTTGGCGCCGTCTTCATCGAGGAACTCTCCGAGATACCGGCCGAACATCGGCAGTCGCCCGTCGTGTTCTCGGCGCATGGCGTGCCGAAATCGGTGCCGGCGGATGCGAAGGCGCGCAATCTCTTCTATCTCGATGCCACCTGCCCGCTGGTGTCGAAGGTCCACAAGCAAGCGATGCGCCATCAGCGGCTCGGCCGTCATGTGCTGTTGATTGGTCACGCCGGCCATCCCGAGGTGATCGGCACCATGGGCCAGCTGCCGGACGGAGCGGTGACGCTGATCGAAACCGAAGCCGATGCCGCAAAGCTCTCGCCCGCCGATCCGCAGGCGCTCGGCTTCGTTACCCAGACCACATTGTCGGTCGAGGACACCGCCGGCATCATCCGCGCCTTGCAGGATCGCTTTCCGGCGCTGCAGGCACCGGCGGCGGAATCGATCTGCTATGCCACCACCAACCGCCAGGAAGCCGTCAAGGACACCGCGCCGGGCGCCGATCTCTATCTGATCGTCGGCGCGCCGAATTCCTCCAATTCGCGACGACTTGTCGAAGTCGCGGAGCGTGCAGGCGCCACCATGTCGCTTCTCGTGCAGCGCGCCGCCGAGATTCCGTGGAATGACATCGGCAACATCTCGACGCTCGGCCTGTCGGCCGGCGCGTCGGCGCCCGAAATCATCGTCGACGAGATCATCGACGCGTTCCGGCAGCGCTTCGATGTCACGATCGATCTGGCCATCACGGCCACGGAAACGGAGGATTTTCCGGTCATGCGGGTATTGCGCGATGTCGAACTGACGCGGGCCGACATGGCCTTCGTCAATGGAGCCGCGTAAGCCACATGGCGGTCTACACCGACGTTGCGGAAGGCGAACTCGGCGCATTCCTGAAGCACTATCCGGTCGGCGATCTCCTGTCCTACAAGGGCATCGCCGAAGGTACCGAGAACTCGAACTTCCTGCTGCACACCTCCAGCGGCTCCTACATCCTGACGCTCTATGAGAAGCGCGTCGAAAAGGCGGATTTGCCGTTTTTCCTGGGGCTAATGGGCCATCTCGCCAACAAGGGCGTGTCCTGCCCGCTGCCGGTGACCGCGCATGACGGCAGCGTCATCGGCACGCTCGCCGGCCGGCCGGCGGTCATCATCACCTTCCTGGAAGGGCTTTCGTTGCGGCGGCCCACAGCAACGCATTGCGCCGAGGTCGGCAAGGCGCTGGCGCAATTGCATCTGGCCGGCGCCGATTTTTCGATGACGCGTCCGAATGCCCTGGCCATCGACGGCTGGCGCAAGCTCTGGGATGCAGCGCGCGATCGCGCAGACGAGGTCGAGCCGGGTCTGGCCGCCGAGGTCGATGCCGACTTTGCCGATTTCGAGCGCAACTGGCCCAAAGACCTGCCGCAAGGCATCATCCATGCCGATCTTTTCCCCGACAACGTTTTCTTCCTCGGCGAAAAACTGTCCGGCCTGATCGATTTCTATTTCGCCTGCGACGACCTCTACGCCTACGATGTCGCCACCTGTCTCAACGCCTGGTGCTTCGAGAAGGATTTTTCCTTCAATCTCACCAAGGGCAAGGCGCTGCTCGCCGGCTACCAGAGCCTCCGGCCCCTGAGCGACCAGGAAAAGGCTGCGCTGCCGATGCTGGCGCGCGGTTCGGCGTTGCGCTTCATGCTGACCCGGCTGTACGACTGGTTGACCGTTCCCGATGGCGGGCTGGTGATGAAACGCGATCCGACCGAATACATCAGAAGGATGCGGTTCCACCGGGCGATCAAATCGTCTTCGGAATATGGATTGGCCTGATATGAGTATCATGAGCAAACAGGTTGAGATCTTCACCGACGGCGCCTGTTCGGGCAATCCCGGCCCCGGCGGCTGGGGCGCGATCCTGCGCTTCAACGGCACCACCAAGGAGCTTTCCGGCGGCGAAGCCGAGACGACCAACAACCGCATGGAACTGTTGGCCGCCATTTCGGCGCTGAACGCGCTGAAGGAACCGTGCACGGTCGACCTTCACACCGACAGCAAGTATGTCATGGACGGTATTTCCAAGTGGATCCACGGCTGGAAGAAGAACGGCTGGAAGACCGCCGACAAGAAGCCTGTGAAGAACGGTGAACTCTGGCAGGCGCTCGACGAGGCCAACAAGCGCCACAAGGTCACCTGGAACTGGGTCAAGGGCCATGACGGTCATGTCGAGAACGAGCGCGCCGACGAGCTTGCGCGTGAAGGCATGGCACCGTTCAAGAAAGGTCCGTTCAAGCCTGCAGCCGCGCCAAAGCCTGCTGCGCCGGCCAAACAACCGGCAATCGCGAAAGTGCGGCGCTCGACCCAGAGCTATTGAATTTCCGGAGCGGCGCGGCTAGGCGCGCATCGCGTTATCAACGGTTGACGGCCGACGACAGGCTGCCTTGACCAGCGTCCAGCGGACGTAAGGCCTTTGGTGGCGTCGCAGTTGCTCCAGAATACGGAGGGAGTAATATTTCCTACCATAGAGCAAAATGCGATAAGGAAACGGGCGTGGCAAACGTAGAAAAAATGAGCGTGGCTGTGACCCCGCAACAAGCAGCTGTGATGCGTGAGGCTGTCGAGGCGGGCGAGTATGCCACCGCAAGCGAGATTGTGCGTGAAGCGGTGCGGGATTGGCTGGCCAAGCGTGAACTTCGGCACGACGATATCCGCCGGCTAAGGCACCTGTGGGATGAAGGCAAGGCAAGTGGGAGGCCGGAGCCTGTGGATTTCGACGCGTTGCGAAAGGAAGCTCGGCGAAGGCTGGCGGAAGCCTCGCGGAATGACCGTTAGGCTGGTCTGGTCACCCGCGGCCAAGGCGGACCTCATCGACGTCTACGTGATGATAGGCAGCGAAAACATACGAGCGGCCGATCGCTATTATGATCAACTAGAAGCGCGGGCCTTGCAGCTGGCAGACCATCCGCGCATGGGTGTTAGGCACCCGATATCAGGTCTTCCGTACGGATGCTGGTGGAGGCGCCGTTTGTACTGCTCTACGAAACGATTCCGGACACGGATGATGGCCCTGTTGAGTGGGTTGAAATCGTCCGTGTGGTGGACGGCCGGCGGGATCTGAACCGTTTATTCTAGCGAGCTGTTTATCGGATCAGCAGCGCTGTACCCCAAAGCCCGAGCGCGAACACCGTATGCGACACCAGGTTCAGCGCACGGATCAGCATCGGGTTGGGGGGGGGCGATGGGGCCCACCCCGCGCCCCACCCGGGTGGGACGTTGATACACCCCCGCGCCCCCCGGGACGTGCCCGGGGTGTACGCCGGCCGGGAATTAGGGCGCGGCAGCC
>NZ_JAMYLI010000025.1:0-108742 GCF_040317955.1 Mesorhizobium sp. M1342 | reverse complement strand
CGGCCCCCCCCTTGCCCCCCCCCGCGCCCCACCGGGCCCCCCCCCCCCCCCTGTGGGCCGGGGGCCGTTGGGCGGCGCCCCCCCCCCCCCCGCCCCCCCCCAAAGGACCAGTACAGCGTGTGGGTGAAGACACGGCCGAGGCAACCGCGTAGCTCGACCTGGATGTTCTCCACGCCCGGGCCGAAATTCTCCGCCATCGGCCCGGAGATCGGATCCCCCGTCAGCCAACCGTTGCCGCGGTCGAAGATATTGGTCCAGCGCGTCGCAGCAAACACCGCGCCATGATGCACCGCGCGCTGCGGCTTGCCCGAAGAACGGTTGCGCCCTTCCTGATAAAGCAATGTGCCACCGGCCGCCGCTCCCTCGGCGACCGGCGGACATGCCGAGAACAGACGCTCGGCGATGCCGCGTCTGAATTCGGCGAGATTGTGCGTCACCAGAAATTCGCTGTGGGTCAGCGGGCTGCCAAGCGTGACGAAATCGCTGATCTTCCAAGGCCCATGGTTGTCCTCCTTGGTGCGCAGTTGGCGATAGAGTTCCCACTGATCGCGCCGGAACCCGGCAAGATCGTCAAGGCTGCCGGGCCATGCCGAGCCGTCGGCAACAAGCGTCGCCTTGTCGATGGCGTGGATCGCCTTCAGTTTCGCCTTGTCGCGGATGGCCTCCAGTCTTCGGGGCCTGAAATCGGCCCACAAGATCTGCAGCAGGTCATAGGCGATCATCGAGCCGAGGCTATGCGAGACCAGCACGATGCGATCGTAGGTATCGTCCATCATCAGACGCTCTAGCAGCTTCAGACCACGGCTGCGGATCAGAGCCCGCTTCTCGACGGTTGCAGCTTCAGCGCGCACATAGGCGGCGACATCGCCGAAATAGGGAAGGCCAAAACGGTCCACCGACCAGATGACGAACGAGGCCAGGATGGTGACGAGCGCGCCGACGGTCCACGAAATTTGCTGCTGCCAAACCGACGTCGCAAGCGCGAGAGCCGCGACCAGAACGATGATGACGGCCAGAAGCGTGACCAGATAGAGCTTTCGGGCGTCGGGTGGTATGTCGGCGGGCTTGCGCCACAGCAGATTTGTCACCCAGGCGGCAAGTCGGCCCCGCGTCGTGCCCTGCGTGATGTCGGCCCAGTAAAGCTCGTAGAAATCGGTGCGGCGCCCATCGACATCGTAGGGCGTGGTGACGCGGCGAAGTTCGTACGAATTGGTCCGGCTGTCGGGAGTGATCCAGCTCTGGTTGATCTTCGCGCCGGCGGGGTCGGCCGGATCGGCGACACGGGCATAAAACGGCGCGCGGCTGGGGTCATGGCTCCAGATACCCTGGACAAAGCCGCGCAGCGTATCCATCGGCCGCTGTTCGCCCATGCCATGCACGATCACCACCGCCTGGCCAGGCTTGCGCGGCGGTTTTCCGGTGGGCGGCGATGCGACGGGGTCGGGCACCAACGTCTCCGTTGACGACAATCCCGTCGGTGGGACAGGAATTCGTCATCGTAGCCCCGAACAGCCGACACGCCAAGAAAAAGCCCGGCACGAGGCCGGGCGCATCCTGGCTTGTCTCAGTGCCGATCGCCGATCAGTGATCCATCGCCTTGACGATCTCTTCGGTCATCTTCTTGGCGTCGCCGAGCAGCATCATGGTGCTGTCCTTGTAGAACAGCGTGTTGTCGATGCCGGCATAGCCGGAACCAAGCGAGCGCTTGACGAACAGGCAGGTGCGGGCCTTGTCGACGTCGAGGATCGGCATGCCGTAGATAGGGCTGCTCTTGTCGTCCCGCGCGGACGGATTGGTGACGTCGTTGGCACCGATGACATAGGCGACATCGGCCTGCGCGAACTCGGAGTTGATGTCCTCGAGTTCGAACACTTCGTCGTAGGGCACATTGGCTTCGGCGAGCAGCACGTTCATGTGGCCGGGCATGCGGCCGGCGACCGGGTGAATGGCGTACTTCACGTCGACGCCATTGGCCTTGAGCTTGTCGGCCATTTCGCGCAGCGCGTGCTGCGCCTGGGCAACCGCCATGCCGTAGCCCGGCACGATGATGACTTTCTGGGCGTTCATCATCAGATAGGCGGCGTCGTCGGCCGAGCCCTGCTTGACCGTGCGTTCGATGCCGTCGTCGGCCTGAGCTGCCGTCTCGCCGCCGAAGCCGCCGAGAATGACGGAGATGAAGCTTCGGTTCATGCCCTTGCACATGATGTAGGACAGGATCGCGCCGGATGAGCCGACCAGCGCACCGGTGATGATCAGCGCCAGATTGCCGAGCGTGAAGCCGAGGGCCGCAGCTGCCCAGCCCGAATAGGAGTTGAGCATCGAGACGACGACCGGCATGTCGGCGCCACCGATCGGGATGATCAGCAGGATGCCGAGCACCAGCGAGGCGGCAACGATCAGCCAGAAGACCAGCTTCGATTCCGTGGTGACCAGCAGCACGATCAGCACGACGAGCGCGATGGCAAGTGCCGCGTTGATGAAGTGGCGTCCGCCGATCATGATCGGCTTGCCCGACATGCGGCCATCGAGCTTGAGGAAGGCGATGACCGAGCCGGTGAAGGTGATGGCGCCGATGGCGACGCCAAGGCTCATCTCGATCAGCGCCTGGGCGTGGATGTCACCATCCGTGCCGATGCCAAAACTTTCCGGCGCATAGATGGCGGCGGCCGCCACCATGACGGCGGCGAGGCCGACCAGCGAGTGGAAGGCGGCGACCAGTTGCGGCATCGAGGTCATGGCGATGCGCCGCGCGGTGACGGCGCCGACGCCGCCGCCAATGGCAAGGCCGAGCACGATGAGGCCGAAGCGGCCCGCTGACGGGGTTGCCAGCGCCAGCGTGGTGGCGATGGCGATGCCCATGCCGATCATGCCATAGAGATTGCCCTGGCGACTGGTGGTCGGATGCGACAGGCCGCGCAGCGCCATGATGAACAGAACGCCGGAGACGAGATAGAGGAAGGACGCGAAGTTGGCGTTCATGGCGCTCTACTTGTCCTTCTTCTTGTACATGGCCAGCATGCGCTGGGTGACGAGGAAGCCGCCGAAGATGTTGACCGACACCAGCATCAGCGCGACGAAGCCGAAGCCCGCGGCAATGCCGGAGGCGGCGATGCCGACGGCAAGCAGCGCGCCGACGACGATGACCGAGGAGATGGCGTTGGTGACGGCCATCAGCGGCGTGTGCAGTGCGGGGGTCACCGACCAGACGACGTAGTAGCCGACGAAGATCGCCAGGACGAAGATGGCGAAGCGGAAGACGAAGGGATCGATGGCGCCCCCGGAGAGCGCATGCGCAGCATCACCCGCAGCGTCGGCACCACCAGGCGCGGTCGCCATGTTTTGCACCGCCAGCCGGACGGCGGCGGAAGCCTGGTCGAGCTGGTCCAGGGCTTTCTGCAGGGTCTGGTCCATCACGCGATCCCTTTCGGCTTCGACGAGGGCGACTTGGAGGCGGCCGCCTTCTTGGGCGCGGCTTTCTTGGGCGAAGCGTCGGCGACCATGGTCTTGGCCGGGATCGCGGCAGGCTCAACATATTGGCCCTTTGGCGGCTGCTGATCGGCTTTCACGAAAGCCGGATGAACCACCTTGCCGCCATCGGTCAGCATCGTCGCCTTGACCAGATCGTCGTCGCGGTTGATGGCAAGCGTCTTGGTCGTCTTGTCGACCAGCGTTTCCAGGAAGGCAAACAGGTTTCTGGCATAAAGCAGCGAGGCTGACGCCGCGATGCGGCCGGGCACATTGAGGTGGCCGACGATTTTTACCCCATTGGCCGTTGTCACCACCTGGCCCGGTACAGCGCCCTCGACATTGCCGCCGCGCTCGACCGCCAGATCGACGAGCACCGAGCCCGGCTTCATCGAGGCGACCATCGCCGCCGACACCAGCTTTGGCGCCGGCCGGCCGGGAATAAGCGCCGTGGTGATGACGATATCCTGCTTGGCGATGTGCTCTGATGTGAGTGCCGCCTGCTTGGCCTGATATTCCTTCGACATTTCCTTGGCGTAGCCGCCGGCCGTTTCCGCAGCCTTGAATTCCTCGTCCTCGACCGCGAGGAACTTGGCGCCGAGCGAGGCGACCTGTTCCTTGGCGGCGGGGCGAACGTCGGTGGCGGTGACGACCGCACCCAGACGCCGCGCGGTGGCGATCGCCTGCAGGCCGGCAACGCCGACGCCCATGATGAAGACCTTCGCCGCCGGCACCGTGCCGGCAGCCGTCATCATCATCGGCAGCGCGCGATCATATTCCGAAGCCCCGTCGATCACCGCCTGATAGCCGGCCAAATTGGCCTGCGAGGACAAGACGTCCATCGACTGCGCGCGGGTGATGCGCGGCATGAATTCCATCGAGAAAGCGGTGACGCCGGCCTTGGCAAAGGCTGCCACGGCGGCATCGTTGCCATAGGGATCCATGATGGCAATGACCGCTGTACCGGGTTTGTAGCTCTTCAGTTCGGCATCGCCGGGCCGACGCACCTTCAGCACGACATCGGCCTTGGCGACATCGGAAGCCTTGCCTATGGCGGCGCCGGCGCTCGCATAGTCGGCATCGACGATGCGCGAATTCAGACCGGCACCGGCCTCGACGACGACGTCGAAGCCCAACGCCGCCAGCCGTTTCACCGTATCGGGCGAGGCCGCGACGCGCGGCTCGTTGGCATCGAGTTCACGAGGGATGAAAACCGTCTGTCCCACCGCATGATCCTTTCGGCCGGAAGCTATTTCCCGCAAGACGCCGGCCGGCCTCGCGGCGGCGCCATGGACAAGGTGTCGGAAAAATCTATCGGAGGATAAAGGCGCCGACAGCCAGAATCAGCACGAACAGAATGGTCGCCGAGAAGAAGCCGCCCGCGAAGAAGCCGAAGGCCATCGCCAGAAGCAGGGCTCCGCAAAACAGCGAGCCGTACTTGGCCAGCGCGAGGAAGCCCGCATAGGTGCGGTCATGCTCGGCATAGTCCATCTTCGCGCCCAGTTCGACAGGACCGGTCGGCGAGTGATCAGCCATAGGAATACCCCTTCGAAGACATCTTTCAGGCACATAGCGAAAAGCCGGGCCGAGAGCAATGGCGCTATTGCCGCACAACAACCGACAACTGCCTCAAAGAAAGGTTGAAGCCGGCTGCCGACGCGCGACGGAGTCCAATCGCTGGATCCGGTGCTTGATGCGGAAAGGTGCTCCGAAAGCGGACGCCTGCGTGCAGCCGGCGCCTCAGCCGGCTAGATGCGGAAATAGCCCGAGCAACCCGACGACGATCAGATAAAGCGCGACGATGTAGTTCAACAGCCTTGGCATGACCAGGATCAGCACGCCGGCGATCAGCGAGATGAGCGGGGTGAGCGCAAGTGTGGAAATGGTCATGAAGGGTTCCCTCAAAAACTTCAGAATCGACCCGGAGCGCTGCTCGTGGCCGCACCCAGAACGCCGAAGTCGCCAAAAGGCTCCCTGTCGGCCCTGCAAAATCGTGTGAATCCTGCCGTATCAGGCGGCTTCGTGATAGTACTTTGCCGTGGGCAGGATGGTCAGCGGCGCGAGTTCTCCGACATGCGGCGTATCGAACAGCATGCGCTGTTCCATTGGCGTCGAGCGGAAGAACGGGAACCGTGAGAAGGACCGCTCGCGGATGGCGTTGACGTCGGCGCGGTAGAGCACGACCTTGTTGAAAACGCCCGGATAGGCGCGCGACTCGCTGATCTTCTCCGAGTAGTAGATACGCTTGTAGAAGCCGGCGTGATCCTCACGAATGGTCGACAGGCAGTAGGGCGCGTTGAAATGGAAGCACGCCATGCCGGCCAGCCGCAGGGTCAGGTAAGGAATCTGCGGGTAGACGCGCGACCATTCGGGATCGGACGCAAAACGGCTGGGGCAGATGAAGCTCAGCCCGTCACGAAGCATCGGCATGACGATGTCGCCAAAGGCCTTGGTGGAAGGCGACATCGGCGTTGCCAAGGTGACGTGATGGATACGCAGCGTGCTGACGAGTTCCTGGTCGATATAGACCCCGAAGCGGTAGACATTCGGTGCCTCGTCGAGCTCATCGTGAATGGTATGGTTTTCGTTGTCGGGAACCATATCGTTCGAGCGATATGACTTGTAGCGCAGGCGGTAGATGTCCTCGAGATCTTCGCCCTTGTCGCAGCGGCGGTACTCTGTCCGCTCAAGCATCGCCGAGACGTTGCGGGCGAAGCTGGACATGGTGTCGGCGGCGTCCTTGCCGTCCTCGCCCGTCACGGGACGAAGCGAACTCAACTGCACAATCATCAACTCAATCCCCGTACGTTGCCGCCGCGATCCGACACTACGACAGGGTCCTGGGATGTAAAAGATGAAAATGGGAAGCAGCCCGTTTACCAGTCGTTAAGGTTAACGATTGCTAAAATAAGACTAAAATAGTGCTTTTCTTGATTTTCTGCGTCGCGACGGGGAAAGAGCATATCTCGGACATGACGGGAAGCGGCGGAAATTTTGGCATGGCCCGCGACGTGCAGGGAAACCTCGAGCCTCTTGAAGGAAACAGGGATGGGCTCTCGGTGCCTGGGCACCATGCGCCATACGCCGCAAATCAGCGACGTACCGCCTTTTTGGCGGTCCTGATATCCTTGGCGAAGGGCCATACGGTGTTCGACATCGTCTCGATGCCGGAAGCGCTGAGCGCCGAACCGAACAGGAACCCCTGGACAAGATCAGGCTTGACCTGCAGCGCCAGGATCTTGAGCTGCTCGAAGGTCTCGACCCCTTCGACGGTCACCGAAAGCCCCAGCGGCCGCGACAGGTTGACGATGCCCTTGAGCAGCTCGAGCGAACGGGGATTCTGGGTAACGTCCATCAGGAACGAGCGGTCGATCTTGATCTTGTCGAGCGGCAGCTTGTGCAGGTAGCTCAGGCTCGAATAGCCGGTGCCGAAATCGTCGAGCGCGATGCGCACGCCAAGTTGCTTCAGCTCCTCGATATACTGGCGCGTCAGCGACTTGTCGTCGAGCAGCGCCGTTTCGGTGACCTCGATCTCGAGCCGGGAGGCGGCGAGGCCGGTGCCGGCCAACGCATCGCGAACCTTCTGGATGACATCGCGGCTGCGGAAATCCTTGGCGGAGAGATTGACCGAGACGCTGGTCTGGTCGGGCCATTTGGCGCATTCGGCGCAGGCTGCCTGCAGCACGAAGGTGCTGATCTCGGAAATGATGCCCATTTCCTCGGCCAGTGGAATGAAGATGCTGGGCGAGATCGGCCCGAGATCGGGATGATCCCACCGGCACAGCGCCTCGCAGCTGGCGATGCGCATGGTGCTCATCGCCACGATCGGCTGATAGACCACCCGCAGGCTCTTGCTTTCCACGGCTGTGCGCAGATCCGCCTTCATCAGCTGACGGTTACGGAAAGCGGCATCCATCGAGGCTTCGAACAGCCGCCAGCTGTTCTTGCCGAGCTCCTTGGCCTTGTAGAGCGCCAGGTCCGCCTTGACGATCATGGCGTCGACATCGGTATCCTTGACCCGCGACAGTACCGCGCCGCCGCTGGCCTGGATGCGCAGCCCGTGACCGGCAACGTCGACTTCCCCTTGCAGGCCGGCGAAAATCTCGTCGAGCTGGCTGGTCAGATGGCTCTCATCCTCGACGCGGTCGAAGAAGATCATGAACTCGTCGCCACCGAAACGGCTGACCGTGATATCTTGCCTGGCAATGGCGGCAAGCCGCTCGGCAACGGCATAGATCAAGCCGTCGCCGATAGGATGGCCAAGCGTGTCGTTGACGCTCTTGAAATCGTCGAGGTCGAGCACCGCCAGGCCGCAGAGACGATCGCGATCGCCTGATACCATGGCCTCGCCGACCAGTTCATGGAAATAGGCGCGGTTGGGCAGGCCGGTGAGGTTGTCGTAACGTGCCATGAAGCGTATCTTGTCTTCCGCCTCGACACGGGCGGTGACGTCCTCGAAGGTGATGACGCCCAGTTCCTGGCTGCCTTCGCGAGCCGAGAACTCATAATGCTGGCCGTTGGCGAGGGAAACCAGCACCTTGCGGTCGCGGCCCTCGCGCAGGGCACGCGTCAGCTGCGCCTCGATGTAGCGGCAATCCTTGGGCGCCAGCATGCCGCCGGCGACACCGCGCATCAACAGACCATGGATCGACCGGCCGAGCAGCGCATCGGGCGACTTGAGCGACATCAGATGCGCGGCCTCGGCATTGGCCACCGCGACGCGGCCGTCCGGGCCGAGCATGACAAGGCCGTGCGACATGGTGTTGAGCGCCCGGTTGAAGCGCTGGGCGATGCGGTTGGCCTTCTTTTCTTCCGAGACGGCCGCAAAAAGCACATCGCGTACGGTGTTGGCGAATTTCCGGATGGCGAACAGGAACGGCGCCGACAGGAGCCCGAGGAGGACATGGTAGATGTCGCCGCGCAGCAGGAAGCCCAGCGAGATCGGCCAGGTCAAGGCAATGGTCAGGATGGTGACCATGCGTGGCGAGCCGTAGTTGCGGCCGGCGATGGAGGTCGCCGTCGCCAGCGTCAGGCAAACGGAGGCGATTTCGGCGAAACCGTCGCGCGCGAAATAGATGCCGAGCAGGCAGAAGGCGCCAAGCGTCAAGCCATGCAGGGAGCCATAGAGAATGTAGTCATTCTCACGCTTGTGCGCTTCTTCCCAGGTCGTCGGCGAAGGCATGCTGTTGTATTTTCGAAAGTTTCTCATGCGGAACACACCGACGAGAACCATCGAGATCGCGACCAGCAAATACCGCGGATCGCCGTTCTTCCACCAGACAAGGCCGATCAGGAAAGTCTGCGCGAGAATGCCGATCGAAAGCGTCAGCCCGTCGCGAAACAAGGTTTCCACGAACGGAATGTAGACGTCGACCGGAATCTCGTTCTTTTTTCTCAGATTCAACGCCTGAATCCCAACCCTGGGGAGCCAAGCAGTGCCACATCCGCCTTAAGAAAGATTTAGAGAGACCCCCGCGCTCCTGCCGTCAAGCCGAGTGACGTAACGGAAAGCAAGGAAACTGTCGTTCAGGTAAACAAGGCGTATCGATCATTCGGCGGCCTGAAGTTCGGGCCGCGCCGGCGTACTCGACAGGCGTTCGAGCAGCCTTTGGCGTTCGCTCGAAGCCTTGTCGGCGCTGGCTCGACGGACGTGGCCGTAGCCGCGAATGAGGGCAGGCACCGAAGCCAATGCAGCCGCCGCATCGACCCTGGCCGGGGCCAGCGATCCGGCGATGAGCTCCAGATCCGCCTCGTACCGCGCCAGTAGCTGCCGCTCCATGCGCCGTTCGGCGGTGTAGCCGAACAGGTCGAAGGCGGTGCCGCGCAGGCCCTTCATCGCCGCCAGAACCCGAAAGCCCTTCATCATCCACGGACCGAAGCTTGATTTCCTCGGGCTGCCGTCATTGCCACGACGGCCCATGATCGGCGGAGCGAGGTGGAATTCGAGCTTTTCATAGCTCTGGAACTGTTTTCCAAGTTCGGCGACGAAAGAGCCGTCCGTGTAAAGACGCGCCACCTCGTATTCGTCCTTGATCGCCATCAGCTTGAACAGGTTCCTGGCGGCTGCCTGCGCCACCGCAGTCGAACCCGGCACGGCCTTCGCTTCGGCGGCGCGCAAAACGGCCAGCTTTTCGGCATAACGCTTGCCGTAGGCCGTATTCTGATAGGCGGTTAGGAAGGCGACGCGGCGGGCAATGATGTCGTCCAGCGTCTCGGCGATATCCGTGGCCTGGTCGGCCTTTCCAGCCACGGCCGGACCCGGCTGGGCAACGAGCCGGCGCACGAAATCCGGCTGATAGGCAGCACGACGTCCCCAGCGGAAAGCGGCGATGTTCATCGCCACGGCTTCGCCGTTGAGCTCGATCGCCTTTTCGACGGCCTCGGCCGACAATGGCAGGCCGCCGTGCTGGAAGGCAAAGCCGAGCATGAACATGTTGGCGCCGAGCGAATTGCCGAAAAGTGCCGTGGCGGTGCGGGTGGCGTCGAAGAAATGCGCCTTGTCGTCGCCCGCTGCCGCGCGGATCGCCTTTTTCAGCCGCTCTGTCGGCAACGAAAAATCGGCCGAGCGGGCGAATTCGCCGGGCATGATCTCGGCGGTGTTGGCGACGAAGATGGTGTGGCCCTCGCGCACAGCGGTCAGCACCTTCTTGGCGCCCGACACGACGAGATCGCAGCCAAGCACCAGATCGGCCTTGCCGGCCGAAACGCGGATGGCATGGATGTCGTCCGGGGTGCGGGCGATGCGGACATGCGTGAACACCGAGCCACCCTTCTGGGCGAGGCCGGCCATGTCGATCATGCCGCAGCCCTTGTCCTCGAGATGCGCCGCCATGCCAAGCACCGCACCGACGGTGACGACGCCGGTGCCGCCGACGCCATCGATGATCGCCGCCCAGCCCTGCTCGCCAAGCGGGAATTGCGCCGGCACGGGCACGCCTTCCAGCGGATCGGCCTTGCCGGCAAGGCCCTCGGCCTTGCGGATCTTAGCGCCGTGCACGGTGACGAAGGACGGGCAGAAGCCGTTGACGCAGGAGAAATCCTTGTTGCAGCTCGACTGGTCGATCTTGCGCTTGCGGCCAAATTCGGTCTCGACCGGCTGGATCGAGACGCAGTTCGACTGCACGCCGCAATCGCCGCAGCCTTCGCAGACCAGTTCGTTGATGAAGACCCGCTTGTCGGGATCGGGGAAGGTGCCGCGCTTGCGGCGACGGCGCTTTTCGGCGGCGCAGGTCTGGTCGTAGAGCAGCACCGAAACGCCCTTGACCTCGCGCAGCTCGCGCTGGACGAGATCGAGGTCGTCGCGGTGATGGATGGTGGCGCCGGCCGGGAATTCGGCCTTGCCGGCATATTTGCCGGGCTCATCGGTGACGATGGCGATGCGGTCGACGCCTTCGGCGCGCACCTGCCTGGCGATCATGTCGACGGTCAGGCCGCCTTCGTGCGGCTGGCCGCCGGTCATGGCGACGGCGTCGTTGTAGAGGATCTTGTAGGTGATGTTGGCGTCGCTCGACAGCGCGAAGCGGATCGCCAGCGTACCGGAATGGTTGTAGGTGCCGTCGCCAAGATTCTGAAAGATGTGCTCGCGCTTGGAGAACGGCGCCTGGCCGACCCATTGCGCGCCCTCGCCGCCCATGGCCGTGAAGCCGACGGTGTTGCGGTCCATCCACAGCGCCATGAAGTGACAACCGATGCCGGCCGCGGCGATAGAGCCGTCCGGCACCTTGGTGGACGAATTGTGCGGGCAACCGGAGCAAAAGAACGGCGTGCGCGAGCCGATGTCGGTGGCCTCGGTGAGCATTGCCTGGAACTGGCGCAGTTTTGCCACCCGCGCCGAAATCTCTTCGGACGGGCCGATGGTCCTGACGATCCTCTCGCCAAGCGCGATGGCGATCTCGTTGGGATCGAGCGCGCCCTTGGCCGGAAACAGCCAGTCGCCGCGCTCGTCCTTCTTGCCGATAATGACCGGTTGGGTGGCAGTGCCATAAAGGCTTTCGCGCAACTGCACCTCGATCAGCGAGCGCTTCTCCTCGACGACGACAATGGTGTCGAGGCCGCGGGCGAAATCGGCGATGTGATGCAGGTCGAGCGGCCAGGGGCAGCCGACCTTGAACAGCCGCACGCCGATGCGGTTGGCGGCCGCCTCGTCGATGCCGATGTCCTCCAGCGCCTGGCGGACATCGAGATAGCTCTTGCCCAGCGTGATGATGCCGATCTTCGGATTGCGGCCGCCCGAATAGACGATGCGGTTCAGCCCGTTGGCATGGATGAAGGCGGAAGCCGCGGCGCGCTTATGCTCATGCAGCCGCTCCTCCTGGCCGAGCATGTCGATCTCGTGGCGGATGTTGAGACCGCCAGGCGGCATGTCGAACTCCGGCACGACGATGTTCAGCCGCTCGAGCGCGGCATCGACCGAGGCGGTCGATTCGATGTTGTCCTTGACGCATTTGATCGCCGCCCACGTGCCGGCAAAGCGCGACATGGCGAAGCCGTAGAGCCCGTAGTCGATGATCTCCTGGACGCCGGCCGGGTTGAGGATCGGCACCATCGTGTCGACGAACAGGAATTCGGTGGCGTGCGCATTGGTCGAGGATTCGGCCATATGGTCGTCGCCCATCAGAGCGAGCACGCCGCCATGCTTCGACGAGCCGGCGAGATTGGCATGGCGGAACACGTCGCCTGAGCGGTCAACGCCCGGCCCCTTGCCGTACCAGACCGAAAAGACACCGTCATGGGTGCCCTCGCCCAGCAGTTCCGTCTGCTGCGCGCCCCAGCAAGCGGTGGCGGCAAGCTCCTCGTTGAGACCCGGCTGGAAGACGATGTCAGCCTGGGCGAGCTGTTTCTTCGCCTTCCACAGCTGCATGTCGAGGCCGCCGAGCGGCGAACCGCGATAGCCGGAGACGAAGCCGGCCGTGTTCAAGCCGGCGCGGCGATCGCGCTCGCGCTGCATCAGCAGCATGCGGATGACCGCCTGCGCGCCGGACAGGAAGATGCGCTCCTTTGCGAGATCGAACTTGTCGTCGAGCGCGACGTCGTGCAGCGTCATCAGGCATTTCCTCTGCGGAGGCCACGCGGGGCAGGCAGCCAACGTCGGGGTCGGATGACGCATCCTTTCTCCCCTTGCAAGGCAGGTCAAACAAAATCGCAGATGCCAGGCAACGCGCAACGAACAGTCCGCGGCCATCCTGAATAGGGTATGAAACGATCCGCGGACATTGCCCGGCGCACGAAAATTTCAGCTGCGGCCCGGATGGCCGCGACGCGTCAGCCGCCCTTCGAGCAATCCGGCTTCGGTTCGCCCGGCAGCTTGCCGTCGGGATGGCCGACGAGATCGGGATTGGCGGTGTAGAGCTGATCGATGACCAGCGGCCGGTCGGGCAGGATCGACTGGTCTTCCGTCGACATCAGCGTGGTATCGATCTTCTGCAGGACCGCGCCGTCGGCGCCCTTGATGCTGATGGCAATCGCATAGGGCTTGTTCTTGACGACGCAGGTCAGTGCCGGGCTCTCCAGCGTCACCTTGTCGAGCTTCGGCCAGACCTTCTGCTCGACCACCAGAGGCGCGCCGCCGGCGGGATCCTGGAAGCTGGCGACCGCGACCTGGCCCTCTCCCATCGGCTTCAGCGGCCGCAGGGTCACGACATAGGTCGCCCTGGCAAGGCGGTAATTGAAGACGAATATCTTGCCGGAAATCTCGAACAGCTTGCCTTCGTCATTGCCGGTATCGCGGCAGGCGCCGAGCGCAACGGCCGCGATGAGTGCCGCGCCGACAAGGATCGAATGGGAAAGGCCGCTACGCATTCTTGACCTCATTTTCCGCCATGCGACGGCGACGATAGTGACGGCTTGCCTTCTGCCTGTTGCCGCACACCGCCATGTCGCACCAAAGGCGGCTGGAATTGCGGCTTCTGTCGACGAACAGCCAGGTGCAGTTGGGACAGATCCTGAGCCTCGCGACGGTGTCGTCGCGCAGAAGGGACAGCGCCGAAACCGCCAGTGCCGCCTCGAAGGCGATCGGCGTCAGGGGATCACCGAAGGGCCTCCCCGGCGCACCGATCTCGGTCCGGCTGCCGGCAAGGCCATCGCCGCAGGCTCTCAGGAATCCGGGCAGATCAGTGGTGGCAACCGCGCCCTTCGACGCCGCATCACGAAACAGCCGGTCCGTCGCCTCGCGGATCGACAGCACGACGGGCGCGATCGCCACCGCCGAGGATACCGCCAGCGGCCTTTCGCCAAGTTCGGCGGCGCGAAAGCGGCTCGCCGCATCGGCGAAGCGGGCAATCTCGGCCGGGTCGTCGAAGCGATCGAACGTCCGCTCCGGATCGCCGCGCAGCACGACGGTGTTCGCCGTGTCGAGCGCAAGCAAGCCGCCGGTGAAGCGGTGCGGGGTCCAGGATACCGTCATGCCTAGAATCTAACCGATAAATCGCATTTGACAAGTTAGATTTAGCGATGCACCCTCACTCCGGGATGCGGTGATCTCCGCAGCCTTTTGAGCATGTCGTTGGCCAGAACCGCTTCGCACTTTTGGGCGGCATGCTTCGAGGTTTTGCATGCTCTATTTCTTCCAGCAGGTGCTGAACGGGCTGCATTCGGGCGCGCTTTATGCGCTGCTCGCCTTTGGTTATGTGCTGACCAACGGCATCCTGCACCGCACCAATCTCGCCTATGGCGCATTGTTCGCCTTTTGCGGCCAGACGATGATCCTGACCGCGGCCTTCGGCTATCAGATGCTGTGGCTGACGCTGCTGGCGGCGGTGGCGCTCGGCGTCGTGGCGGCTTTCCTTTATGCCGCGCTGATCAGCCACGTGCTGTCGCGCAGTGTCTTCGAACCTTTGGCCGACCGCACGCCAAATGCGATCGTGGTGACGACGCTCGGCATCCTGTTGCTGCTGTCCGAAGCGAGCCGCATCGCCGCCGACACGCATGATCTGTGGCTCCCGCCGATGCTGGCGCAGCCTATCGTTTTCGCGCAGGGCGCGACCTTCAAGGCGACGCTGACGCTCATCCAGCTCATCGACTGTGCGGTGGTGCTGACGGCAATCGTGCTGGCCAGCTGGGCGTTTGCCCGGTCGAGCTTCGGCCGGCGCTGGCGTGCCGTCTCCGACGACCCCAAGGCAGCCGCGATGTGCGGCGTCGACGTACGCGCGGTGTTCCGGCACGCGGTGCTGTTCGGCGGCTTCTGCGCCGCGCTGGCCGGTGTGATGGCCGGGCTCTATTACGGCAATGTCAGCTTCGGCTCAGGCCTCGTCTACGGGCTGAAAATCCTATTCGTGACGGCGGTCGGCGGCTATCTCTCGCCACCGCGCGCAGCACTCGGCGCGGCCGCCTTCGGCATGGCCGAATCGCTGTGGGCCGGCTATTTCCCGGTCGAATGGCGCGACGCGTGGATGTATCTGTTCCTGGTCACGACGCTGATCCTGATCGGCGCCGGCCGCGACACCGGCAAAATCGCCTGAAAAGGTCAGACTTTGGTTGCATGACGCGAGGGCAGATCGCCGGTATCGGGCACTGTCTGCCATGCGATGATATTTGCTGCCTCTATGCTTGTTGACCCGTCAGTCCACGCGCGGCATACCGTTGGACCACGCGGCGTGACGGACAAAAAAGGGGGGAGCCGGCACGCCTCCGGTACAAGGGAGGAAATGCATGGCAGGGCTTCTTGCTCTATCCAGGACTATTGATCGCGCCAACGAATTCATCGGCAAATGGATATCGTGGCTGATCCTGCTGGCGATCCTGGTGAGCGCCGCCAACGCCATTATCCGCAAGGTGTTCGACATATCCTCGAACGCCTGGCTCGAGCTGCAATGGTACCTGTTCGGCGCCGCCTTCATGTTAGCCGCCGCCTATACGCTGAAGCAGAACGAACATATCCGCATCGACATCGTCTACGGCCTGTTTTCACGCCGCGTACAGCACTGGATCGACCTGCTCGGGCATCTCTTCTTCCTGATGCCGTTCGTGACGCTGATGGTGATCTATTTCGTGCCCTATGTGTCGCTGTCGTTTCGCAGCGGCGAGATGTCCAACAATTCCGGCGGGCTGATCATCTGGCCGGCCAAGGCCATCCTGCTCATCGGTTTTTTCCTGCTCGCGCTGCAGGGCATCTCCGAAATCATCAAGAAGATCGCCATCATGCGCGGAGACATGGACGACCCCAATCCCTTCATATCGGTGCATGAGCAGGCCGAACTCGAAGCCAAGGCGCTGGCCGACGAGGTGCGCTCGTGATGGAGTTCATCGCGCAGAACATGGCGCCGATCATGTTCGCCTCGCTGATCATCTTCCTGCTGATCGGCTACCCCGTCGCTTTTTCGTTGGCCGCCAACGGCTTGATGTTCTTCTTCATCGGCGTGCTGCTGTCCCCCTATTCCGGAGGATCGATCAACCTCGCCTGGCCGCTCCTGCACGCATTGCCGGATAATTTCTACGGCAGCCGGGTGATGTCGAACGACACGCTGCTGGCCATCCCGTTCTTCACCTTCATGGGCATCGTGCTCGAGCGGTCGGGTATGGCCGAAGACCTGCTCGACACGATCGGCCAGCTGTTCGGGCCCATCCGTGGCGGCCTCGCCTATGCGGTGATCTTCGTCGGCGCGCTTCTGGCGGCGACCACCGGCGTGGTGGCGGCTTCCGTCATCGCCATGGGCTTGATCTCGCTGCCGATCATGCTGCGCTATGGCTATGACCGCCGGCTCGCATCCGGTGTCATCGCCGCCTCCGGCACGCTTGCCCAGATCATCCCGCCGTCGCTGGTGCTGATCGTGCTTGCCGACCAGCTCGGCCGCTCGGTCGGCGATATGTACGCGGGCGCGCTGATCCCAGGCCTCGTGCTCACCGGCCTCTATATGTCCTACATCCTGATCATGTCGATCATCCGGCCGAACTCGATGCCGGCGCTGCCGCTCGAGGCTCGTACACTCGGCCATGGCGTGATGTCGCTGCTGGTGGCTTTGCTGGTCACATCAGCGGTTTCCTACGCGGCGTATCGTTATCTGGCGCCGGCGCATGGCGACAATGCCGACATTCTCGGCGCGACTGCCGGAGTGCTGTTCATCTACATCGTGGCCATTGCCGACAAACGTCTTAACTTCAACATGATGTCCAGGCTCGCGCAGCAGGTGATCATCGTGCTGATCCCGCCACTGGCGCTGATCTTCCTGGTGCTGGGCACAATCTTCCTGGGCATCGCCACGCCGACCGAAGGCGGCGCCATGGGCTCCGTCGGCGCCTTGTTCATGGCGGCGGCAAAGGGGCGCTTGTCGCTTGACGTCGTCAAGCAGGCGCTGGCCTCGACGACAAGGCTGTCGTCCTTCGTGCTGTTCATCCTGATCGGCGCACGGGTGTTCTCACTGACCTTCTACGGCGTCAACGGCCACATCTGGGTCGAGCACCTTTTGACGTCGCTGCCGGGCGGCGAGGTCGGCTTCCTGATCGGCGTCAACATGCTCGTCTTCTTCCTCGCCTTCTTCCTCGACTTCTTCGAATTGGCGTTCATCATCGTACCGCTGCTGGCGCCCGCCGCCGACAAGCTCGGCATCGACCTGATCTGGTTCGGCGTGCTCCTGGGCGTCAACATGCAGACCAGCTTCATGCACCCACCCTTCGGCTTCGCGCTGTTCTACCTGCGTTCGGTGGCCGCGCGCGTGCCTTATCTCGATCGTCTCACCGGCAAACAAATCGCGCCGGTGACCACCGGACAGATCTATTGGGGCGCGGTGCCCTTTGTCTGCATCCAGGTGATCATGATCGGCTTGACCATCGCCTTCCCGCAAATGGTGATGCACTACAAGGGAACGACCGTCGATCCGGGCACCATCGACTACAAGGTACCGGAGGTGCCCGGCCTGTCGCCGCTCGGCACGCCGCCGGCGGATGGAGCGGCGCCCGCTGGTGGCGGCACGGCGCCGGCAGCTCCCGACCTTTCGCAACCGCCCAGTTTCGGCGATCCGACACCGGCAAAGCCGGCAGCGCCACAGCCTGACCTGTCGCAACCGCCAAGCTTCAACTGAACCGGCATGGTCAAAACCATGAAAGCGGTGCGGCTGGAAGCAGTGGGCGGCATCACGCTGCGCGACGTCGACATGCCTGACATCGGTGCGGATGAGCTACTGGTGCGCATCGAAGCCTGCGGCGTCTGCGGCACGGATCGGCATCTGTTTCACGGCGAGTTTCCGTGCACGCCGCCGGTGACGCCCGGCCATGAATTCTCCGGCATCGTCGAGGCGGTCGGAAGATCCGTCTCCGGCTTTGCCGTCGGCGACCGCGTCACCGGCGATCCCAACATCGCCTGCGGGCGTTGCGTGCATTGTCATGCCGGGCGGGTCAACCTCTGCAGCAATCTGCGCGCCATCGGCATTCATCGCGACGGCGGCTTTGCCGAATATCTTGCCTTGCCGCAGAAGCAGGCTTTCGTCCTGCCTGCGGGCCTCGATCCCATGCACGGTGCCTTCTGCGAGCCGCTCGGCTGTTGCCTGCATGGCGTCGACCTTGCCGGGATCAAACCGGGCAGCTCGGTGGTCGTGCTTGGCGGCGGCGTGATCGGCCTGCTCACCGTGCAGCTGGCAAGATTGGCGGGAGCCACGACCATCATTCTGTCGACCAGGCAAGCTTCGCGGCGCGCGCTCGCCAGGGATTTCGGCGCGACAGCGACGGTCGATCCGACTGCCGCCGATGTCGTCGACGCCATCGCCGGGCCAGCCGGCCTGGCGCCGGGCGGAGCCGACGTGGTGTTCGAATGCGCGGGCGTGCGAGAGACCGTCGAGCAGTCGATGCGGCTGGCCCGCGCCGGTGGCACGGTCGTCATCGTCGGCGTGACGCCGCAAGGCGTGAAAGCTGAATTCGAGCCGTTCGACCTGCTGTTCCGGGAACTGAAGGTGCTCGGTTCCTTCCTCAATCCCTACACCCATCGCCGCGCCGCCGAACTCATCGCTTCCGGTGCGATAGAGATCGACAGGCTGATCTCCAGGCAGGTGTCGCTTGAAGAAGCGCCAGCGGTGATCGCCAATCCGCCGGCCCCCGGCGAGGTCAAGGTTCTGGTGGTCCCGCGCCGAGGCTGAACCGCCGGCTTCGCCTCCCGGGATATACAGAAAAGCTCCCTGAGCAGGTTCCGCCCAGAGAGCTTTTGAGCAGAAGTCCGGCCGACTACAGCTTGCCGTTGCGCTGCTGGACCATCATGAAGGTGTCGTAATTGTATTCGGCCACCTGCGCCCAGAGATAGTGCTCCTTGCGGAAGCCCTTGATCGATTCCCAGATCTTCTTGAACGGGGCGTTGGAGGCTTCCATTTCGGTATAGACCTCGTTGGCCTTTTCGAAACAGGCAGCCATGATCTCCTGGCTGAACGGGCGCAGTTTCGCGCCGCCGGCCACCAGTCGCTTCACCGCCGCAGGGTTCAGATAATCGTATTTCTGCAGCATGTTGGCGTCGGCCGCCTGCGCGGCAGTGTGCAGCAGCGACTTGTACGTCGGCGAAAGTTCTTCGTACTTCGCCTTGTTGAACATCAGGTGGACGGTCGGGCCGCCCTCCCACCAGCCGGGATAATAATAATAGGGCGCGACCTTGTAGAAGCCGAGCTTCTCGTCATCATAGGGACCAACCCATTCGGCCGCGTCGATGGTGCCTTTCTCCAGCGCGGGATAGATATCACCGCCGGCGATCTGCTGCGGCACGACGCCGAGTTTCTGCACCACCTTGCCGGCAAAACCGCCGATTCGCATCTTGAGGCCGGAAAGGTCGGCCACCGTGTTGATTTCCTTGCGGAACCAGCCACCCATCTGGACGCCGGTGTTGCCGCCCGGCAGGCCGAAAAGGCCCTGCGTGGCGAGAAACTCGTTGAACAGGTCGATGCCGCCGCCATGGTAATGCCAGGCATTCATGCCGCGTGCGTTGAGCGAAAAGGGAACCGCCGCACCGAGCGCCCATGTCGGGTCCTTGCCCCAGTAATAATATGCCACCGTATGGCAGGCCTCGACCGTGCCGGCGGTGGTGGCGTCGGCGGCCTGCAGGCCAGGCACCAGCTCGCCGGCAGCAAAAACCTGGATCTGGAAATTGCCGTCGGTGGCTTCCGACAGCATCTTCGAGAACACCTCGGCGCCGCCATAGATGGTATCGAGCGACTTCGGGAAGGACGATGCCAGCCGCCATGTCACCTTGGGATTGGACTGGGCGATGGCAGGCGCCGCCAGCGTGGCCGCCGCCGCCGCGGCACCGACGCCGGTGACACCGGCCTTGCGAATGAATGAACGACGATCCATGAACTTCCTCCCTTTTGGATCAACAGGCCGACGTCAGGAAATCCTCGGTTTCCCTGTCGGTTCGTTCGAGACAATACACGGGCAAGAAGTCGAGTCCAGCAGGCCGACCCGATTTGACGGCGAAGCCCAGCTACCCTGCAACTATAGTCTAACAGGCCATTTCGTGGCCCATGCGACACGTTGAAACTTGGCATGGAAAAATGCCCGGCGATGGCCTATTTTGCAGGCAGGACATCCTTGCCCAGATGGAACATAGAGCCAAAATGCACCAGCCGCTCGTCGCCATATCGACCGACGTCCGTCAGTTCGACAACTACACCTGGCATGCAGCCCCACAACAATATCTGGAAGCGGCGATCACCGGCGCCGGCGTGTTTCCGGTGCTGGTGCCATCGTTCGGCGACCGGCTCGATTTCGACGAACTTCTGTCGTCGGTCGACGGCGTCATGGTCACCGGCTCGAAATCCAATGTGCACCCCTCGCTTTATGGCGGCGACGCCAGCGAAGCCAATGGCCCCTATGATCCGGCGCGCGACGCCACGACGCTGCCGCTCATCCGGCGGGCGATCGAACGCGGCGTGCCGCTGCTCGCCATCTGCCGCGGCATCCAGGAATTGAACGTGGCGCTGGGCGGCACGCTCGGCACCGAGATCCAGGAGCGCGAGGGTTCGCTCGACCACCGCGCACCGGTGAGCGACAAGCAGGACGAACGCTTCGCCATCCACCAGACCATTTCTATCAAACCCGACAGTTGCCTGGCCGGTGTGTTCGGTGCCGGCGACATCAAGGTCAATTCGTTGCACCGCCAGGCGATCGACCGGCTCGGCTCGAAGCTGCAGATAGAGGCCGTCGCCAGCGACGGCACAGTCGAGGCGGTTTCGGTGCGCGACGCCCGCGCCTTCGCCGTCGGCGTGCAATGGCATCCGGAATACTGGGTCAAGTCGGACAGCAATTCGGTGAAGATATTCCGTGCCTTCGGCGATGCGGTTCGGCTGCACGCCGCAGCGAAGGCTGGCGCACGGGCCGCAGCGGAATAATCAGTCGCCAGATTTCTTATCGCCTATGGCCGCCAGCGACAGCAGCGGCAGCGCCGGGGCATAGGATTCGTAGCCGTCGCCGTCGGCAGTCGCGAAGGTGACGATCGGATCGACGCCGTTGGCGCTGAAGGCGACCGTGCCGTCGTTTTGCTCGCGCCAGAACTTCGCCTGCTCTATGCCCGGCAAGAGCCGGCGGCATTTCGGAGCAACGGTGAGCAGCGACAAACCGTCCGAAATTTCAGCCCCGCGGCTGACTGCACAGACCGCCTCATCGCCATTGGCGACCAGCCTGTAGCTGTTGGACAGGGCGGCCTCGTTGGCCACGCTTTCCACGCTGCCGCCATGAAACAGCTGAATGCCACCAAACAGCGCTGCGGCAGCGATCAATGCGGAAAGTGCTTTCATCATTCTTCATCCACGTACACGGATAGGTTGAAGAATGATTCCAAAGGGTTAAGCTGACGTTAATAAGTGAGGCAGCCTCAAGCTCGCGCCTTGACTTCCGCCGTCTCGGGCACCGGGGTCAGCGGACGGCGCTCGGTGAACCAGGAGACCAGATTGTCGACGCAGAGATCCGCCATGGCGCGGCGGGTATGGTCCGAGGCCGAGCCGACATGCGGCAGTAGCGAGGTGTTGGGCGCATCGAGCAGCGCCTTGGGCACGTTCGGTTCGTAGGCAAAGACGTCGAGGCCGGCGGCGGCGATGGTGCCGGTGACAAGGGCTGCCGCAAGCGCCGCCTCGTCAACCGTGCTGCCGCGACCGATGTTGACGAAGACGCCGTTGGCGCCAAGCGCCGACAGGATCTCGGCATTGACCGCCTTCTCCGTCGAGTCGCCCCCCGGCACGACCGAAATCAGCGTATCGACGGCTTCGGCAAGTCCTTTCAGGGTCGCATGGTACTGGTATGGAAGACCTTCGACACGGCGCCGGTTGTGGTAGGCGACCGGCAAGCCAAAAGCTTCCAGACGCCGGGCGATGGCCTGCCCAATGCGGCCCATGCCGAAAATACCCACACTGCGCCCGCGCAAGGTCAGCCGGCTCAGCGGATAGTTGCCGTTGCGCACCCAGCTGCCGTCGCGCAGCCAGGTTTCGGCGCGCGGCAGGTCGCGGATGGTGTTGATCAACAGCCCGATCGTGGTATCGGCGACCTCCTCGGTCAACACGTCGGGCGTGTTGGTAACCATGATGTTCTTCGCTCGGGCATGGCCGACATCGACCGAATCATAGCCGACGCCAAAGGAGGCGATGAGCTCGAGGTTGGGCAATGCATCCATCATCGCCGCGTCGATGCCGGCAAACGAAGCGATGCCGCGCACATCACTGCGCATCTCGTCGGTGACGAGCGCCGGATCGGCGCGTTCGATTCTGACACGCCTGAACGTGCGGTTGATGCGGTCGACCGCATGGTCGTTGAAATCGCCCGGCACCAGGATGGCGACGGATTGCAGCTGTTCGGCCTTGGTCATACACGCTCCACCGGCTTGCCGGTCGACTGACGCACATGCAGTTCCGGCTTGATCAATTCCTGCGAGGGCCGCACCGTCTGGCCGTTGAGCTTGTCGAGCAGCGCGCTGGCGGCGCGGCGGCCAACCTCGCGCTGGCCGTTCCAGACAGTGGTCAGCGCCGGCGTCGCGATCGCCGCTTCCTCAAGGTCATCATAGCCGGTAACGGAGATGTCGACGCCGGGCACAAGGCCGGCACGGGCAATGCCGTTCATGAGGCCGATGGCGACAAGGTCGTTCCAGCAGCAGGCAGCCGTCGGCCTGTCCTTCAGCGCCAGGAACTGTCCGGCGGCCTCGAAGCCGGCCTGCTTGGTGCGCGGCCCGGCGATGCGCCATGACGACCTGACTTCCAGCCCGGCCGCCTCCATCGCATTGACATAGCCCTGGTAGCGGTCACGGCCGGTCGAGGTCTGGTCGGTGCCGCCGATCATGGCGATGCGCTTGTGGCCGAGCGAGATCAGGTGGTTGGTGGCGAGACCTGTCCCGTAAGAGTCGTCGCCGCGAAACACCGGCACGTCGGCACCCTCGACGGTGCGCGCGATCAGCACAGCGGGGAGGCCGTTCTCCTCGGCCATCAGGATGTCGGAAGCCGGAGTGCCTATCGCCGGCGACATGATGACGCCGTCGGCGCCGAGCTGCAAAAGCGTATCGATAAAGGTGCGCTGCTTTTCGAGCTGATCATAATGATTGGACAGGATGAAGGTCTGCCGGCTGCGGTCGAGCTCGCTTTCGATCGAGCGCAGGATCTCGGCGAAGAATGGGTTCATGATGTCGTGGACGACGACGCCGACAATGCCGGAACGCGAGGTGCGCAGGCTGGCGGCGCGTCGGTTGTAGATATAGCCGATGGCGCGGGCATGTTCCTTGATGCGGTCACGGGTGGTCCCGGCAACCAGAGGGCTGTCGCGCAGCGCCAGCGAGACCGTGGCCGTGGACACGCCGAGCGCATCCGCGATCGTCGAAAGCTTGATTTTTTGTGCCAGCGACGTGTGCTCCCCGGACCTGAACTTCCAGACCTAAACTGTTTAAAGGCGGCGTTATGCCACCGATCGGGGGCAAATCAAAGTTTTTTTGCCAACGCTTCGGCCTCGACATCCGAGGCCGCGCGGCTCCGCAGCCGAAGCCTATGCTCGCGATGGACGATGTAGAGACCGCTGGCGACGATGATGGCGGCGCCGACCAATGTCCAGCGGTCGGGAAACTGCTTGAAGACGATCCAGCCGGAAATGATCATCCACACCATCTGCGAATAGGGATAGGGCGCCAAAGCCGTGGTTGTCGCCAGCCGGTAGGCCTGGACCAGCAGCCAGTGACCGACGCCGCCGAACACGCCGAGCATCAGCAGCACGAACCAGTGCCAGCCATTATGCGGCAGGGAAAACGAAAACGGCAGCAGGGGCAACAGCAGCAGCGCCGGCGCCAGCGCCGAAAACAGGATGAGGCTCTCCGATGTCTCGGTCGCCGACATGCGGCGCGTCATGATGACGTAGAAGCAGTTCGACAGCATCGAGCCGAGCGCGAAGAGATGTCCGATGCCGAAAACGCCGACGCCCGGCCGGGTGATGATGAGGACGCCGGCAAAGGCCGCCAGGATGGCCAGCCAGCGCCGCCAGCCGGCCCACTCGCCAAGCAGCGGACCGGCCAGTGCCGTGATCACCATCGGCCCGAAGAAATAGATCGAGGTTGTCTCGGCCAGTTGCAGGGATTTGAGCGCCAGGACATTGAATATGGTCGATCCGAACAGGAACGCGCCACGCAAGATATGCGCCGGCAGGTTGACCGGACGAAACCGCACCGGTTGGCGCCAGCCGCGCAACAGCGCGCCGACCAGCACGACATGCACGGCAAAGCGCACCCAGGCAACGACCAGCACGGAAACGCCGGCAAGGACGAGGTATTTGCTTGATGTGTCGAGGAAGGTGAAGAAGACATAGGTGGAAAGCATGCACAGGATCGCCACCGGGGGCGTCGCGCTTTCTACATGTCTTTGGGGAGCACTCACTTGCAGGCCGGGTGGGAAGCTAGGCTGGAGCCCACCTTTGCGGGAATTGCCGGGTCCCGGCAAGCCAATTGTCGCCAGCCCCGAGGTGAAAGCCTGCTGGCACAACAAGAGCCGCCGGCAGGCGTAGTGCCTTGGCTAGGCGTGCATGCAGGCGCCCTTGGTGATTTTATCGACCAGCTTCTTGTCGGCGCGAAGCGCGATCCCGACCACCTTGGCGTCTTCAGGCGCGAATTCGGCGAAGACGGCACGGTTGGCCGCGTCAAAGCCGGTCGAAAACATCTCCTCGACATAGAGCGAGGTGGTCACGCCGCGCTCTAGTGTGCGCCGGTGGATGGCGCCCAACGTTGCCTGGTCGGCGGACAAAACGATGACCGGCTGGATCGACAGCGGGTTGTAGAGATTGCCGGCGCGGTCGCGATAGGGTTCACCGATGATATCGGGAAACTGCGCGACGATGCCGCTGGTCAGGAAAGCGGTGACGTTGAGTTTCTGCCAGACCGGCAGATCTTCCCCGAGCACGATTGCAAATTTCGTATCGAACATGAGACATTGGCCATTCGGTTGTGCCCCAATGCGAGGCTGAAGGAGACGATGTCGCACGATCTAGACAGCCAGGCTTTCAAGGGTCTTGGACGTTTGTGCGTCGATGCGGCGGAAAACCGTATCATCTCCGCCCCCGATCCCGCAGGCATGGAGCGGATCGAGGCGCGCTTCCATGGCAGCGCGTTCGACCTGCATCGCCACGACACCTATGCGATCGGGGTGACGCTGCACGGTGTGCAGACGTTTCGCTATCTCGGCGCTGCGCGCCACAGCCTTCCGGGACAGATCATCGTTCTGCATCCCGACGAGTTGCATGACGGCGGCGCCGGCACCGAGGACGGCCTGCGCTACCGAATGCTCTATCTGGAGCCGTCGCTGATGCTCGGCTGCCTTGGCGGCGCTTCGCTGCCTTTTGTCAGGGATGGCGTGGTGACGGACGCCGCCTTTTGCGCAACGCTGCTTTCGGCGCTGGGTCCGCTGGAGCAGGAACTCGACGAGTTGTTCGTCGACGACTTCCTGACGCAACTGATGCAAAGCCTGATCCGGCATGGCGGCCAGTCGGCGAAGCCGATGACCAGGACGGCGTGGCGGGCGGCTGCGCTAGCACGCGACTATCTTACGGAAAACCTGACCCGGCCGGTGCGCTCCGGTGAACTGGAAGCGGTAACCGGGCTCGACCGCTATGCCTTGTCGCGGCACTTCCGCGCCGCTTTCTCGACCAGTCCGCATCGCTTCCTGGTGATGCGCCGGCTTCAGCGCGCGCGGCGGATGATCGCCGCCGGCGAACCGTTGGCACAGATCGCAGTCGAAGCCGGCTTCAGCGACCAGAGCCATTTTATCAGGCAATTCAAGAAGGCATTCGGCATGACACCGGGACGCTGGTCGTCGCTGATCCAGGGCTCTGCCGCGGCGGCTTGATCGCCTGCCGCGACAATCTGCCGGTCAGTCGTCCGACTCGGCGTCGTCGTCGATGAGCACCAGTTCCTCGTTCGAGAGGTTGGCCTCGATGCGGGCAAGCAGTTTGAACAGCGACTTCTGGTCCTTCTTGTCGAGGCCCTTCAGCGCCTGCTTTTCGGTCTTCTTCACCGATTTCTCGATGGCGTGGATGATGTCGCGACCGGTGTCGGTGAGGAAGATATGCGCCTGACGGGCATCGGCCGACGAAGCGCGCTTCTCCAGAAAACCCTGCGCCTGCAGCCGGTTGATAGTCTTGGTGATGGTCGGCGGGCGCACGCCGAGGCGTCCGGCCAGATTGCCAGGCGTCTGGCCGTCCTCACGGTCGAGCGACAGCATGATCTGGTCCTGGCCGGCATAGAAGCCGTGCGCCAGAAGCCGCGCCGCCAGCGCCGTTCTTGCCAGCCTTGCCGCCGAATGCAGCCGGCTCATTGTCGCAGTCTTGTCCGCCTTGGCCATGGTCTTCCCTCTTCGGCCGTACCGGTGCGGGCAGCATAGAGGCAGCCGGCCGGTTGGCAATCGACGATCAAAAAGATTCCGGTGCTTCAAACAGCTTTGCCGGCAAGCATTGTGGTGTCCGCCGTGGCTAATGCCAGATGTTTATTTCAGTTAGATGACAAACGAATTCCCAGCCGGAGTTTTCGTCGCGAGCAGGGTGGTGGAGTGACCGCCGCTCAGCCGGGCTTCACCGCCACGATCATCAGCGCCTGATAGGCATCCTCCAGTTCGCGCAGCGCAGCCTGCGATTGCGGTCCGGCCCGCCTGGCGATGCCGTCCGCGGCATTCGAGGTGTCGCGCTTGCCGGGCCGGTCATTGTAGGGCGCGACTGTGGTGAATATCTGCTCGCTGAGGCTGTCGGGGAAGAACAACTGTCCGGTCATCACCGAACTGTCGTTAGGGAAGATCTTGAAATGGATATGGGTGGTGCGGCCGCGATACCAGCCGGGATAGATGGTGGCGAAGGAAACGATGCCGCTTGCATCGGTCTTCTTCCAACCACGCAGGAAGGTCTGGCCCGACGTGTCGCCGTCGCGGCCGTCACCCTGTCTGGGATAGCCGGAATGGGCGCCTTGCGCGTCGCAATGCCAGATGTCGACGCGGGCGCCGACAAGCACGCGGCAGGCCGCGTCGACGACCTGCAGCCGGACGTCAAGGGCAATACCTTTCTTGCCTTCGGTGACGTCCGCACGTTCGAGTTTCGGGTCGAAATAGAACGGCCCCTCGGTCACTTCAGGCGTAATGGTGCAGACACCGGCGCCGTTTTCGGACAAGGCCAGTCCGGCATAGGGTAAAGTCTGGTCTGCTATCGCGGCGGCGGGCAGGAAGGCACCACCGCCGGCGGTGACCGCGATCAAACCGAGCGCCTGGCGCCGGCTCATTGAGAAGGAGGATGGCTTGCCGGACATATCTTGCCTCTCGAATTGGCCTCTCGTATCCTGATCTAGGCGGTCACATCGGCTCTCGCCAACGAAAATTCAGCAATGTCGGCAAGCCGGTTTGGCCCATCGGTTTGCCCCGTGCAAAAGCCCGGCACACACCCTATATGGAGCCGACATTCCCTTTTTCTCAGGCCGAATTTTCGAGGCCCAGCACTTTCGAGGCAAGCCATGAGCGACGCACAGACGCAGATCCCCGTAACCGTTCTCACCGGCTATCTCGGCGCCGGCAAGACGACGCTGCTCAACCGCATCCTGTCGGAAAACCACGGCAAGCGCTACGCCGTTATCGTCAACGAATTCGGCGAAATCGGCATCGACAATGATCTGATCGTGGAATCCGACGAGGAAATCTACGAGATGAACAATGGCTGCATTTGCTGCACGGTGCGCGGCGACCTGATCCGTGTCGTCGAGGGCCTGATGCGCCGGCCAGGCCGCTTCGACGCCATCGTGGTCGAGACCACCGGGCTCGCCGATCCGGTGCCGGTGGCGCAGACCTTCTTCATGGACGACGACGTGCGCTCCAAGACCAGGCTTGACGCGGTGGTGGCGCTGGTCGACGCCAAGCATCTGCCGTTACGGCTCAAGGATTCCAGGGAAGCCGAGGACCAGATCGCCTTCGCCGACGTCGTCGTGCTCAACAAGACCGACCTCGTCACATCAGAAGAACTCGCCAAGGTCGAGGCGACGATCCGCGCCATCAATCCGGCGGCGAAGATCCATCGCACGACGCGAGCCGGCGTCGCGCTGACCGAGGTGCTCGACCGCGGGGCCTTCGACCTGTCGAGGGCACTGGAAAACGACCCGCATTTCCTCGAGGCGCATGACGATCACGATCATCATGACCACGATCATGACGGTCACGATCACCACCACCACGATCATGACGGGCACCACCATCACGCTCATGCGTCCGACATCCATGACGTGACAGTGCAGTCGGTGTCGCTGCGCGGTGGCGAGATGGACCCGAAGAAATTCTTCCCGTGGATCGAGAAGATCACCCAGATGGAAGGTCCCAACATCCTGCGGCTGAAAGGCATCATCGCGCTCAAGGGCGACGACGAGCGCTATGTCATCCAGGGTGTCCACATGATCATCGAGGGCGACCACCAGCGCGCCTGGAAGGACGGCGAGAAACATGAGAGCCGGCTAGTGTTCATCGGCCGTGAACTCGACGCCGAGCGGCTGAAGAAGAGCTTTGACGCCTGCCAGGCCTAGGTCCTTCGTAGCGCTGCTCGTTGCGGGTTGAATATCTCTTCATGTACACATATCATGTGTACATGATATTAGCGGCGAGGAGTGACCTATGCCTAGATCAGCCGACAACAAGACCGAGCGCTACCAAATCCGCATTCCGCCTGAGCAGAAGGCGATGATCTCCCGCGCCGCAGCGCTGTCGCACAAGGACATGGCCGACTTTATCCTCGACAAGGTCGTGCCCGAGGCGCAGGCCGTAATAGAGGCAGCGGAGGTGACGAAGGTGTCGGGTCGCGATTTCTCACGCATCCTCGATCTACTGGAACACCCGCCAAGACCCAACGCCAAGCTCAAGGCCGCGATCGCCGCCTTGCCGGACACTCTGTGACGCTTCCGTCCTGGCATGAAGAACCGATTGCGAGACGTCACGATCGGGCTTCCTTCGATTGCGGCGACGCGCAAATGAACGATTTTCTGCGGCGGTTCGCGCGACAGAGCCACGATCAGAATGCAGCCAAGACCTTCTGTGCGATTGATGACGCGGCTTCGGAGCGTATCCTTGGGTTCTATACGATCGCACCGTCTGCAGTCGCCCATGAAACCGTGCCCGAAGCCATGACGAGAGGCTTGGCGCGACACGAGGTTTCCGGTTTCAAGCTTGCACGGCTCGCGACCGACCGCACCGTCGCAGGGCAAGGGCTCGGCGGTCAGTTGCTTGCTGCCGCGGCGTTGCGCTGCCTACGGCTTGCCGGCGAGGGCGGCGGCATCCTACTCATCATCGATGCCAAGAGCGAGCGGGCGGCAAGGTGGTATGCCAGTTATGGCGCCGAGCCCCTCCAAGGATCGGATTTGACCCTGGTGATGCCCCTGGCGACGTTCGCAACCGATCTGCGGGAGAGAGGGCTGCTTTGACAACCGCCTCTCGCGACTTGCCTAACCTCATGGTTGCCGGAACCGCAAACGTCGAGTAAGCCGCCCGGGCTGTCTCTACAATCTCGTCCAGGTGAATAAGAATAGTCATGCCCACAGTCGCCCCGCTTGATCTCGAAGGCCATTGCATCGCCGCCGTCTTTCTCGGTGACGTGCCGCATTTCGCGATGGCCGACGGCGTCGTCCATCGGCTCGACCATGGCCACAAGACAGTTCAGGCCAATGACGGGCTGCTGGCCGCCTTCCATGATGCGGCCAACGACCGGCTGATCACCGGCGGCGAGGACGGCAAGGTGTTTGCCGTGAAAGCGGGCGGCGAGGCCACGGAATTGGCAAGCGCCGCCAGGAAGTGGATCACCAGCGTTGCCGCCGGGCCGCAAGGCGCCATCGCCTATGCCTCAGGCAAGACCGCCTTCGTGCGCTTCGCCGACGGCAAGACCAGGGAATTCACCCATCCGCGTTCGGTCGAGGGCCTGGCCTTCTCGCCCAAGGGCATGCGCTTCGGCGTTGCCCGCTACAATGGCGCGACGCTGCATTTCCCCGCCGCCGAGGGCAAGCCGGTGGAACTCGAATGGGCCGGTGCCCACACCGGCGTCACCTTCTCGCCGGATGGCGCCTTCCTCGTCACCACCATGCAGGAAAACGCGCTGCACGGCTGGAAGCTCGCCGACGGCAAGCACATGCGCATGACCGGCTATCCCGGCAAGGTGAAAAGCCTGTCGTGGAGCGTGAAGGGCAAGTGGCTGGCGAGTTCCGGCGCGCCGGCGGCGATCGTCTGGCCGTTTTCGGGCAAGGATGGGCCGATGGGCAAGGCGCCGCTGGAACTCGGCACGCGAGGCAACGCCATGGTGACGGCTGTCGCCTGCCATCCGAGCCAGGATGTCGTCGCCATAGGCTATGATGACGGCATGGTGATGGCGGTGCGTTTTGCCGACGCCAAGGAAGTGCTGTTGCGACGGCCGGGCAAGGGCTCCATCACCTCGATGATGTGGGACAAGGAAGAACGCCGTGTCGCCTTCGGCAGTGCCGCCGGCGATTGCGGCGTCATCGACATCACGGCCTGACCCCGCTCACTCCGCTCCACACGACACTTTGCCGCTGATTTCAACCGGTTTGCCGTCCTGGTCCGTATCCGCCGCGGCGTCGTAGATGGAGAGCGTATAGCTCCCGTCATAGACGCCTTCGTCGCTGGTCTTGGTCAGGATCGTCAGTTCGATCGAGTTGATCTTTTGCGCGGCCTCGTGCTCACGATAGATGTTCAGCCGCAATTCCTTGCCGTCGAGCCAGTACTGCGTCAGGTTGGAATCCTCGAACACGGTCTTGCGCAGGCTGTCGCCGGCAGGCCGGCTCAGAATTTCGAGGTTGCCGCGAAAGTTGAAGGTCGGCCCGCCCATGCCTCTGGTGACGCCTGCCTCGACCTCGAATGTCGCCGCCGTGTCCTCGGTGGAGCACCAGATGCCGCCCGACGCAAAGGCAGCGCCAGCCGACGACAGAAGCATTGCCACACACATGATCGTTCTCATTTTGCCCCTCCACCTCAAATCCCGCTCATATTGGCGCTGACTTCGGCAGCACGGTCAAGCGCCGCTGCCAAAGGCTGAGCCAACGCAGGACAGATGCGCGGCCAATTGCGGATGCGGACACGGATTGGCTAAGAGGGATCGACCAGAGGGGTTTTCATGCACAGCGATATGTCCAAGACGTCCATCGGCGGCATCGGCCGCGACCGCATTGCCGATTTGCGCGAAACCGAGGGGGCAGCCTTCCGCAAGGCGCGGCCAAAATCGCAAGCCAAGATCGGCAACGGCCTGCCCGGCTTCTTCGGCGGCGTCCCGATGCACTGGATGAACGATTGGCCGACGCCGTTCCCGATCCTGGTCGACAACGCCAGGGGCGCGACGATCACCGACATCGACGGAAACAAGCTCGACGATTTCTGCCTTGGAGACACCGGCTCGATGTTCGGCCATTCGCCGCCACCGGTGGCACGCGCCATCCGCCGCCAGGCCGGACGCGGCCTGACCTATATGCTGCCTTCGGAAGATGCGCTGGCCATAGGGCCGCTGCTGCAGCAGCGCTTCGGCCTGCCGTTCTGGCAGATCGCGACGACGGCGACCGACGCCAACCGCTTTGCGCTGCGTGTTGCCCGTGCCGTCACCGGCCGCGAAAAAATCCTGGTCTTCAACGGCTGCTATCATGGCTCGGTCGACGAGACGATGGTGCGGCTGATCGACGGCAAGCCCGTCAACCGGCCGGGATTGGCGGGCGAGTTCCGCGACCTGACCCGCACGGCCAAGGTCATCGAGTTCAACGATGTTTCAGCACTCGAAGCCGCGCTCAGGGATAAGGATGTGGCCTGCGTCATTGCCGAACCGGTGCTGACCAACTCCTGTATGGTGCTGGCCGATCCGGGTTACCATGACGCCCTGCGCAAACTGACACGCCAAGCCGGCACGCTGCTTCTGATCGACGAGACGCACACGATCTCGACCGGCCCCGGCGGCTATACGAGGAAGTATGGCCTCGACCCGGACCTCTTCGTGCTGGGCAAGCCGATTGCCGGAGGTGTGCCGGCCAGTGTCTGGGGCATGAGCGACGACGTTGCCTCACGCTACGCGGATTACAACAGGACCAAGGAGCCGGGCTATTCCGGCATGGGCACGACGCTGTCGGCCAACCCGCTGCAGTTCGCGGCGATGCGCGCCACGCTCGAAGAGGTGATGACCGAGGGGAATTACGACCGGATGGATCATCTGGCGCGGCGGCTCGATGCCGGGCTGATCGGCGTGATCGATCGCTATCGTCTGCCCTGGCATGTTTCCCGCGTCGGCGCCCGCGTCGAGTTCATCTGTGCGCCCGGTCCGCTGCGCAATGGCGCCGAGGCGGAAATGGCGCATGCACCGGAACTGGAGGCCGCCATCCATGTCGCGCTGGTCAATCGCGGCGTGCTGATCGCACCCTTCCACAACATGATGCTGATCTCGCCGGCGACCTCGGCTGCCCAGGTCAACCGGCTGATCACCGCCTTCGGCGCGGTTGCGGCGAAGCTTGCGGCATGAGACAAGCGGCGATGGACCACCCCAATGCCATGATAACCTCACCTTCGGGCTCGACACCTGCCGAGGCGCAAGCCTTTCTCGACGCCCATCCCGAGATCGAGGCCTTCGATATCGTCCTGACCGATGCCAATGGCGTCGGCCGTGGCAAGATCGTGCGCCGGCATGAGCTGAAAAGCATCTTCGAGGGCGGCCGCCACATGCCGATCTCGATCCTCGGCCTCGATATCACAGGCGAGGATGTACACGAGACCGGGCTGATCTGGACCACCGGCGACGGCGACCTCAGGGCCTGGCCGATCCCCGGCACGCTGGTGCCGCTCTATGGCACGAGCCCGCCGCGCGGCCAGTTGCTGATGGCGATGTACATGCTCGACGGCCGGCCGATGTCGTCGGATCCGCGGCTGGCGCTGGCTCGGCAGGTGGAGATCCTGGCGGCCAAGGGTCTCTATCCGGCCGGCGCCTTCGAACTTGAATTCTTCCTGCTGGCCAACGAACGCGACGCCGACGGCAAGGTGCAGCCCGCGCGCGCCGTGCTCGACGGCCGCGTCTCGGGCAAGACTGAAGTCTATTCGGTCGATCATCTGCACGGCATGGAGCCGCTGTTCTCCGACATCTATGCCGCGGCCAAGGCGCAAGGCATTCCGGCCGAGACGGTGATTTCCGAATATGCGCCCGGCCAGTACGAACTGACGCTGAACTACCGCAAGGATGTGATGCGGGCGGCCGACGATCTGGTCATGCTGAAGCGGCTGGTGCGGGCGCAGGCGCGCCGCCATGGCGTCACCGCCTGTTTCATGGCCAAGCCGATCGAGAAATATGCCGGCTCGGGCATGCATTTCCACGTCTCGCTGCAGGACAAGGCCGGCCGAAACGTCTTTGCCGAAGCCGGCGGCGAGAGCTGGTCGCTGCCGCTGCTGCAGGGGCTTGGTGGCCTCATCCAGACGATGGCGGAATCGATGCTGGTGTTTGCGCCGCACGCCAATTCCTGGCGGCGTTTCGTCTCGCAATCCTATGCGCCGGTGGCGCCGACCTGGGGCGTCAACAACCGCTCGGTGGCGCTACGCGTGCCGGCAGGCGACGCGAAGAACCGGCGCATCGAGCACCGCCCGTCCGGCGTCGACGCCAACCCTTATCTGATCGCCGCGACCGTGCTCGCCGGCATCATCAAGGGCATGGATGAAGGCCTCGATCCGGGCCCCGAAACGACCGGCAACGGCTATGAGGCAGCGGTCACGCGCACGACCATGCCTGTCGACTGGCGCGCCGCGATCGAAGCGGCGCGGACGTCCAGCTTCCTGAAGAACGCGCTCGGCGAGGACCTGCACCGGACGTTCGTGGCGATCAAACAGTCCGAGTATCTGCGGGTGGCACGCACGGTCAGCGAACTGGATTACCACCTCTATCTGCACGAGGTTTGATGGATTCATGATGGGCGGCGATCACTTTTTCGCCGCCTCCATCAAATGAGGTAGCGGATCTCCTGTTCAGAACATATCATGAACATATGAGCGCACTTACCGTCCGTGAAAAGCTGGCGATCCTCTCCGACGCCGCCAAATACGATGCCTCCTGCGCCTCTTCCGGTGCTGCAAAAAAGGATTCCTTGAAATCCGGCGGCATCGGCTCCACCGAAGGCATGGGCATCTGTCATTCCTACGCGCCGGATGGCCGCTGCATTTCCCTTCTCAAGATCCTGCTGACCAATTTCTGCATCTACGATTGCAGCTATTGCATCAACCGCTCGTCGTCCAATGTGCGGCGCGCCCGTTTCACCATCGAAGAGGTGGTGAAACTGACCATGGATTTCTACAGGCGCAACTATATCGAAGGCCTGTTCCTGTCCTCCGGCGTCGTCCGCTCACCGGACGAGACCATGGGCGAGATGGTCGAGGTGGCACGCCGGCTGCGCTTGGAGGAGAAGTTCTCCGGCTACATCCATCTGAAGACGATCCCGGAAAGTTCGGCGGAACTGGTCGAGAAGGCAGGGCTTTATGCCGACCGGCTGTCGATCAACGTTGAACTGCCGACCGATGAGGGCGTGAAGCGGCTGGCGCCCGAGAAGAAGCCGGAGACAATCCGGCTTTCCATGGCCAGGCTGCGCCAGAAGATGGAGGAGAAGGCTGAGCCGACTTTGAAGACCAAGAAGCGCGAACGCTTTGTGCCGGGCGGTCAGTCGACGCAGATGATCATCGGCGCCGACAAGACATCCGACGACGGCATCCTTCACACCAGCGCGCGGCTCTATGGCAGCTATCATCTGCGGCGCGTCTATTACTCGGCTTTCAGCCCCATTCCGGATTCGTCATCGTCGCTGCCCTTGCTGAAACCACCGCTGATGCGCGAGCACCGGCTCTATCAGGCCGACTGGCTGATGCGGTTCTATGGGTTTTCACAGCCGGAAATCCTTGCCGGGAGCAGCGACGGCATGCTCGATCTCGCCATAGACCCGAAGCTCGCCTGGGCGCTGCGCAACCGGGGACAGTTTCCGGTCGACATCAACCGCGCCGACCGCGAAGCGCTGCTGCGGGTGCCGGGTCTCGGCACCAAGGTGGTGGCGAAGATTTTGGAGACGCGCCGGCACCGGCGCATGCGGCTCGAGGACGTCGGACGGATCTGCCAGTCGGTCGCCAAGCTCAGGCCCTTCATCATCGCCGAAGGCTGGTCACCTGGTGCGCTGACCGACAAGGCCGGCCTGCGCGACAGGATCGCCTACTCCTGCGAACAATTATCGTTGTTTTGATCATGCGGCCGGCGCAACTCGATCTCGCCAGATACAGAGTTCGGCTCGACAGCGAGACGGATTTTGCCGGCTGGCGTGACGCGGCACGGCGGCTCGCCCTGAATGAGGTCAGGCCCGAGGACGTCGGCTGGCATGTCGCGCCGGGCTCTGATCAGGCAGAATTGCCTGAAGTGCCTGCGGGCGCGCAGCTCGTCGTGCCGCGCGACTTCATCGGGCATGCCGAAACGGCGTTCTGCCATTCCGATTCCGGCCGGTTTGCCTTTATCTACAGAGTGCTTTGGCGATTGCGCGACGAGCCTAAACTGCTGGAAATCGCGTCGGATCCCGACACCAGGCGGCTTGAGACCATGGAAAAGGCGGTGCGGCGCGACAGCCACAAGATGCACGCCTTCGTGCGCTTCCGAAAAATCGGCGACGGTGCCGATGAGCGCTATGTCGCCTGGTTCGAGCCGGATCATTTCATCGTCGAGCGCAACGCCGATTTCTTCGTCAGGCGTTTCACCGGCATGCGCTGGACGATCCTGACGCCCTATGCCTCCGCCGATTGGGATGGCGAAAGGCTGGCGATGGGGCCGGGTGCTGCCAAGGGCGATGCGCCTGATCAAGACGACACCGAGGCGCTCTGGCGGACTTATTTCGAGAACATCTTCAACCCGGCGCGGCTGAAGGTGAAGGCGATGCAAAGGGAGATGCCAAAGAAATATTGGCGGAACCTTCCCGAGGCCTCGCTCATTCCAGACATGATCGCAGGAGCGGACAAGGCCGCCAAGGACATGATTGCGAAGATGCCGACAACACCCGCGCCGCACCACGCAAAGGTGCAGGCACGGCATTGGCCGAAGCAACAGCCTGCCGAGACGGCGGAGGACGATGCCGCAAGCACGATTTCCGAGTTGCGTGAGGTAGCGAAAGGCTGCCGTCGCTGCCCGCTTTGGCGCGACGCGACGCAGACCGTCTTCGGTGAGGGCCCCGACAATGCCAAAGTGATCTTCGTCGGCGAACAGCCGGGGGATCAGGAGGATCTCGCCGGCAAACCTTTCGTTGGTCCGGCCGGCAAGGTGTTCGATGCGATCCTGGACGATGCCGGTGTCGATCGGCAAAAGGTCTATGTCACCAACGCAGTCAAGCACTTCAAGTTCGAGCCGCGCGGCAAGCGCCGCATCCACTCCAAGCCGAATTCCGGTGAGATTCAGGCCTGCCGCTGGTGGATCGACCAAGAATTCGAGCTGATCAAGCCTAACCTCGCCGTGGCACTCGGCGCGACAGCGGCGATGTCGCTGCTCGGCAAGGCGATCCCGGTGACAAAGATGCGCGGACAAGTGATCGAGCGCGAGGACGGATTGCGCGTGTTCATCACCATCCATCCCTCCTTCATCCTGCGCATCCACGATCGGGCGGACAAGGAAGCCGAACGCGAACGGTTCCTGCAGGATATGAAGCTGGTGAAGCGGCTGATGGCCGCCTGATCAGTTTTGTTTTTGCGCGATTCCAGACGGAAAACCGCTTCACACTTCCTGGAATTGCTTCAGCTACCTGATCAGAATTGCCCTGAGATCGTTGACATTCGTACCGGTCGGGCCGGGTACGAAAAGATCGCCAACCGCGTTGAAGGCCGTCCAGGCATTGTTGCCGGCAAGCATAGCCTTGGCGTCCACCCCGGCTGCGCGCATGCGCGATACGGTCGAGCCATCGGCGAAGGCGCCGGCATTGTCTTCCGAACCGTCGATGCCGTCGGTGTCGGCGGCCAGCGCGTGAATGCCGTCGACGCCATTGATGCCGATGGCGAAGGCCAGCAGGAATTCCGAATTGCGGCCGCCCTTGCCTTTTGCGCGCAGCGTCACGGTTGTCTCGCCGCCCGACAGGATCAGCACCGGCTTTTGAAATGGCCGGTTGCGCGTCGCCACTTCGCGCGCGATCGCGGCATGGACGCCGCCGACTTCGCGCGCTTCGCCCTCGATCGCATCGGAGAGGATGATGGCTTCAACGCCTTGCCGTTTCGCTTCCGCAACAGCCGCTTCGAGCGACACCCCGGCCGAAGCGATCAAATGCACCTCGTTGCGCGAAAAGCGCTCGTCATCCGGGCTTGGCGCATCGGCGGCCGGCGAATTGATATGCGCCATCACCGAGGCCGGCAGTTTCATGCCATAGGCCGATATCGAGGCCAGCGCGTCTGCGCGGCTGCCTGTATCCGGTACGGTTGGGCCGGAGGCGACCATTGCCGGATTGTCGCCGGGAATATCGGAGACGATCAGCGACACCACCCTGGCCGGCCATGCGGCCGCTGCCAGCCTGCCGCCCTTGATGGTGGAAAGGTGCTTGCGGATGGTGTTCATCGCCGCGATCGGCGCACCCGAGGCGAGCAGCGCCTCATTGACGGCGATCTCGTCGGCCAACGTCAAGCCGCCAGCGGGCGACGGCAACAGCGCCGATCCGCCGCCGGAAATCAGCGCCACCACTAGGTCATCCTCAGTCAGACCCTGGACCTTGGCGAGCAGGCGCCGCGAGGCTTCCAGACCGGCAGCGTCCGGCACCGGATGAGCCGCCTCGATGATCTCGATGCGCTCGCAGGTCGCGCCATAGCCATAGCGGGTGACGACCAGCCCTTCGATCGGGCCGGCCCACACTTTCTCGAACGCTGCCGCCATCTGCGCCGAGCCTTTGCCCGCGCCGATGACGATGGTACGGCCCTTTGGCTTGGCCGGCAGATGATCCCGGATGGTTCGTTCCGGATCGGCGGCGGCAACGGCGGCGTTGAAGATGGAGGTCAGGAAGGCCTTGGGATCGAGCACGGTCATTCGGCGTCCCGAGGCAATGCCAAGCCGCGCTTGTCGACGCCCAAATGATCGCACAGCGCATCGACGACGAGGCCATGATCCTCCCGCTCCGGCAGTCCGGAGACGGCGATCACACCAATGACGCCGGCGCCCGTGACGGTCACCGGAAAGCCACCGCCGGCCAGCACGTAGTCGGCAATATCCAGCCCTTCGCCGATCTTGAAGCTGCGGTCCGGGCGCTGCTGTTCCAGCACCATGTGGTAGGTGCTTCTCAGGAACCGCTTGACCACATTGGTCTTGCGTCGCGCCCAGTCGGGGTTCGAGGCGTTCGAACCCGGCATCGCGGCGTAGAACAGCGGCCGATCCCACAGCCTGACGTCGACAATGATGGGCAGTTTCTCGGCAATTGCACGATCGCGAATGGCGGAGCCGATTTTGAAAGCGACGGCCTCGTCGAAGGTGGCGAAGACAAGGGTCTCTTCCTGTCTCTTGATCAGAGCGATGTCGTCAGCAACGGCCATTTTCTTTCTCCGAAATCGTCACACGTCGTGTGTACGACAAGCTCCGCTCGGTCAAGCTTCCGTGGAGCGGCCCCCTCATCCGGCCGCTTCGCGGCCACCTTCTCCCCGGTGGGGAGAAGGTGAAGCGTCGGCACTGGCGATCTCCTCTCCCCTCGGGGAGAGGTCGGATTGCCCCGAATTGCCCTTGCAATTCGGTTGGCAATCCGGGTGAGGGTTCTTACCCCGCGATCATATCCGCCTTGGCTGGCCGCCCCGCCACATAAACCTCGCGGACAGTGCGGTCGTCACCCAGCGTCTGCAGCAGGAACAGTTCCTGCGCCAGCGTCTCGACCGTTTCCATCCTGAGCCGCATCGCCGGCGTTGCCCTGGCGTCCAGCACGACGATGTCGGCATCGCTGCCTTCATCCAGCGTGCCGATCTTGTCAGCCACCGACAGCGCCTCGGCATTGCCGCGCGTCATCTGCCAGAAGGACTGGAGCGGGTTGAGCTTCTCTCCGTTCAGCGCGATCACCTTGTAGCCCTCGTCCATGGTACGCAGCATGGAGTAGTTGGTGCCGCCGCCGACATCGGTGGCAGCGGCGATCCGGACCGGCTTGCCGCGGCGCCGGAAGCGCTGGTAGTCGAACAGGCCGGAACCGAGGAACAGGTTGGAGGTCGGGCAGAACACCGCTACCGAGCCCGAGTCCGAAAGCGCATCCGCTTCGCGCTCCGACAGATGGATGCAATGTCCAAACAGGCTCTTTTTGCCCAACAGCCCGTAGTGCTCGTAAACGTCGGTATAGTCGCGCGACCACGGGTAGAGTTCCTGCGTGAAAGCGATTTCGGCGTGGTTTTCCGACAGATGCGTCTGCATGTGCAGGTCGGGATATTCCAGACACAGCGCGCCCGCCATCTCCATCTGCTCCGGCGACGAGGTGATGGCGAAGCGCGGCGTGATGGCGTAGTGCTGCCGTCCCTTGCCATGCCATTCCTTGATCAGCGCCTTCGTGTCGTCGTAACCGGATTGCGGTGTGTCGAGCACGCCGTCGGGAGCATTGCGATCCATCATCACCTTGCCGGCAATGTTGAGCATGTTGCGGTCATGCGACTCGGCGAAAAAGGCTTCGGCTGAAGCCTTGTGCACCGAGCAGTAGGCGGCGACCGTTGTTGTACCGTGGCGCACCATTTCGTCGAGGAACAGCCGCGCGATGCGGCGGCCGTGCTGGGCGTTGGCGAACTTCGTTTCCTCCGGAAAAGTGTAGGTTTTCAACCAGTCGAGCAGTTCTGCGCCATAGGAGGCGATGACCTGCATCTGCGGAAAATGCACATGGGCATCTATAAAGCCGGGCAGCAGCAGATGCGGCCGATGGTCGATTCTCTTCACCGTTTCGCCGGCCTGCTTTTCAACCTCGGCATAGGCGCCGGCGGCGACGATCCTGCCGTCGCGGATCAGCAGGCCGCCATCCTCTTCGTAGCGCCAGGCGGAATGGTCGTCGATGGTTTGCGGCCAGCGCACGAAGGACAGCGTGCGGCCGCGCAGAAGTGTCGAGGTCATGCTATTTCCCTGCGCCTTCGAACCAGGCCACCAGCAGCGCCCGTTCCTTGTCGGTGATCTGTGAGACGTTGGCGGGCGGCATGGCGTGGCTGCGACCGGCCTGCAGATAGATCTCGCGGGCGTGGTTGGCGATATCCGCATCGGTGTCGAGCATCACGCCCTTCGGTGCATGATAGATGCCCTCATAGACCGGCTCCGCCGCATGGCACATCGAGCAGCGGCCGAGCACGGTGTCGCGCACGGCCGGGAAATGCGCTGAAGCGACATAGATTTGCGCCGACGCGGATTCCTTGGGTTCGCCGGTCAGCACTTTCGGCGCAGTCGACAGCCAGATGATGACGATGAACAGGACGAGTGCCGCCATCCAGGTCCAGGTCGGATTGCCTTTGCGGGCATGGATCGAGTTGAAATAGTGCCGGATCAGCACGCCGATGATGAACACCAGCGAGGCGATGACCCAGTTGAACTCAGTGCCGAACGCCAGGGGATAATGGTTCGACAGCATCAGAAACAGCACCGGCAGCGTCAAATAGTTGTTGTGCAGCGAGCGCTGCTTGGCGATCTTGCCGTATTTCGGATCGGGCTTGCGGCCAGCGATGAGGTCGGCGACAACGATCTTCTGGTTGGGGATGATAACCATGAAGACGTTGGCCGACATGATCGTGGCGGTGATGGCGCCCAGATGCAGGAAGGCGGCGCGGCCGGTGAAGAGATGCGTCAGCCCCCAGGCGATGAACACCAGCACACAGTAGAGCACCAGCATCAGGCCGGTGTCGCTTTTGCCGAGCGGCGAGCGGCACAGCAGATCATAGACCACCCAGCCGACGCCGATCGTTGCCAACGACAGCAGGATGCCGACCGGGACGGACATTGGGAGCACGTTGGGATCGATCAGGAACAGATCGGCCCCGGCATAATAGACGACGCACAGCATGGCGAAGCCGGACAGCCAGGTGGCGTAGGATTCCCATTTGAACCAGGTCAGATGCTCGGGCATTTCGGCCGGCGCCACCAGATATTTCTGGATGTGGTAAAAGCCGCCGCCATGCACCTGCCATTCCTCGCCGAAGGCGCCGACGGGCATGCCGGGACGCTGGCGCAGGCCGAGGTCGAGCGCGACGAAGTAGAAGGACGAGCCGATCCAGGCGATGCCGGTGATGACGTGCAGCCAGCGCACGGCAAAACTTAGCCAGTCCCAGAAAATCGCGAAATCCATCATTGAAATCGTCCCTGCCGATTGGGCGACTTTACGGGTTGGAGCGCAAACGGAAAGAGGCGAGGCGCACGATGACTTTCAAAAAAAAATGGAAAATACTAGGGTAGTCACACGCAGCAGGATGGGAGCCGCCCGAAGGCGGCCTCAGGAAAGCCACGAAACCGCATGGCCTATCTGGACAACATTGCCGTCTTCGTTCGCGTGGTCGAACTCGGCAATCTGTCGGCGGCCGGTCGCGACATGCGGATTTCGCCCGCGGTCGCCTCCAACCGCATCAAGGAGTTGGAGAAGCACCTGGGCGTGCGTCTGTTCAACCGCACGACGCGGCAATTGATGCCGACCGAGCATGGCACGGTTTTTTACGGGGGCGCCAAGCAGGTCTTGGAGGCGATCACCGAGGCGGAAGCCGCGGTCTCGGCGCTTTCCGGCCAGCCGCGCGGCACCATCCGCGTTACGGCACCCTTGGGCCTCGGCCGCCGGCTGGTCGCCTCGGGCATTCCCGATTTTCACGACAAATACCCAGACATCGAGGTGAGGCTGAGGCTTTCGGACCACAATGTCGACATCATGAAGGAAGGCATCGATGTCGCCTTCCGGCTCGGCATCATCGAAGATTCCAGCCTCAGGATGCGCGGCATCATGGAATGCGAGCGCGTGCTGGTGGCGGCGCCGAAATATCTCGAGGCCCGCGGCGAACCGTTGGAGCCGCAGGAGCTGATCGGCAAGAAGCACGACTGCCTGATGCTGCGTTATTCCGGCGCGCGCGAATATGTGTGGACGCTGCAGACCCCCACAGGCCCGCAGAAATTCGAAGTGCACGGGCCCTACGACACCGACGATGGCGACGTGCTGACCGGCTGGGCGCTTTCGGGGCGCGGCATCATCAACAAGCCGCGCTTCGAGGTCGAGCCATTCATCCGCGACCGGCGGCTGAAGGTGATCCTGAGCAGCACGCCACCGACACCGGTGCAGTTCGCCGCCGTCTATCCGCACAAGAAGCTGCAGGATCCAAAAGTACGGCTGCTGCTCGACTTCATGGCCGAGCGCTGCCAGCGACTGATCAACGATCTGCTAGCTGGGAAATAATGCTGGCCGGCACGTGACCGGCGCTTGGCCCAGCGCCAGCGGTTGCCATCCCTGGATGTGGCGAACATAGTTCGGGTGGTATTTCGTCTCGCAGGGACCATCGATGGACAACGGCGCCACAATGCATCTTGCCGTTTCGCTGTTTCCGGGAACCATCGATCCATCACCGGGGCGGGAATTCAGCCGCCTGGCCGGTTTAGTGCAAAAGGCCGAAGCGGCGGGCCTGGACATGGTGCTGCTTGCCGATTCAGCGCCGGCTTCCGGCGGCGGTGCCGCGAACAGTCCGATGCCCTTCGAAGCGACCACTTTGCTGGCCGCATTGGCAACTGTCACAAGCAGGATTGGCCTGGTTGCCGCTGCCTCGACAATTGCCCACCAACCCTACAATCTGGCGCGCCGTTTCGCTTCGCTCGACATCATCAGCCATGGCCGCAGTGGCTGGAACGCGACCATGGCGCAGGCGCCACGGGAAACAGCCAATTTCAGCCGGCCCGAAGGATTTTCGCCTGACGATTTCCGCCGTCGCAGTGAGGAATATATCGGCATCGTGCAAGGTCTGTGGCAGGGCTGGGATGCGGACGCGCTGCTGTTCGACCAGAGCGGCGGCCGCTTCCACGACCCCGGAAAGATGCACCTGCTCGACCACAAGGGCGAGTTCTTCTCCGTGCGCGGACCGCTGAACATCGCGCGGTCGCCGCAGGACACACCGGTGCTCGTCTTGTCGGGCCTGTCGGTATCAGACCTGGATATTGCCGCCCGCACCGCCGATGTCATCCTGCTGGACGACGGACCGATCGATGGCGCGAAAGCGCGTTATGAGGAGCTGAAGCGCCGCGTTGCCACCTGCGGACGCGAGCCTAATGCTGTGAGGCTTCTGACGAATATCTCGCTCGTCGCCGATGGTACCGCCAAGCCGACCATTGCCGACAGCATGGAAAAAGGTTTCCGAGCGAAAAGCTGCGACGGGTTCAACATCCAGATGCCGGCACAACTCTCCGCGCTCGAGGATCTCGTCGATCTGGTTTTGCCGGAGATGAGGCGGCGCGGCCTGTTTCGAGAGAGCTATCGCGGCGCAACGTTGCGCTCGCATCTCGGACTCACCGGCGGAGGTGATCAATGACCCGCCAGATGAAGCTCGGCGCCTTCCTTTGGGCGACAGGCCACCACATTGCCGCTTGGCGCCACCCACAAGCGCATGTGAGGGCCGGCATCGACATCGACCATTACATCCAGCTGGCCCGCGCGGCGGAAGCGGCTAAGTTCGACATGGTGTTCTGCGAGGACGCCGCCGGCCTGCGTGAGGCCAATGTCGGCATCGCCAGCCAGACCTCGCGTTCGATCGGTTTCGAACCGATCAGCCTGCTGTCGGCGCTTGCCGTCCAGACCAGCCGCATCGGTCTCGTCTCCACCGCTTCGACAAGCTACAACGAGCCCTATGGGCTGGCACGAACCTTCCTGTCGCTCGACCATCTGAGCGGCGGTCGCGCCGGCTGGAACCTGGTCACCTCGGCCAGCCCCATCGAGGCCGCCAATTTCGGCTCGACCGGCCTCAAGCCCCATGCCGATCGCTATGAGCGCGCGCGTGAATTCGCCGAAGTCGTCACCGGGCTCTGGAACGGCAAGCTCGGCGCCTCCGGCCACGACGGCCAGAGCTTTTCGGTTCGCGACCCGCTCGATCTGCCGCGTTCGCCGCAGGGCGCGCCGGTGATGGTCCAGGCCGGCGCCTCGGATGTCGGCCGCGACCTTGCCGCCCGCACCGCCGATGTGGTGTTCACGGCGGCGCAGACCTTCGAGGAAGGGAAGGCCTTCTACGACGATCTCAAGGGGCGTATGGCCGCTTATGGGCGTGAGCCGGACGACATCAAGATCATGCCGGGCGTCGCGCCAGTGGTGGCGGAAACCGAGGCTGAGGCCCGCGAGAAATACGAGGAATTGCAGGACCTGATACCCGACGACGTCGGCGTTGCGCTTCTGTCCAGCTATCTCAGCATCTCCGATCTGTGGCGCTACCCGATCGACGGGCCGCTGCCGGATCTGCCGGAGAGCGAGGGGATGAAAAGCCGGCAGGCGCTGGTCATCGAGCAATCGCGCCGCGACGGCCTCTCCATCCGCCAGCTTGCCCGGCATTTCGCCGGCGCGCGTGGCCATTGGCGCATCGTCGGCACTGCGGCCCAAGTCGCCGACGAACTGCAGGCTCGGTTCGAGGGTGGCGCGGCCGACGGTTTTAACGTCATGCCGTCATATTTCCCCGGCGAACTTGATGCCTTTGCGACGCTGGTCGTGCCGGAACTGCAGCGGCGCGGCCTGTTCCGCAGGGACTATGAAGGCCGCACCTTGCGCGAGCATCTGGGCTTGAAGCGGCCGGCATGAGATGCGTTGAGGCGCAAGCTTAGCCGACCATCACCTTGTCGTGCGGGACCTGATGGTCGGCATTTGATGCTGTGGCGTGCATGACCAGCGCCGTCATGATTTCGGCGGCCGCGAGCGCTGCAATGACTTGCGGGCGCTTGTCCTTGACGGCAGCGCCGCCGATCGGCGAGACGAGGCGGGCAAATTCCGCCTCGCTGCCGTCCGCCGATTTCAGGAACCAGTTCTTGAACGTCGCTTTCTTGGTCTTGGACCCGATCATGCCGACATAGGCGGCATCGCCGCGTTTCAGCGCCTCGGCGACGATCAGGAAATCCAGCGCATGATCGTGGGTCAGGATGGCGAAGGCGGCGCCAGCGGGAGCGTTTCGCACCATCGCTTCCGGCATAGCTGTCAGCCTGGTCTCGACGGATTCCGGCATGCCTTCCAGTGCTTCGGCCCGCGTCTCGATGACGATGCCGTGCACGGGAAGAAGTGCGATCGTCGACGCCAGCGCCTGGCCGACATGGCCGCCGCCGAAGATGTAGACACGCGGCAGGTGCGCCTCCTCGGCTTCCGCAGCCGCAACCAGATCGGCGGCAAGGGCTGCATCGACGAGCCGGATCAGCACTTCGACGCGCCCGCCGCAGCATTGGCCGATTTCCGGGCCTAGCGGCACATCGAGGGTCGCGCGGCTTTCCCTGCCCCTTGAGGGGAGGGTGGCGGCGAAGCCGCCGGGTAAGATCGGATCGGCGCGGGTTCTCTCCCCCCTTGAGGGGGAGAAAAGCATCTGCCGGGCTTTGTCGATCGCCATGTATTCGAGTTGACCGCCGCCGATGGTGCCAAAGATCGCCGCCTGCGAGACGAGCATGAAGGCGCCCTTCTCGCGTGGCGTCGAGCCTTTTGTTCCGGTCACTTCGACCAGGGCAACCTGGCCGGCGCTGGTGAGAAAGGCTTTCAGGCTTTGCACTTTCGAGTTCATGGTTCACATTCCCGAATGGGAAATATAGGTTTTTCGGCCCAGATTGCACATTCTGCCAGATTCAGGCGCCGGCCTTCGTCTCTTTCTTCAGCCTCTCGATCGCCATCAGCACCCGCTCCGGCGTTGCAGGAGCATCGAGGCGCGGACAGATCTTGTGGTCGGCGACGCTGGCCACTGCATCCGACAGGGCGTGCAGCACCGACATGCCGAGCGGGAACGGCGGCTCGCCGACTGCCTTGGAGCGGTGGATGGTCGGCTCGCTCGCTTCCGGCCAGTCGGCCAAGGTGATGTTGAATATCTTCGGCCGGTCGGAGGCGAGCGGGATCTTGTAGGTCGATGGCGCGTGCGTGCGCAGCCGGCCCTTGGCGTCCCACCACAGTTCTTCCGTCGTCAGCCAGCCCATGCCTTGGATGAAGCCGCCCTCGATCTGGCCGATGTCGATGGCGCTATTCAGAGATCGGCCGCAGTCATGCAGAATATCGGTGCGCTCGACCATGTATTCGCCGGTCAGCGTGTCGACCGAGACCTCCGAGCACGACGCGCCATAGGCGAAATAATAGAAGGGGCGGCCCTCGCCCTTGTCGCGGTTCCAGTGGATTTTCGGCGTCTTGTAGAAACCCGCCGCCGACAGCTGGATGCGAGCCATATAGGCCTGCTTGATGAGGTCGGCGAAGGCGATTTCCTGGTTGCCGATGCGCACCCGGTTGGGCAGGAACAGCACCTGATCGCGCGGCACCTGATATTTTTCAGCGGCGAAATCGATCAGCCGGTCCTTGATCTGGCGAGCGCCATTTTGCGCCGCCATGCCGTTGAGATCGGAGCCGGACGACGCTGCCGTGGCCGAAGTGTTCGGCACCTTGCCGGTCGTGGTCGCGGTGATCTTGACCTGGTCGAGGTCGATCTGGAACTCTTCCGCCACCACTTGCGCAACCTTGACGTAGAGGCCCTGCCCCATCTCGGTGCCGCCATGGTTCAGATGCACCGAACCGTCGGTATAGACATGCACCAGCGCGCCGGCCTGGTTATAATGCGTGGCGGTGAACGAGATGCCGAACTTGACCGGCGTCAGCGCCAGGCCGCGCTTGATGAAACGGCTGTTGGCGTTGAAGGCCGATATCTCACGCCGGCGCCGCGCATAGCTGGCGCTTTGCTCGAGCTCGGCGACGATGCGCTGGATGATGTTATCCTCGACCGTCTGGTGGTAGGGCGTGATGTTGCGGTCTGACGTACCATAAAAATTCTTCTTGCGGATTTCGAGTGGATCCTTGCCGACGGCGAAGGCCACCTCGTCGATGACGCGCTCGGCGCCGACCATGCCTTGCGGGCCGCCGAAACCACGAAAGGCGGTGTTCGACACGGTGTTGGTGTAGAGCGGCGCCGATTGCGCATGCACCGCCGGCCAGAAATAGGTGTTGTCGCAGTGGAACAGTGCGCGATCGGTCACCGGGCCGGAAAGGTCCGACGAAAAACCGCAGCGCGCCGCGAACATGAAATCGACGCCGAGGATGTTGCCCTCGTCATCGAAGCCGACTTCGTAGTCGACGAGGAAATCGTGACGCTTGCCGGTGGCGATCATGTCGTCGTCGCGGTCGGGCCGGATCTTCACGGCGCGATGGTGTTTCTTCGCGGCGATCGCCGCCAATGCGGCAAACTGGTTGCCTTGCGTCTCCTTGCCGCCGAAGCCGCCGCCCATCCGGCGGATCTCCACCGTGATGGCATTGCTCGGCACGCCGAGTGCATGGCTCACCATGTGCTGGACTTCGCTCGGATGCTGGGTCGAGGAATAGATGGTGACGTCCTGATCCTCGCCCGGAATGGCCATGGCGATATGGCCTTCGAGATAGAAGTGTTCCTGGCCGCCGATGCGCATTTTTCCCTTTAGCCGGCGCGGCGCCTGACGGATCGCTGTAGCGGCATCGCCGCGCTTCAGCGTCAGTGGCGGCGTGACGACCTTGTCCTTCTTCGGATCGAGCGCGCCAATGTCGGTGACGAAGGGCAATTCCTTGTATTCGACCTTGGCCAATCTGGTGGCGCGACGCGCCTGCTCGCGCGTCTGCGCAATGACGCAAAAGATTGGCTGGCCATAGAATTGCACCTTGCCGTCGGCCAGCACCGGCTCGTCGTGGCGGCCTGTCGGCGAAATGTCGTTCTCGCCCGGCACATCCTTGGCCGTCAGCACGTCGACAACACCGGGCGCTGTACGCACCGCCGAGAGATCCATGCTGGTAATCGTGGCATGCGTGGCGGCAGAAAGCCCGAGGCAGCCATGCAGCGTGCCGGCCGGTTCCGGCATGTCGTCGATATAGACGGCCGTGCCGCTGACATGCTTGTGGGCGGAGTCATGGCGTTGATCGGTGGCAACGCCGCCGGCGATCTTTTCAGCCTTCAGATTGGGGGGAGCGTGCTTGTTCATCATGCCGCCTCGTGCCTCGAAACCTGGATCGGCTCCCTGGTACCGCTGGTCTCGGCGAAGAAGCGCAGCAAGAGATTGCGCGCCGCGAGCGCACGATACTCGGCCGAGGCCCGCATGTCGGTGAGCGGGGTGAAATCCCTGGCATATTCGACCATCGCCGCGTCAACCGTGGTCTCCGTCCATGGCTTGCCGAGCAGCGCTTTTTCGACAGAAGACGCCCGCTTCGGCGTCGCCGCCATGCCGCCATAGGCAATGCGCACCTCCGCGACCGTGCCATCGCTGGCCAGCGTCAGGAAGAAGGCGCCGAGGGCCGCGGTGATGTCCTCATCGCGGCGCTTGGTGATTTTGTGGACGGCGAATTTCGTGCCCTTGACCGGAACCGGAACGTGCACGGCCTCGACGAATTCGCCCGGCTGCCGGTCCTGTTTGCCATAGGCAATGAAGAAGGTTTCCAGTGGAATCGAGCGCCGCTTCTTGCCCTTGCGCAGGGTGAGACTTGCGCCAAGAGCGATCAAGGGCGGCGGCGTGTCGCCGATCGGCGAGCCGTTGGCGATATTGCCGCCGATGGTCCCCATGTTGCGCACCTGTTCGCCGCCGATGCGATCGAACAACGGCCCCAGCGCCGGGATACGCTTCGCCAATATCGCGAAGGCATCAGTGTAGGTGACGCCCGCGCCGATCGAAATGATGCCGTTGTCTTCCGAGATGGTGCAAAGTCCGTCGAGATTGCCGATGAAAATGGCCGGCGAAATATCGCGCATGTGCTTGGTCACCCAGAGGCCGACATCGGTCGAGCCGGCAACGATGGTGGCGCCGGGTTCCTTGTCCAGCACGGCGGCGAAATCATCGACATCGGCCGGCACGACCAGCCGCGTCTTGGCCGAACCGATCTCAATCCGGGCGCCGTCATGCATGGCCTCGAGCCTCGCGGTGATCGCCTTGCGCTCCGTGGCCAGCGGATCCTTTACCGCCTTGCCGTAGCTGGAGATGGCATGCGCAGCGCGCATGATCGCCTCGTAGCCGGTGCAGCGGCAGAGATTGCCTTGCAAGGCCTTTTCGATATCCGCGTTCGACGGATTCGACGACTTCATCCACAGGCCATAGAGCGACATGACGAAGCCCGGTGTGCAGAAGCCGCATTGCGAGCCGTGGAAATCGACCATCGCCTGCTGCACCGGATGCAGTTGGCCTGATACGCCGCGCAGATGCTCGACGGTCACGACATGGGTGGCGTCCAACGAGCCGAGGAAACGGATGCAGGCATTGACGCTTTCATAGACCAGCCCGCCGGCCGAGAGCTTGCCGACCAACACGGTGCAGGCGCCGCAATCGCCCTCGGCGCAGCCTTCCTTGGTGCCGCGCAGCGACCGGTCGAGCCGCAGCCAGTCGAGCAGGGTCGCGTCGGGTGCCACCGACGAAAGCGCGACGTCCCTGCCGTTGAGGATGAAGCGGATTTCATTGCGGATGCTAATTTTGGCCATGCCTCAGCTCCCCCTGTAGGTCGAATAGCCATAGGGCGAGACGAGCAGCGGCACATGGTAGTGCAGCGGTTCGGCCATGCCGAAGCGGATCGGTATCACATCGAGAAAGGCGGGGTTCGGCAGGCTCGACCCCTGCTGGCGCAAATAGTCGCCTGCGGCGAAGACCAGTTCGTATTCTCCGGGGCGGAACTCCGCGCCGGCGAGCAGCGGCTTGTCACAACGGCCGTCGGCATTGGTGACAACGGTCTTCAAATGTGTCCGCGCCTTGCCCTCGAGGTGATAAAGCGCGATCGACAATCCCGCCGCCGGCTTGCCTGTCGCCGTGTCGAGGACATGGGTCGTCAGACGCCCGCCATCGGCATTCGACGTTTCTGCCATTGGCCGCCTCCCATTTCCGGTACGAGCGAATTGGCCCGGTACGATCAAGTATCAACAGTGAATTGTGCGCCAATTAAAGGCGATGCATAAGTCCCGGTCGAGCGGAGTGCGACAAAAACACTTTCAAAAATTTTCGGGGGAATGCGAGAAGCACCCTTTCGATATTCTGATCATACTTCGGGCCATGCCCGGCGGGAGGGACGATGCGTTACAGCAGAGACATGCGCGGCTACGGAGTCAATCCGCCGGACCCGAAATGGCCTGGCGGCGCGCATGTCGCCGTGCAGTTCGTCGTCAACTACGAGGAAGGCGGCGAGAACTGCGTGCTGCATGGCGACAAGGCGTCCGAAGCCTTCCTGTCGGAAATCGTCGGCGCGGCACCCTGGGTGGGCCAGCGCCACTGGAACATGGAATCCATCTACGAATACGGTGCCCGCGCCGGTTTCTGGCGGTTGCTGCGGCTGTTCAGCGAGGCCGAGGTGCCGATCACCTGCTATGGCGTCGCCACCGCGCTCGCCCGTTCGCCGGATCAAGTCACGGCCATGCAGGAAGCCGGCTGGGAGATCGCCTCGCACGGGTTGAGATGGATCGACTACCGCGACCACAGCGCCGAGGATGAGCGCCGCGACCTCGAGGCGGCGATCAAGCTGCACTACGAAGTGACCGGCGCGCGCCCGACCGGCTGGTATACGGGTCGCACATCGATCAACACAGTGCGGATTGTGGCGGAAGAAGGCGGTTTCGACTATGTGTCGGACACCTATGACGACGAGCTGCCCTACTGGTTCGAGCATGATGGCGGCGCGCAGCTCATCATTCCCTATACGCTCGACGCCAACGACATGCGGTTCGCAACGCCGCAGGGCTTCAACTCCGGCGACCAGTTCTTTGCCTATTTGAAGGACAGCTTCGACACGCTCTATGCCGAGGGCAAGGCAGGCCGGCCACGCATGATGAACATCGGCCTGCACTGCCGCCTCGTCGGGCGGCCGGGCCGGGTGGCGGCGCTGAAGCGCTTCGTCGACTATGTGAAGTCGCACGACAGGGTCTGGCTGGCGCGGCGCATCGACATCGCCCGCCACTGGCAAGAGGTCAATCCTTATCAACCGGCGGCACTCCGCCCCTCGAAGATGGAATTCGAGACCTTCGTCCACACTTTCGGCGGCGTGTTCGAGCATTCGCCGTGGATCGCCGAACGCGCCTACGAACTGGAACTGGGCCCGGCGCATGACACTTCAGGCGGCCTGCACAATGCGCTTTGCCGTGTCTTCCGGTCCGCCAGCGAAACCGAGCGGCTTTCCGTGCTCAACGCTCATCCCGACCTTGCCGGCAAACTTGCCAAGGCCAAACGGCTGACGGCGGAATCGACCAGGGAACAGGCTTCGGCCGGCCTCGACGCGCTGACCGACAAGGAGCGCGAACTGTTTTCCAAGCTCAACGCCGCCTACGTCACCACTTTCGGTTTCCCCTTCATCATCGCGGTGAAGGGCAAGACGAGGCAAGAGATTCTGGCGGAATTCGAGGCGCGCATCGGCAACAGCCGCGGCGTCGAATTCGAAACCGCCTGCAAACAGGTCGAGCGCATCGCGCTGCTCCGCCTCAAGGACATGCTTCCGCAATAGGTTTGAACCCATGGATACGATCAGGATGCCCGAGCGAACCTATTACGCACCACATGGCGGCCACCCCGGCCAGAGCGAGCTTCTGACCGGCCGCGCCGTCTTCACCGAGGCCTATGCCGTCATTCCCCGGGGTGTGATGCAGGACATCGTGACCAGTGCGTTGCCGTTCTGGGACAAGACCCGCGCCTGGATCTTGTCGCGACCGCTATCCGGTTTTGCCGAGACGTTCTCGCAATACATTGTCGAGGTCGCGCCGAGCGGCGGCAGCGAGCGGCCGGAACCCGATGCCGGCGCCGAGGGCGCCCTGTTCGTGGTCGAGGGCGAGTTGACGGTTCTGCTTGCCGGCAAGAAGCATGTCTTGCGGCCCGGCGGCTTTGCCTTCCTGCCGCCGGCCAGCGGCTGGACGGTTCGCAACGAAAGCAAGGCCGACGTGCGCTTCCACTGGATTCGCAAGGCTTACGAGGTGGTTGACGGTCTCGATGTGCCGGAAGCCTTCTTCACCAACGAGCAGGAGATCGCGCCAACCCCTATGCCCGGCACCGAAGGCCGCTGGGCGACGACGCGGTTCGTCGATCCGGCCGATTTGCGCCACGACATGCACATGACCATTGTCACGCTGGAACCCGGCGCGGTCATTCCCTTCGCCGAGACCCATGTCATGGAGCATGGGCTCTATGTGCTGGAGGGCAAAGCGGTCTATCGCCTCAACCAGGACTGGGTCGAGGTCGAGGCCGGCGACTATATGTGGCTGCGCGCCTTCTGTCCGCAGGCCTGCTACGCGGGCGGCCCGGGAAAATTCCGCTATCTGCTCTACAAGGACGTGAACCGGCACGCCAAGCTCGGCGGCGCCGGTGTCCCCGGGCGGACGCCGTGACGCGGATCATTGCGCGGCCACTGACCCGCGAGAGCTTTGCTCCGTTCGGCGACGTCATCGATATGGGCGGCGACAACCACTACCCGATCAATGGCGGCCGCGCGGAACGCTATCACGATCTGGCGACCGCCGAGGCGATCGGACCGAATGCCCGCGTGCTGATCTCGATGGTGCGCGGCACGCCTTACGAACTGCCGCTGAAGCTGAGCATGGTCGAGCGCCACCCCTTCGGCAGCCAGGCCTTCATCCCGCTGTCGCCGCGCCCATTCCTGGTCGTCGTCTGCCATGATGGCGATGAGGGGCCGGGCGAGCCGCATGCCTTCACCACCGCACCCGGACAAGGTATCAACTATTCCCGCAATCTCTGGCATGGCGTGCTGACGCCGCTCGGCGAGCCTCAGGACTTCCTGATCGTCGACCGGGGCGGCGACGGCTCCAATCTCGAAGAATTCCATTTCTCGCATGCTTACGAGATCCATCTCCCTTAATTTTTTGTGCATGTCGTTACCCCAAAACCGGGGCACTTTTGGGCGACATGCAGCAGGAGAGCCTGAAATGACCGACATTTCTTTGATCGACCGCCTGCTCGACGTGATCGAACACGACATCGTGCCGAAGACGGCCGACGGTGTTGTCCATGGCAACAAGCTGTTCGGCGCGGCGATCCTGCGCAAGGACGACCGTTCGCTGGTGCTGGCCGAGACCAACAACGAGAGGGAAAACCCGCTCTGGCATGGCGAGGTGCACTGCCTGAAACGTTTCTACGAAATGCCGAAGGCGGAGCGCGTCGATACAAGAGACGCCATTTTCCTCGCCACGCATGAGCCCTGCTCGCTCTGCCTGTCGGCGATCACCTGGACTGGCTTCGACAATTTCTACTATCTGTTCAGCCACGAGGATTCGCGCGACAGTTTTGCCATCCCGCACGATCTGAAGATCCTGAAAGAGGTCTTCACCCTCGACCCCGGCGGCTACAATGCCGAGAATGCCTACTGGAAGAGCTTTTCTATCCGCAGGCTGGTGCGAGCGTTGCCCGAGGTAGAGCGGCAACGGCTGGAAATACGCATCGGCGCGATTTCGGCGCGCTACGATGATCTGTCCGGCGTCTATCAGGCGAACAAGGACGATAACGACATCCCGCTGAATTAGGGCTCTCGGCCTACCGGGGGGCACCCTTGAATTGCCACCTTTATGGTGGCATATTGCGTCATGGAGAAACGAAGGCTCACCTACGATCTTGATGCCATCAAGACGACGTTCGGGTCTGTCGATACGCTGGCGATCACGACGTCCGCTCTGCGGGATGCCACAGGCCTTGGCTTCGACCGTGCCGGCGTCGTCGAGGTAATCGGCGGCATGACGAGGAAAATGTTCGTGAAATCCATGACGACCTTTGCGGATCACCGGGTCTGGCAGGATGCCTATCACGTGCCCGTGCGCGACCTGATCCTCTACGTGAAATTCCAAGCGGATTCGTGACCGAGTTCACGGTCATGTCGTTCAAGGAGAAATGACCATGGCGACAAGAGAAGAAAATCGGACCATGATTTCCCCCGAAACCGGGGAAACGCTCACGCGTGACGTGCGTCCATTCACAGTGGCGTACAAGGGCGAGAGCATAATTGTCGACCTTCCGGGTTACTATCCAGCATCCGGTGACGAGGGTGTGCATATCGGAGGCGACATGGCTGCCGTCGATGCCGCACTACGCGCCCTCAAGGAGAGGATCGATGGCGTGCCGGCCCCGGCAACCATCCGCCGCATGCGCACAAAGCTCAATCTGTCGCAGCGCGAGGCAGGATCCCTGTTCAAGGTCGGCGAGAATGCTTTCGACAAGTATGAAAGGGGCCTGATCGAGCCGAGTGGCCCGACCATTCAATTGATGACGCTGCTGGAAAAACATCCTGAACTGCTGGATGAATTGCGGTAGCGGCACAGGTCGCATTTTTCGCTGCTCCAGTCGCGAATGGTGATTGAAAGTCGTCGCGCCGCGGGGCGTTATGCGGGCCATGAAAACAGTCACCGAATTTCCCCGCAAGGTCGTCGAGTTCCCGGATATGGGCATCGTCATGCCGGATGGCTGCCGGCTGTCGGCGCGGGTCTGGATGCCGGAAGATGCCGGCGATGATCCGGTGCCGGCGATCCTCGAGCATCTGCCCTACCGCAAGCGCGACGGCACCATCTTTCGCGATCAGCTGACGCATCCCTATTTCGCCGGCCACGGCTATGCCTCTATCCGCGTCGATATGCGCGGCAATGGCGATTCCGAAGGGCTGATGGACGACGAATATTCCGAGCAGGAATTGCAGGACGCCTGCGACGTCATCGCCTGGGCGGCAAGCCAGCCCTGGTGCAACGGCAATGTCGGCATGATAGGCATTTCCTGGGGCGGCTTCAACTGCCTGCAGGTGGCGGCCAAGCAGCCGCCGGCGCTCAAAGCGGTGATCAGCCTGTGCTCGACCGTCGACCGCTACGCCGACGACATTCACTACAAGGGCGGCTGCCTGCTGATCGAGAACTTCGGCTGGGCCTCGACCATGCTGTCCTACTCGTCGCGGCCGCCGGACCCGCTGCTGGCCGGCGACAACAGATGGCGCGATCTGTGGCTGACCCGGCTGGAGAACCAATCCTTCCTGGCGCCGCTGTGGCTGAAGCACCAGCACCGTGATGCCTACTGGAAGCGCGGCTCGATCTGTGAGGATTTTTCCGCCGTCAAAGCCGCGGTGCTGTCGATCGGCGGCTGGCATGACGGCTACCGCAACACGGTCTCGCATCTGGCCAGCAACATCGAAGCCCCGGTCAAGGGCATTATCGGGCCATGGATCCACAAATACCCGCATTACGCAGGACCAAAACCCGCCATCGGCTTCCTGCAGGAGGCCTTGCGCTGGTGGGACCGCTGGCTCAAGAGTGTCGAAACCGGTGTCGAGTCCGACCCGGCCTACCGCGCCTATGTCATGGACAGCGTGCGTCCGGCGCGCTGGCACCCCGAGCGTCCCGGCCGCTGGATTGCCGAGCAGCAATGGCCCTCGCCAACCATCAAGACGCAGACGGTCGATCTGATCCCCGCAACAGAAAAACCGGCCATCGTTGCCTCGCCGCAAAGCTGCGGCTTGGCCGGCGGCGAGTATTTTCCCTTCACCTTCGGCCCCGAACTGCCAGGCGATCAGCGCCCCGACGATGCGCTGTCGGTGTGTTTCGACCAGCCGGAACTCAGTCAGGCCATCGACATCGTCGGCGCCCCGGAAGTCGAATTGCGGCTGTCCTCCGACCGTCCGCAGGCCAACATTGCGATCCGACTCTGTGACGTGCATCCCGATGGCGCCTCGGAACTGATTTCCTATGGCGTGCTCAATCTGACGCATCGCAATTCGCATGAATTTCCCGAGGCGCTGGTGCCGGGCGAACCCGTGTTCGTGCGCGTCGTGCTCGATCAATGCGGCTATCGCGTTCCGCCCGGCCACCACCTGCGTGTTGCCGTTTCGAACGCCTATTGGCCTGCCATCTGGCCGTCGCCGGAGCCGGTCCGGCTGACCTTGTCGGCGGCGACGCTCCGCTTGCCGCTGCGGCCGCTGGCGACAGACGACGAAGCGGCGTTCGCCGAACCGGAAGGTGCCACTCCCTGGGCAACGGAGACGATCCGCGCCAGCAATTCCGAGCGCCATATCGATCGTGACGAAAAGACGGGAATCGTGACGCTTTTCATCATTGATGATTTCGGTGAGGTCCGCGATCTCGATCACGGTCTTGCCAATGGCAGCATTGCCCGCGAGACCTGGACGATCCATCCCGACGATCCGCTGTCGGCCTCGGGCAAGACGCACTGGACACAGACCCTGTCGCGAAACGGATGGTCGGTACGCACCGAAACGACAGCCGAAATGCGATCGGACGCGCAAAACTTCATCGTCAGCGCCAGAATCGAGGCCTATGAGGACGAAACGCTCGTCTTCGAGCGCAATTTCGAGGAGAAGGTGCCGCGCGCGCTTCTTTGAGCGCCGATTTCATTGGTCCAATTGCGACGTACGATTTACGCCACGGCATGTCGCATTCGGTCTTGCTTACCGCTTTCCCTTGCGGTCATTATTCTCCTCACAAGAAACAAGAAAAACGACCGCAGAGTCGAACCAACAGAGTGAGGAACTCAAAATGTCGAACGAACTGGAATTTCTTAGCCGGCGTGTCGCGTCGGGCAAACTGAGCCGTCGTGATTTTCTCGGCCGGGCGGCGGCGCTCGGTATCTCCGCACCCTTCGCTAATTCGCTGCTTTCAAGCGCTGCACGCGCGGCAGGTCCGGTCAAGGGCGGCACACTGAAGGCCGGACTTGTCGGCGGCGAGTCCACCAACAGCCTTGATCCGGCACTGTTCATGACTCAGGTGCCGTTCGCCTTCGGCAAGATGTGGGGCGAATTGATTGTCGAGCTTTCGCCGGAAGGCAAGCTCGAGAACCGCATCGCCGAGGAGATCGGCTCGTCGGACGACGCCAAGGTGTGGACGCTGAAGATCCGCGACGGCGTCGAATTCCACAACGGCAAGACGGTGACCGCCGAGGACGTGGCCGCCACACTTGAGCGCCATTCCGACGAGAAGTCGAAATCCGGCGCGCTCGGCTACATGAAGGGCATCGAGACCATCAAGGCCAGCGGCAAGGAAGTCGTGCTGACCCTGAAGGAAGCCAATGCCGATCTGCCCTATTTGCTCAGCGACTATCACCTGATCGTCCAACCGAATGGCGGCAAGGACAAGGCCGACGCAGGCATCTCGGCCGGTCCTTACAAGGTCACGACCAATGAGCCCGGCGTGCGCCATGGCGGCGAGCGTTTCGCCAATTATTGGCAGGGCGACAAGATGGGCCATGCCGACCAGATCGAGATCATCGTCATCAACGATGCGACGGCGCGCACCGCCGCCCTGCAAGGCGGCCAGGTCAACATGATCAACCGCGTCGAGCCGAAGATCGTCGACCTGATCAAGCGCCTGCCTGGCGTGACCATCCGCAACCATGCGGGTCCTGGCCACTATGTCTTCATCGCGCATTGCAACACCGCCCCCTTCGACAACAACGATCTGCGCATGGCCCTGAAGCTGGCCATCGACCGCGAAGAAATGCTCGACAAGATCCTGCGTGGCTACGGTTCGATCGGCAACGATTTCCCGATCAACGCTTCCTACCCGCTGTTCACTGATATCGAGCAGCGCAAGTACGATCCCGACAAGGCCAAGTTCCACTTCAAGAAGTCGGGCCATGACGGCGCCGTGCTGCTGCGGACTTCGGACGTCGCTTTCCCGGGCGCCGTCGACGCTTCCCAGCTCTTCCAGCAGAGCGCTGCCAAGGCCGGCATCAAGATCGAGCTCAAGCGTGAGCCCGGTGACGGCTATTGGAACGAGGTCTGGAACAAGCAGCCCTTCTGCGCTTCCTACTGGGGTGGCCGCTCGACCCAGGACCAGATGTACTCCACCGCTTATCTGTCGACCGCCGACTGGAACGACACGCGTTTCAAGCGCCCGGACTTCGACAAAATGGTGCTGGCCGCGCGCGCCGAGCTAGACGAGACCAAGCGCAAGCAGATGTACCATGACATGGCTGTCCTGGTCCGCGACGAAGGTGGCCTGATCTTGCCGATGTTCAACCAGTTCATCGACGCTACCGGCGCCAAGGTCGACGGCTGGGTCGACGATCCACATCAGGAGCTGATGAACGGTTACGCGCTGGCGAAGTGCTGGCTCGAAGCCTGAGCTTGGCCTTGCGGATATGTCCTCACCCATCTTGAAACTGGTGGCCCAGCGCGTTGCGCTGGGCATTCTCCTCTTGTTGGCCGTTTCGGTCCTGATCTTCGCCGGCACCCAGATCTTGCCCGGCGACGTCGCGCAAGCCATTCTCGGACAATCGGCGACACCGGAGTCGCTCGCCAATCTGCGCGAGCAGCTCGGCCTCAACGATCCGGCCTATATCAGGTATTTCCGCTGGCTCGGCGGTGTGCTGACCGGCGATCTCGGCACGGCCATGTCGAGCGGGCAGGATATCGCCACGTCGATCAAGGGGCGGCTGTGGAACACGCTGTTCCTCGCCTTCTGGGCGGCGATCGTCGCCGTGCCGCTGGCGATCATTCTCGGCCTGATCGCGGTGCGCTACCGCAATGGCTGGGTCGACAAGCTGATCTCCGGGCTGGCGCTGGCCTCGACCTCCTTTCCCGAGTTCTTCATCGGCTATGTGCTGGTCTATTTCTTCGCCGTGAAATGGCAAATCTTCCCGGGCATCTCGACCGTCTATGACGGCATGCCTTTTGGCGAGCGCATGCAGGCGATCGCCCTGCCGGCGGCAGCGCTGACGCTGGTCGTGCTCGCCCACATGATGCGCATGACACGCGCGGCGATCCTCAATGTCATGCAGTCGGCCTATGTCGAGACAGCGGAACTGAAGGGCCTGTCGGCCTTCAACGTCATCCGCAAGCACGCCTTCCCCAACGCCATCGCGCCGATCATCAACGTCGTCATGCTCAACCTCGCTTACCTCATCGTCGGCGTCGTCGTGGTCGAGGTGATCTTCGTCTACCCGGGCATGGGACAGTATCTGGTCGACCACGTCACCAAGCGAGACGTGCCGGTGGTGCAGGCGGTCGGCCTGATCTTCGCCGCCGTCTATATCAGCCTGAACATCATTGCGGACATAGCGGCCATCGTCGCCAATCCGCGTCTCAGACACCCGAAATAGGGGGCGGATATGCTCGATATCAAACGCATCCCCATCCCCGCTCTGATCGGCATCGTGCTGACGGCATTGTTCGTCCTGGCGGCGGTCTTCGCCCCCTGGATCGCGCCGCACGGCAATGGCGAAATCGTCGGCGATGTCTGGGAACCGATGTCGGCTGCTCATTTGCTAGGCACCGACAATCTCGGCCGCGACCTGCTTTCGCGCATGATCTACGGCGCCCGCATCACTTTGTTCATCGCGGTGCTGGCCACCGCGCTGTCATTCTCGCTCGGCGCCATCCTCGGCTTCTCGGCGGCCGTCTTCGGCGGCTGGTTCGATACGCTGCTGTCGCGCCTCGTCGATCTCTTGATGTCTATCCCGACGCTGATCATGGGTCTCGTCGTGCTGTCCGTGCTACCGACCAACCTGGTGACGCTGATCCTGGTGATGGGCATTCTGGATTCGACCCGCGTCTATCGCCTGTCGCGCGCGGTCGCCGTCGACATCAACGTCATGGACTATGTCGAGGCGGCGAAACTGCGTGGTGAGGGCAGCGGTTGGATCATCTTCCGCGAAATCCTGCCCAACGCATTGTCGCCACTGGTTTCCGAACTCGGCCTGCGCTTCATCTATGCCGTGCTGTTCCTGTCGACGCTGTCGTTCCTCGGCCTTGGCGTGCAGCCACCGGACGCCGACTGGGGCGGCATGGTCAAGGAAAACAAGGACGGCATCGTCTTCGGCATCGCGGCCGCACTCATCCCGGCGGCGGCGATCGCCCTGCTGGCGATTTCCGTCAACCTGGTTGCCGACTGGGTGCTCAACCGGACGACCAGCCTCAAGGGAGGACGCGGGTGATGGCCGACACCAAAGCGAAATCAGGCCTGCTGCTCGACATCCGCAATCTGCGTATCGAAGCCACCGTCTTCCCGCCCGGCGAGCCGCCAAAGAACATCGTGCTGGTGCACGATGTCTCGCTGACGCTTGAAAAAGGCAAGGTGCTCGGCCTGATCGGCGAGTCCGGGGCCGGCAAGTCGACCATCGGCTTGTCGTCGATGGGCTATGGCCGCGGCGGCGTGCGCATCACCGGCGGCGAGGTGATCCTGAACGGCCGCGACATCCTCAAGGGCGGCAAGGACGGCTTCCGCAAATTACGCGGCCGCGAGGTCTGCTATGTCGCGCAATCGGCGGCAGCCGCCTTCAACCCGGCGCACCGGCTCATGGACCAGGTGGTGGAAGCCACGCTGCTGCACGGTACGGCGACACGCGCCGAGGCCGAGAAGCGCGCGGTTGCGCTGTTCAAGAAGCTCAGCCTGCCCAACCCCGAAACCATCGGCGAGCGCTTTCCGCACCAGGTTTCGGGTGGCCAGTTGCAGCGTGTGATGACGGCGATGGCACTCTGCTCCGAGCCGGACCTGATCGTCTTCGACGAGCCGACAACGGCGCTCGACGTGACGACGCAGATCGACGTGCTGGCGGCGATCAAGGACGCCATCCGCGACACCCATGTGGCGGCGCTCTACATCACCCACGACCTTGCCGTCGTCGCCCAGGTCTCAGACGAAATCATGGTGCTGCGCCATGGAAGGCTGGTCGAATGGGGCGGCACAAGGCAGATCATCAAGGAGCCGCGCCAGGAATACACCAATGCGTTGGTCTCGGTGCATGAGATCGAACACCAGGAGCAGAAACCCGGCACGACGCCGTTCCTGTCGGTGAAGAACGTCACCGCCGCCTATGGCCGCAGCGACATCAAGGTGCTGAAGAACGTCTCGGTCGACATCTATCCGGGCCAGACACTGGCCGTGGTCGGCGAGTCCGGCTCCGGCAAATCGACGCTGGCACGCGCCATCACCGGGCTTTTGCCACCCGAAGCGGGTACAGTGACCTTCGACGGACGTCCGCTGGCCAACCGGCTGGCCGACCGGCCGAAGGAGGATCTGCGCCAGTTGCAGATGATCTACCAGATGGCCGATGTGGCGATGAACCCGCGCCAGACCGTCGCCACCATCATCGGCCGGCCGCTCGAATTCTATTTCGGCATGCGCGGCCGCGAGCGCGACAGGCGCGTTACCGAACTGCTCGACAAGATCGAGATGGGCAAGGGCTTTTCCGATCGCTACCCGGCCGAGCTTTCCGGCGGCCAGAAGCAACGCGTCTGCATCGCCCGGTCACTTGCCGCCAAGCCCAAGTTGATTATCTGCGACGAGGTCACCTCGGCACTCGATCCGCTGGTGGCACACGGCATTCTCGAGCTGCTGCTCGAGCTGCAGAAGGAAGAGAACGTCGCCTATCTGTTCATCACGCATGACCTCGCGACGGTGAAGTCTATCGCCGATTCGATCGCGGTGATGTATCGCGGCGAAGTGGTGCGCTATGGCCCCAAGAGCAAGGTGCTGAGCCCGCCCTTCGACGCCTATACCGACCTCCTGCTCTCCTCGGTTCCAGAGATGGAAATCGGCTGGCTGGAAAAGGCAATCAAGGGACGGCGCATGGCCAGCGCGGGGAACTAAAGCAATTCCGGGAAAACTGGAGACCAGTACTCCCGGAAGAAATGCAGGGCGCTTCCCTGGAAATCGCGTCAGATCAAGCCGCCACATCGGGGCGCCGGCGACCGTCATCCGGATGCAACACTAGAACGCCACACGTCCTTCGGGACAAGCGCCGCTCGCACGACTTTTAAACAGGGGTAGGACATGAAGACTGAACTCGATTATCTCGCTGAACTCGCCGGTCAAGGCCGGATATCGCGTCGCGCCTTTCTCGGGCGCGCCGCCGCGCTCGGCGTATCGGCGGCCCTGATGCCGGCGCTGGCCGGCAAGGCATTTGCCCAGACGGCGGTGAAGGGCGGTATCATCAAGGCCGGCCTGCAGGGCGGTGAATCCACCAACAGTCTCGATCCGGCGTTGAACCTCAGCCAGGTTACCTTCAGCTTCGGCAAGCTTTGGGGCGAGTATCTCGTGCGCCTCACACCGGACAACAAGCTGGTCAACCTGATTGCCGAGGAGATTGGCGCCTCGGCCGACGCCAAGACATGGACAATCAAGATCCGCGACGGCATCGAGTTCCACAATGGCAAGACGGTCGGCGCGGAGGATGTTGCCGCCACCATCGAGCGACATGCGGATGAGAAGTCCAAGTCCGGAGCACTCGGCATCCTCAAGAACATCAAGGGGATCAAGGCGAGCGGCAAGGAGGTCATCGTCACGCTCGGCGACGCCGATGCCGACTTCCCCTATCTGATGGCCGACTATCATCTCACCATCCAGCCGAATGGCGGCAAGGACGATCCGAACGCCGGCATCAGCGCCGGTCCCTATAAAGTTAGCGTCAACCAGCCCGGCGTGCGCCATGGCGGCGAGCGTTTCGCCAATTACTGGCTGCGCGACAAGGCCGGCCATGCCGACCAGGTCGAGATCATCGTCATCAATGATGCGACGGCACGGCTTGCAGCCTTGCAGGGCGGCCAGGTGCACATGATCAACCGCGTCGAACCCAAGGTCGTCGATCTCGTCAAGCGCATCGCCGGCGTTTCCATCGAGAACGTCTCGGGCAAGGGTTACTACCCGTTCAATATGTTCTGCGACACCGCCCCCTTCGACAGCAACGATCTGCGCATGGCGCTGAAGCTAGCCATGGACCGCGACGAGATGCTGGAAAAGATCCTGCGCGGCTATGGCTCGGTGGGTAACGACTTCCCGATCAACGAGGCCTATCCGCTGTTTTCCGCCGACATCGAGCAGCGCAAGTTCGATCCGGACAAGGCGGCGGCAGCCTACAAGAAATCAGGCCACAGCGGCTCGATCGTGCTGCGCACCTCGGACGTCGCCTTCCCGGGCGCCGTCGATGCCGCACAGCTCTATCAGCAGTCCTGCGCCAAAGCCGGCATCAAGATCGAGATCAAGCGCGAACCCGGCGACGGCTATTGGTCGGAGGTCTGGAACAAGCAGCCTTTCTCGCTCTCCTACTGGGGCGGACGCGCCACGCAGGACCAGATGTATTCCACCGGCTATGTCTCGACCGCCGACTGGAACGACACGCGCTTCAAGCGGCCGGAATTCGACAAGATGCTGTTTACCGCGCGCGGCGAGCTCGACCAGGCCAAGCGCCAGGCGATCTACCACGATATGGCAGTGATGATGCGTGACGAAGGCGGGCTGATCGTGCCCTTCTTCAACCAGTTCATCGACGCGGCCGCCACCAACAAGATCGGCGGCTATGCCAAGAGCCCTATCGGCGAAATGATGGACGGCTACGCGCTTGCCGAGTGCTGGCTCAACGCTTGAGCGGACTCTGATCGTCCGATTTCATCTATCAAGAACGCCGTGTGCCCAAGACGGCACACGGCGTTCCGTTTCAACTGCCAAGCCGCAAGGAGCCGCCCATGGCGCTCAAATCCAAGCTTTTGCTGATCATCCTCGACGGCGTGCCTTACCGGAACTGGCGCCGGCTGATGGGCAATCTCGAAGGCTGGGTGCAATCGGGCGAGGCGCGCGTCTGGAAAATGCGCTCGGTGCTGCCGTCGACCTCGGCCTGCTGCTATGCGTCGATCCACACCGGGGTTTCACCGCAGGTGCACGGGATTCTCTCCAACGAGAACCGGTTCCGCGTCGAGCAGCCCGATATCTTCTCCGAGGTCAGCAAGGCAGGCGGCAAGACGGGGGCGGTGACCCATTCCTACTGGTCGGAATTCTTCCGCGCCTATCCGTTCGACCTGGTCGAGGACATGGAATTCGACGAGCCAAGCGGGCCGATCACGCATGGCCGCTTCCACACCATGACTGGTTACAATCTCCGCAACCAGATGACGCCGAGCGATGTCGACCTGTTCGCCACGCTGACGATGCTGACGAAACGCCATGGCATCGACTATGGCATCCTGCACACCTGCACGCTGGACTCGATGGGACACCGCTTCGGCCACGACTGCCACGAGATGGACCATGCCGTCTATGCGATGGACGGCATGCTGGCGGCCTTCCTGCCGCGCTGGATCGAAGCCGGCTATGAGGTGATCGTCACCGCCGATCACGGCCAGACCGATCGTGGCCATCATGGCGGCCATGACGACGAGATGCAGGATTTCGCGCTGTACTATTTTGGACAAGATAAGGGTCCGCAGGCCGACACGCTGCTCGACCAGCTGCAGCTGGCGCCGACAGTGCTGAGCCGGCTGGGTGTGGCAATACCGGAGACGATGAAGGCGAAGCCGTTTTTGGGGTGACAAGCGCTCCGTTGGCGTCCCCCTCTCCCCGTCCTTTACGGGAAGAGGGTAAGGATGAGGGCAGCGCCAACATGGCATATGAACAGCGAACGCCGGCGCCGCCCCTCATCCGCCTGCCGGCACCTTCTCCCCGTATAGTGACGGGGGAGAAGGGATGCTCTGGCAACCGCCCCGCTCTTCGGTTAGCCTCCTAAAAATTCCTTGGCGGAGGATGAACCTTTTTGGACCGATCAGCGACAGAGCAGACAGGAGCCAGGCGGCTCGACCGGCCATGACGGCAGCGACGGAGACCGATCGCGCTCTCGTCGACCGGGTCGCGAAGGGCGACCGTGCCGCCGTGCGGCTCCTGTTCATGCGTCACCATGCGCGGGTCTACCGCTTCGTGACGCGCCAGACGGGATCGGAAATGATGGCCGACGATATCGCCAACGAAGTCTTCCTCGAGCTGTGGCGCCAGGCGCCGGGCTTCGAAGGGCGCTCCGAAGTCTCGACATGGCTGCTCGGCATCGCCCGTTTCAAGGCGCTGTCCTTTCTGCGCAAGAAGAAGGAAGACTGGATCGACGACGAGGCCGCCGCCGCGGTGCCCGACGGCGCCGACACGCCGGAAGTCGTCACCATGAAGGAAGACAAGGCCGCCGCCCTGCGGCGCTTCGTCGAAACCTTGCCCGAAGAGCATCGCGTCGTCATCGATCTTGCCTATTATCACGGACAGTCGGTGAGCGAGATCGGCGAGGTGCTCGACATTCCGGTCGCCACCGTCAAGACCCGGATGTTCTACGCCCGCAAGAAACTCGGAGAGGCCCTCAAGGCCGCCGGTTACGACAGGGGGTGGCCATGAGCGCCGCTGAAAAGATGTCGCGCCGCGACGAAATGGAAACGCTGCTGCCGTTCTACCTGAACGGCTCGCTGGAAGGTTCCGATCTGGAAGCGGTCGAGGAATGGCTGGCCAGCGATCCGGCCGCACTTGCCGCCCTTGGTGAGGCTGAAGCCGAATTCTCCGGCGCCACGGCCGCCAACGAAGCAATCCGGCCGCCGGCCGATGCGCTCAGCCGCTTTGCCAAGGCACTCGACGCCGAGGCCGGGCCTGCGCGCAAGCCGGCAGGATCGTCCTGGCTGGCGCAGGCCTGGGGCCGCTTCATGGCGGTGCCGGTCGGTGTCGCCTGGGCGGCAGCCGCGGTTCTGCTGGCCCTGGTCATGGTGCAGTCGTTTGTCGAACCAGGCGGCAAAGGCAATGATTTCGAGATTGCCGGCGCGGAAAACGATCCGGCGAAAATGCCGTTCGCCCTGGTCAAGTTCAAGCCGGATGCCAACATGTCGGACATATCCGCCTTCCTCGGCAGCAACGGGCTGAAGATCATCGGCGGACCGACCGCCGACGGCGTGTTCCGGCTTGGCATTCCGGCCCCGACCGCTGCCGACTACAACAAGCAAATCGGCCTTGTTGCCGCCCAGGCTTTCACGGAAACTGTGATCGAGGGAAGGAAACCCGTTGATGGCGGCTGAGGCAGTCATTCGATTTGCGGCAATCCTTGCGGCGGCGATGACAATCGTCGCCGTGCCCGCGTCGGCGCAGACCAACGACCCCAATCCAGACCAGACCAAAATCGACTGCCGCGACGGGACCAATGCGGCGGGAGCCGACTGCGCCAAGAACGGCAATGACACAAAGGGCGGATCGGACGCAGGCCAATCCGGCGCCGTCTTCCTGCCGGCGCTGATCGTCGACCTGTTTCCCAACCCGGAGGCGCCTCCGACCCCTGTGCCGACGCCACGGCCGGCACCCGCGACGCTGCCTGCCGATACTCAAGCCGGCCCCCCGCCTGGCGGCCCGATCGTCTCGCCGACCGATCTCATCGCCGTTCAGCCGCGGCGCGCCGTGGTCGGCGATTTCGTGCCCGACGAGGTGCTGGTGACCGTCGACGGCGATGCCGGTGCCGTGCAGCAGATCGCCGCCTCCTTCGGCCTGCAGGTGCGCTCGCAGCGCCAGTCGCGGCTGCTTGGCACCACGCTGGTGCGCTTCGGCATTCCCGACGGCCGGCCCGTCGGCGTCGTGCTGGCGCAACTGGCCGCCGACGGCCGCACACAGCGGCGCGAGCCCAATCATGTGTATTCGCTGCAGCAGGCCGCCGGCATCGTCAACTATGCGTTCGATCATATCGCGCTCGATTCCAAACAGGCCAGCGGCGAAAACGTTCGCATCGCGGTGATCGACACCGGCATCGACGACACCAACCCGGCGCTGTCGGGCGTCATTGCCGGGCAGTTCGACGCCATGCCCGACGTGCCGATCGAAAAGCGCGATCACGGCACGTCGATCGACGGGCTGATCGCCGGCGTCGGCGTGCTGGAAGGCATGGCGCCGGGCGCAAAAATCTATCACGCCCGCGCCTTCGAGGGCGGCAAGTCGACCATGGACGTCATCCTGTCGGCGCTCGACTGGGCGGCGGAACAGGACGTGCGCATCATCAATATGAGCTTCGTCGGGCCGAAGAACGATTTGCTCGGCGTCGCCTGCCGCAATGCCCGCGCACTCGGCATGGTGCTGGTCGCCGCAGCCGGCAACAACGGGCCGAAGGCGCCCTATGGCTATCCGGCGGCCTTCGATGGTGTCATCGCAGTCACCGCCACCGACGCCAAGGATGGGCTGATGCCGCAGGCCAATCGCGGCGCCTATGTCTTCATCTCGGCGCCCGGCGTCGAGATGGTGGCGCCGAGCGGCGGCGGTTCGGACGTGGTCACAGGCACCTCGTTTGCGGCGGCGATCGTGAGTGGCGCCATCGCCAATCTCATCCATGCCGCGCCTGATCGTTCGGCCGACGACATCGAGAAAGCGCTCGCGGCGACGGCCAGGGATCTCGGCCCAAAGGGACGCGACAATGATTTCGGCTACGGGCTGCTGGACATCAAGGCGGCAGGGGCTGCGAAGGAGTAAGGTCGGCGCTTGCAGCGCTTCGGGAGACAGTTCTAAACAGGCGCCCCCGCCACCGATCCCCTAACCACCAGGTCGACCGGCCAGACCTCTCCGCGGGCACCCTCCTCCAGGCCGGAAATCCGTGCCGCCAGCCGCTCGGCGACACGGGCGCCGGCCAGACGGATCGATGAACGCGTCGTTGACAGCGGCACCGAAAAATTCTCCGGCCTCAGCCAGGGGAAGACATCGTCATGGGCGATCAGCGACACGTCGCCCGGAATGCTCAGGCCGAGGTCGCGCACCGCACGCACGACGCCCAGCGCCATGATCAGGCTGGAGCAGGCGATCGCGGTCGGCGCGTCGTCCTCTTCCAGCAAGCGCCTGGTGGCGCGATAGCCGTTCTCCTCGGTCATATCGACCGAGCAGACATGGCGTTCGCTCAATGTCAGTCCGCTCGCGGCAAGCGCCCGGCGCACGCCGCGTTCTCGATGGATGGCGAAGGTCTCGCGGTCGTCACCATTGATCAGCGCCAGCCGCCGATGACCGAGCTGGATCAGCAGCCTGGCCGCTTCGTGGAAGGCGCCCTCATTGTCGATGTCGGTAAAAGCATAGTCGAAGTCGAAGCCCTCACTGCGGCCATGGACGATGAAGGGAATGCCGAGCGTGTTGACCAGCGCCACGCGCCGGTCAACGGGCCGCGGCGAGGAGATGTAGACGGCGTCGACCTGCCGGTTGGCGACGATGCGCCGGTAGGTGGTTTCCTGGTCGTCGGCGTCGGCCGGCGACAGCACAAGATCGAGCTCGTGCGAGCGGGCATAGTCGCCAAGACCGGACAGGAACTCGACGAAATGCGGATCGATGTCGACGGACGCACCGGTCGGCAGGACATAGCCGATCATGCCGGTCTTGCCGGTCGCCAGCCGGCGCGCGCTCGGGTTGGGACGGTAGCCATGGCGCTTGGCGGCATCCATGACACGCCTGCGCGTTTCCTCGTTGACCTCGGGATAGCCGTTCAGAGCGCGGCTTACCGTGGTTTGCGAAAGTGCCAGCATGTGGGCGAGCTGCTTGAGGTTCACGAAAGTCTCCATTCCCTCAAAGCGCTTTTAAATTGAATCGACCCAAGTGCCACCGAGGCCGAGCCATACAAGCCGAACCATAGACGCGGTTTGGGCGTGTTTGAAACAAAAATTGCTGCTGCATCGCCATAATAGTATGCTGCAGCGCACTTTCAGGAGTTAAGATGCGCGAACCTAAATCGATTAATTCGCCAGCCTCTTGACTTCCTGGCAATTCAATGGCGTGATCGAAAAAGCCAAAGCGCTTTGGAAGACTCTTCGAAAGGTTGCGGTTCCTTTCCGACTGAGTCACAGTCCTGCGGCGTCGGCGGGCGGAATGGAGGTTCCGTCCGGTGTGTGAGACCCACTGGGAGGAATACCGATGAAGAAAATGCTTTTGCTGGGTGCTGCGTTTGCCACGTTCGCCCTGAACGCGCCCGCGCAGGCCGAACTGAAGTTCAAGCCCGGCGAAGACAAGCGCTTCAACTGGGCGAACTACGAAGAACTCAAGAAAGTCGACCTCAAGGGTGAGACACTGTCGATCTTCGGGCCGTGGCGCGGCGAGGACGAAGGCCTGGTGCGCGGCGTTCTCGACTATTTCTCGGAAGCCACCGGCGTCGAGATCAAATACTCCTCCTCGGAGAATTACGAGCAGCAGATCGTCATCGACACACAGGCCGGCAGCCCGCCCAACATCGCCGTGCTGCCCCAGCCGGGCCTGATCCAGGATCTGGCATCGAAGGGCCTTTTGACGCCACTCGGTGACGACACCGCCAAATGGGTCAAGGACAATTATGGCGCCGGCCAGTCATGGGTCGATCTCGGCACCTTCAAGGACAAAGACGGCAAGCCGGGCTTCTTCGCCTTCCCTTACAAGGCCGACGTGAAGTCGCTGGTCTGGTACTCGCCGGATAATTTCGAGGAAGCCGGCTACAAGGTGCCGAAGACCCAGGAAGAACTCGCCGATCTCGAAAAGAAGATCATCGCCGATGGCGGCAAGCCATGGTGCATCGGCCTCGGCTCCGGCGGCGCCACCGGCTGGCCGGCGACCGACTGGGTCGAAGACCTGATGCTGCGCACCCAGCCTCCGGAGGTCTACGACAAATGGGTGAAGAACGAGATTCCGTTCAACGATCCGGCGGTGGTCAACGCCATCGACATATTCGGCAAGATCGCGACCGACGACAAGATGGTCGACGGCGGCGCCAAGGCGGTTGCGGCGACCGATTTCCGCGACAGTCCGAAGGGTCTCTTTTCGGTGCCGCCGAAATGCTACCTGCACCACCAGGCATCGTTCATCCCGACCTTCTTCCCGGAAGGCACCAAGGTCGGCCAGGACGCGGACTTCTTCTACTTCCCGCCCTATGCCTCCAAGCCTGAACTGGGCACGCCCGTGCTCGGCGCCGGTACGCTGGCGATGATCACCAAGGACAGCAAGAGTGCGCGCGCGTTCATCGAATTCCTGAAGATGCCGCTCGCCCACGAGATCTGGATGGCCGAAGGCGGCTTCGTGACGCCGCTCAAGTCGGTCAACAAGGATGCCTATGCCAGCGACGCGCTGAAGAAGCAGGGCGAAATCCTCGCCAATGCCTCGACTTTCCGCTTCGACGGTTCCGACCTGATGCCGGGCAAGATCGGCGCCGGCGCCTTCTGGACCGGCATGATCGACCTGGTCGGCGGCAAGTCGGCGCAGGACGTCGCCACCGACATCCAGAAGAGCTGGGACGCGATCAAGTAGCGGCCGGCACGTAAGCGACCAACCATTCTCGCACTGGGTCCGGGCCCTACTGGCCCGGATCCGACGGCGGCCCGTGCCGCAGCCTTTCGTCATGAGCGCATTGACATGAAGCGCGATCGGCAATGTGCGCAAACCGCCGATGACGTGCTCCAAACAACTGAATCGGCGCCTGGTCCCCGTCACCAAGGTCATTCCTTGTCGGATCATGCGCAGGGGGAGAGGGACCCATGGCGGCTCAGATTTTCTCGGCCATAACTGTCATCATCATCGGGGTCGGCGGTTGCGTCGCCTATTTCTGGGGCGCCAACAGGCTGGTCGACCTGATATTCCCGTCACGCGGCGTCGCCGGTGCCGCGGCCATCGACAATCTGCGCCGGCAAGGGCTGGTCCGGCCATGGCTGTTCGTCGGTCCGGCGATGATCATCCTCACCATTTACCTGATCTATCCGGTGGTCGAGACGCTGCGGCTGTCGTTCCTCGATCGCAGCGGCATCAATTTCGTCGGCCTGGCGAACTATGAATGGGCGTTCGGCGATCGCGAGTTCCGCAACTCGATCCTCAACAACATCATCTGGCTCGCGGTGGTGCCGGCAGCTTGCACCTTCCTCGGGCTGATCATCGCCGTGCTCACCGACAAGATCTGGTGGGGCACGATCGCCAAGAGCCTGATCTTCCTGCCGCTGGCGATCTCCTTCGTCGGCGCCAGCGTCATCTGGAAATTCATCTACGAGTATCGGGGCGAAGGCCAGACGCAGATCGGCATCCTCAACGCCATCATCCAGCATTTCGGCGGCCAACCGCAGGTCTGGATATCGCTGCCGTTCTGGAACAATTTCTTCCTGATGATCATCCTGATCTGGATCCAGACCGGCTTTGCCATGGTCATCCTGTCTTCCGCCCTGCGCGGCATCCCCGAGGAAACGCTGGAAGCCGCTGTCATCGACGGCGCCAATCCGTTCCAGATCTTCTGGAAGATCATGGTGCCGCAGATCTGGGGCACCATCGCCGTGGTCTGGACCACGATCACCATTCTGGTGCTCAAAGTGTTCGACATCGTGCTGACCATGACCAACGGCCAGTGGAACAGCCAGGTGCTGGCCAATCTGATGTTCGACTGGATGTTCCGCGGCGGCGGCGATTTCGGCCGCGGCGCCACCATCGCCATCATCATCATGATCGCGGTCATTCCGATCATGGTCTGGAACATCCGCCAGGCGAACAAAGAGACGGGAGGACATTGAGATGGCCGTCGCGACCGGAAATTCCTTCGCCAGCCGCTTTGGCGTCCACATCGCCGTGCTCATCTTCGTCGCGATCTGGACCATACCGACACTCGGCATCCTGGTCTCGTCGCTGCGCGACAAGAACCAGATCATCGCCTCGGGCTGGTGGAACTCGTTCGCCAGTTCCACCCAGACGGAAGCCAGCCGGCTGCCGCCCGCCTCGGCGCAGGTCGAGAAGGACGGCAAGTTCCTCCTCCAGGGCAATATTTTCGGGGACGGCGCCAAGCGCGACATCAGCGCCTTCGGCGTCAAATCGGCGGCACCGACGCAATATCCCGCCGGCACCACAGCCGATCTCGGCGACGGCGTGACCTTGCAGCTCAATGCCGACGGCAGCTTCGTCATGCAGTCCCCGAAAGCGTTCGAAGGCGATCGCGGCCAGCGTGTCTATTATGCTTCGTCGGCGCCGCCGAAATTCACCACCGACAACTACAGAACCGTGCTGTTCTCCGAAGGCATCGGACGGTCATTCATGAATTCTCTGACCGTCACTATCCCAGCGACAATCATCCCGATCCTGATCGCCGCCTTTGCCGCTTATGCGCTGGCCTGGATGCGGTTTCCCGGCCGGGCGCTGCTGATCGCTGTCATCATCGGCCTGCTGGTGGTGCCATTGCAGATGTCGCTGATCCCGCTTTTGAAACTTTACAACGGCGTCGGCTCGTTCTTCGGCATGCCGTCGAAGACCTATCTCGGCATCTGGCTGGCGCATACCGGCTTCGGCCTGCCCTTCGCCATCTACCTGCTGCGCAGCTACATTGCCGGCCTGCCGCGCGAAATCATGGAATCGGCGCGCATCGACGGCGCCAGCGATTTCGAGATCTTCGTCAAGATCGTTTTGCCGCTGTCGTTCCCGGTGCTGGCTTCGTTTGCCATCTTCCAGTTCCTGTGGGTATGGAACGATCTGCTGGTGGCGATGGTTTTCCTCGGTACAGAGGCAGACCAGATCGTGCTGACCGCCAAGCTCAACGCGCTGTTGGGCTCGCGCGGCGGCGACTGGGAGATTCTGACGACATCGGCTTTCGTGACCATAATCGTGCCGCTGATCGTGTTCTTCTCGCTGCAGCGCTATTTTGTCCGCGGGCTGCTTGCCGGCTCGGTGAAAGGAGGCTGAGACGATGCAATCCGCTTTGAAGGCCAGCTCGAAGCCTGACCTCGCCATCGATCGCGACTGGTGGCGGGGCGCGGTGATCTACCAGATCTATCCGCGCAGCTATCAGGACTCGAATGGCGACGGCATCGGTGATCTCAAGGGCATCATAGGCCGCCTCCCCTACATCGCCGCACTCGGCGCGGATGCCATCTGGATTTCGCCGTTCTTCAAGTCGCCGATGAAAGATTTCGGCTATGACGTATCGGATTACTGCGATGTCGATCCGATGTTCGGCACGCTGGCCGATTTCGACGCGCTGACCGGCGAGGCGCACAGGCTGGGCTTGAAGGTGATGATCGACGAGGTGCTGTCGCACACTGCCGACAATCATCCCTGGTTCAAGGAAAGCCGGTCGAGCCGCAGCAACCCGAAAGCCGATTGGTACGTCTGGGCAGACGCCAGGCCGGACGGCACGCCGCCCAACAACTGGCTGTCGATCTTCGGCGGCTCGGCGTGGCAATGGGACACCAGCCGCCAGCAATATTACATGCACAATTTCCTGGCCGAACAGCCCGACCTCAACTTTCACAACCGCGAAGTCCAGGACGCATTGCTCGACGTCACCCGCTTCTGGCTGGAGCGCGGCGTCGATGGTTTCCGGCTCGACACCATCAATTTCTACTTCCACAGCCAGGGCCTGGAAAACAATCCGCCGCTGCCGCCGGAAGAGCGCAACGACCAGACCGCGCCGGCGGTCAACCCCTACAACTACCAGGACCATCTCTACGACAAGAGCCGCCCCGAGAACCTCGGCTTCCTCGAACGGTTCCGTGCCCTGCTCGATGAATATCCGGCAACCGCAGCGGTCGGCGAGGTCGGCGATTCGCAGCGCGGGCTTGAAGTGGTTGCCGCCTACACCGCCGGCGGCAAGCGCGTGCACATGTGCTACTCCTTCGATTTCCTGGCGCCGGAAAAGATCAGCGCGGGCAAGGTCCGCTCGGTGCTGGAATCCTTCGGCAAGGTCGCCAGCGACGGCTGGTCGTGCTGGGCCTTTTCCAACCATGACGTGATGCGCCCGGCCTCGCGCTGGGCGGCCAATGAGGCCGACCCGATCGCCTACCTCAAGGTCATCTCGGCGCTGCTGATGTCCCTGCGCGGCTCGGTCTGCATCTATCAGGGCGAGGAGCTTGGGCTCGGCGAAGCCGACCTTCGGTTCGAGGATCTGCAGGACCCCTATGGCATTCGCTTCTGGCCGGAATTCAAGGGCCGCGACGGCTGCCGCACACCGATGGTGTGGGAAGGCAGCGCCAAAAATGGCGGCTTCTCCTCGGCAAAGCCCTGGCTACCGGTGCCGGCCAAGCATCTGTCGCAAGCGGTCGATGTCCAGCAGGACGACGAGACTTCGCTACTCGAGCACTACCGGCGCTTTCTCAGCTTCCGGCGCGCCCATCCGGCGCTGGCCAAGGGCGATATCAATTTCATCGAAAGTGAGGGCGACACCGTCGCCTTCACACGCCGCGCGGGCAACGAGCAGATCGTCTGCATCTTCAATCTGGGAGCCGGGCCGGCCAAGGTTGACCTTGGCGGCCGATCGCTGCAACCTCTGCCCGGGCACGGATTTTCGGGGCAGGCGAACAGCGGTTCCATCGAGCTTGGCGGCTACGGCGCCTGGTTCGGGCGTCTCGACTGAATTTCCAATCACTGGAGGAAACCAATGGCCGATGTCACGCTAAGACAAGTGAAGAAGTCCTACGGCAATCTGAACATTCTCCACGGCATCGATCTCGATATTAAGTCGGGCGAGTTCATCGTCTTCGTCGGCCCGTCGGGCTGCGGCAAGTCGACATTGCTGAGATCGATCGCCGGGCTCGAGGAAATCACCTCCGGCGAACTCAGAATAGCCGGCGAAGTGGTGAACGACGTGCCGCCGTCGAAGCGCGGCATCGCCATGGTGTTCCAGTCCTACGCGCTCTACCCGCACATGACCGTCTACGACAACATGGCGTTCTCGATGAAGATCGGCAAAGAGAACAAGGCCGAGATCGACCGCCGCGTGCGTCAGGCCGCCGAGATCCTGCAATTGACCAAATATCTCGACCGCCTGCCCAAGGCGATGTCAGGCGGCCAGCGCCAGCGCGTCGCCATCGGCCGCGCCATCGTGCGCAATCCGAAGGTGTTCCTGTTCGACGAGCCGCTTTCGAACCTCGACGCCGCGCTGCGCGTCGCCACCCGCATCGAAATCGCCAAGCTCAAGGAATCGATGCCCAACACGACCATGATCTACGTCACCCACGATCAGGTCGAGGCGATGACGCTGGCCGACCGCATCGTGGTGCTCAAGGACGGCCATATCGAGCAGGTCGGCACGCCGATGGATCTCTACAAGAAGCCCGGCAATCTGTTCGTTGCCCAGTTCATTGGCTCGCCGGCCATGAACATCCTGCCCGCGACCATCGAAAAGACCGGCAATCCGACCGTCGTCAGCCATGTCGGCGGACGCAAGGCAACCGTGCCGATCGCAACGCCTGCTTCGGCGAAGGGTGCTGCGGTGAGCTTTGGCGTGCGGCCGGAGGACCTGATCATCGCCAGCGGCGCGGACTATCTGTTCGAGGGGACGGTCGACTATCTCGAGCAGCTCGGCGAGGTTCAGCTGGTCTATGTCGACATCGGTCGCGCCGACCTGCCGCTGGTGACCAAGCTGCCCGGCAATGTCGAGGTCAAGCGTGGTTCGACATTGCGGCTGAGCGCCAATGGCGAGGACCTGCATATCTTCGACGCTGACGGACGGTCGTTTGCCCTTCATGAGGCTGAAGCGAAGGCGGCCTGAGGCAGGAACGCGTCTCGGACGCAAAAGAGCGGCGGGCTAGGCCCGCCGCTCTTTTGTTGAAGATCAGCTTCGGCTGTTAACGGCCGAAGAGGTTCCGGTCGCTGCCCTGAGGGGCGGACTTCTCCACGTCGCCCGACGAATTGAGCAGCTTCTCGACGAGGCCACCGCTGTTGCGGACCGAGCTCGTATGCGCGCTGTCAACCGAAGTAACCGCAGGCTGATTGGCGCCGTTGGAGCCAAAGTTGTCGCTGCCGGCGAACGCGCTGCCGGTGATGGCCAGAACGGCGGCGGCAGCAATAAGGATCTTGTTCATTTTAATCTCCTGAATTCTGGATTTCGCCAGGACGGCAGACACAGCTGCCGTCGCTTGCGAATTGGTTATTAGCGACCGAAGAGGTTACGGTCGCTGCCCTGAGCGGGCGTCTGGGCAGTCGATTCCGCGGTCTTGGTGGAAGCCGTGTACGACTGGTCCACCGTGGCGGCAGGCTGGTTGGAGCCGTTCGAACCGTAGTTGTCGCTGCCGGCGAAAGCGCTGCCGGAGATGGCCAGAACGGCGGCGGCAGCAATGAGGATCTTGTTCATCTTAAATACTCCTGAATGTCTGAATTTCGCCAGGGCGGCGGGCGAGCCCGCCGTCGACTGGGAATCGGCTGTTAGTTGTTGCCGAAGAGGTTGCGGTCAGCACCCTGGGCAGGCGCCTGAGCAGCCGGTTCCGACTTCTTGGTCGAAGCGGTGTACGAGCTGTCGACAGCAGTGGCTGCCGCGGCGTTCGAACCGTAGTGGTCGCTACCAGCGAAGGCGCTGCCGGAAATGGCCAGAAGGGCTGCGGCAGTGAGAATGATCTTTTTCATTTTTGTACTCCAGTATCGTCTTTTTCCGTCCGTCTAGCGGCGTGTCTTGGAAATGAAATCGCGTCGTTCGGACAGCCCCGATGTGGGAGGGCAACCCCGCCTTTTCCAATCACGAAGTTGTTCCGTGTGGACCATGAATCCACACCTTGAAATTGTGCCAAGGGAATCTACGGGTATATTTTTCTTCTTTAAATCAGCATGTTAAGTGTAACCGCTGGATGGATCACTGACTGTTTCAGAGGCCCAGCGTTCACACCGTCCTGCACGCACCGTCAACAGAAACGAACCGTTCGGTTCGATTTTAGATCGAGCTAATAGTCACTTTTCGAAACCGTTAACCTTTTTTGACCCCGCCAAGGGGTCCGATTCGGGGATATCGCAGCCGGCAAAATGGTCATCCGGGAGGTGGATTTCAGCCCGCGACGGTCTGCGGGAACGTTCGCAGGCCGTGTCGCGCCGCATGGATACGATGTCGTTTTCATGCCGACGGCGCGCCCCCGATCGTGGTTAGATCATACCATCTCAGGTGCCGCTTCGTGACGACGAGGCGGAGAATTGGGAAGCCGGTCAGAATCCGGCGCTGCCCCCGCAACGGTGGTGGAGTTCAAGTCGCAACGGGAGACCACTGGGCAACTGCCTGGGAAGGTGTCGCGATGGTCCGCAAGGACAACTCCAGAGCCCGGAAACCAGCCCGAGATTGTTAGACTCGACTGATCGCGGTGGGCGGTCAAGAGGTGGATAGCGCATGTCTGGCACCTAGCCGGCCTGCGTTTCAATCCTTCCTCCATCACCACCAGTTCAGTCCTTAGAAACGAGGACAGGACATGGATACCCGCAACGACATGCTGAGGCTCCTGAAGGGGCGCCGGCAAGGCTTTTCGCTGGAGCAGCCCTTCTACACCGATCCGGACTACTTCAAGCTCGACATGGAGCTGATCTGGTATCGCGACTGGCTGTTCATCGGCCATGATTGCGAACTGCCGAAGCCGGGCAGCTACATCACCGTGCAGATCGGCGACTATCCGGTGGTCCTTGTCCGCGACCAGCACGGCAAGATCAACGCCTTCCACAATTCCTGCCGCCATCGCGGCAGCCGTGTATGCAACACGGAGAAGGGCACGGCGGCAAAGCTCGTCTGCCCCTATCACCAGTGGACCTATGAGCTGGACGGCCGCCTGCTGTTTGCCCGCCAGATGGCCGACGGTTTCGACAAGAGTGATTTCAGCCTGAAGCCGGTCGCCTGCGAGAGCGTCGGCGGCTACATCTTCATCTGTCTGGCCAAGGAGCCGGCGGATTTCGCGCCGATGCGGGCGATGATCGAACCCTATCTTTTGCCGCACCGGTTGCGTGAAGCAAAGATCGCCTTCGAGAGCACGATCGTCGAGAAGGGCAACTGGAAGCTGGTCTGGGAAAACAACCGCGAGTGCTATCACTGCGCCGCCAATCATCCTGAGCTGTGCAAGACCTTCCCCGAGGCTCCGACCGTGACCGGCGTCAACGGCGCCGACAGCGACCCTGAAATGGTCGCGCACTGGGCCAAATGCGAGGCATCAGGCCTGCCGAGCAAATTCCGCATCGATCCGGCAGGGCAGTACCGCGCCACCCGCGCGCCGCTGCTGCGCGATGCCGTCAGCTACACCATGACGGGAAAACGGGCGGTCCAGAAGAACCTGTCCGACAGCGTTTCAACCGACCGCATCGGCTCCTTGCTGCTTTATCATTATCCGACAACCTGGAACCATATCCTCGGCGACCATGCCGTCACCTTCCGCGTGCTGCCGATCAGTGCCACGGAAACCGCGGTGACGACAAAATGGCTCGTCCACAAGGATGCGGTCGAAGGCGTCGACTACGATCTCGCTGAGCTCACCCATGTCTGGACCGAGACCAACGACCAGGACCGTCGCATCGTCGAGGAAAACGCCTTCGGCATCTTGTCGCCGGCCTACGAACCAGGCCCCTATTCGGAGCTGCATGAGGGCGGCGTGATCCAGTTCGTCGAGTGGTACGCGTCGTTCATCGGACCGCGCCTTGCAGAAGGCGACCGGCCGGCCCTGCGCAGCGTCGCCTAGCCCAGGGGACAAGAGGATGAATGCGATGACGGACCTTGGCCTCTATCGCCATCTCGACCAGATGACGCCCTGGAACGACAGGCTGCAGGTGCTGGAAGTGATCGGCGTCAGTGACGAAGCGCCTGACGTGAAGACCTTCACCTTCCGCTCCGACAACCAGACCTGGTTCCGCTACAAACCGGGCCAGTTCGTGACGCTGGAATTGCCGACATCGGACGGGCCGCTGATGCGCACCTACACGCTGTCGTCCTCGCCGTCGCGGCCGTTCTCGATCGCGGTGACGGTCAAGGCGCAGGCGGGCAGCACCGGTACGCGCTGGATGTTCGACCATCTGACGCCCGGTTCGCACGTCAAGGCCTATGGGCCGACCGGCGACTTCTCGCTGCACAGCCACCCGGCGGCCAAATATCTGTTCATTTCGGCCGGCTCCGGCGTGACGCCGATGATGTCGATGCTGCGCTGGCTGAACGACTGCGCGCCATGGACCGATGTCGGCTTCGTCAACTGCGCGCGCCGCCCGGAAGAGATCATTTTCCGCAAGGAGCTCGAGCTGCTCGGCAGCCGCATGCCTGGCCTGTCGCTCGGCTTCATGATCGAGGAGCGGTCGAGCCGCGAGGGCTGGTTCGGCCATATGGGCCGCATCGACGCGATCCGGCTGCCATTGCTGGCGCCCGATTTCCGTGAGCGCGAGATCTTCTGCTGCGGCCCCGATCCCTTCATGCGCGCCGTGCGCGGCATGCTGGACGCCGCCGGCTTCGACATGGCGAAATACCATCAGGAAAGCTTTGCGGCGCCTGCCGTGGAGGAGATCCCGGCGCCGTTCTCGCCGCCGGCGGACGACGGCGCCGCTGCTGCTGTCGAGGCCGTGACACCAATCCGGTTCTCGCTTTCCGATGTCGATGCCGAATGCGTCGCCGGCCAGACCGTGCTGCAGACGGCACGCGCCTCTGGGGTGCGGATTCCCGCCGCCTGCGAGTTCGGCCTGTGCGGCACCTGCAAGGTGAGGAAGGTCGCGGGCGATGTCGAGATGAGCCACAATGGCGGCATCCTCGATCACGAAATCGAGGACGGCTTTATCCTCGCCTGTTGCTCGAAGCCGCTTTCGGCGCTTGAAATCGAAGCGTGACCGGCTGCGCTCGCCCGGAGCCTGCGCCATCTTGCCAAAAACCCTGCAAATGGTTAGACGCCTGCAACGGTGGGGTTGACCGTAAGGCCCGAAGATCATCTCCGCGGCCTGCTCGGCGGGGGAGCAAATATGCGACAATCCGGCATCTATGCCATTGCCAGCAAGGATATCGTCTTTGAATCCTTCGACGGCGAAGCCGTCGTTCTTGACCTGACCACGGGCAAATATTTCGGCTTCTCTGATTCAGGCAGCAGACTTTGGGATGCACTGTCGTCCGGCGTGCCTGCCTCCGAACTGGTCGGCGCCACGACCGGAATTGGCGCCCTCGATGCCGCCGCGATTGACGGCTTTGTTTCACAATTGCTCGAATTCGGTTTGCTGGCGGCCGTAACCGATGGCGTGGCAAGACCGGTTCCAAGCGAATTGCTGGCTCAGCTCGCCGCTGCCAGAGAGCCCCTCAAGGTCGACATCCATGACGATCTCGCCGATCTCATTGTCGTCGATCCCATCCACGAGGTCGAGGAGCCCCTCGGCTGGCCCGCGGTGAAGCAAGCCAACTGAAGCGCCCATCAGGTTCTCGTTGCCGGACAGCTCCGGAACAGGCAAACCCATGCCGAACATCACTCTCGCAAACTTGGTTGACTACGCACGTCATGTCCTGGCGCAAGCAGAGAGCAGCGCCGCGCATTATCCACTGACCCGCAAGGCGAGCTTGCCGCATCTGGATCTGACCGCGCATGTCAGCGCCGGCGCGTTGGCGGATGCCGTCGCTCATGGCTTTGTCACTGCTCCGGGCAACCGAACGCCTGCCGACATCTGCCGCGTCTTCGTCGCGCATCCCGGCATAGACGGCATCGCGGCACCGGCCAGGTGGGGCCAGGGAGCCTTCACGCAGCATGGCTTCGCCACCCAACTGGCGGAAGCCGGTTTGCGTGGCAACCATTTCCACGACCTGGATTTCTGGCAGTTCTATGATCCGCAACGTCGCGTTGGCGTGCAATTGATGGCTTCGGCCGACGCCTTTCCGCCGTGGGAGCCGGGAGCGCCGCTGCGGGCTTTCCTGCATTGGGAATATGGGGCGCGCGGCATGCGCCTTGCCCATGCCGGCACGCTCGGCGCCAATGGCAAGGGCGTCCTGCTGGCCGGCGCGGGCGGCGCCGGGAAATCCGGAACCGTCGCCGCCGGCCTCCTCAACGGACTGGACAGCGTCGGCGACGACTATGTGCTGGTCGACCTTGCCAACGGCGTGACTGCCCGCCCACTGTTTTCAACGCTCAAGCAGGATCCCCAAGGGTTCGCGCGGCTTGGGCTGAAGCATCGGCTGCCGGCGCATGGTCCGCTCAACTGGCAAGGCAAGCATGCTTTTCACATTGATGACATCGCGCCCCGACCGGTGCCCGAAACTCTGGACATCGTCGCGCTGTTGGCGCCACATATCGACGGTGGCGGGGCAAGTTCGATCGTGCCGGTGTCGCGCAGGGATGCCATGATCGCCTTGGCGCCGTCGGGCATAGCGCAGATGCCGGGCGAGCGGGAGAGCGGCTTTCGCTTCTTCAGCGACCTGACCCGCCTGCTGCCGTGCTATCGTCTGTCGCTGGGGACGCAGCCCCAGGAGATAGCCGGCACGATTGCGGACTTTCTCGCGCGGGGCGATTCGTGAAACTGAGCGTGATAATGCCCGTCTACAACCGTGAACGCTATGTCGTTTCGGCATTGCGCTCGCTGGTGCGGCAACGGGACGCCGCCGATCTCGACATCATCGTCATCGACGACGGCTCGACCGACGGCTCTGCTGAGGCCGTGCGCTCGATGATGCGCGAAAACCCCTGTATCCGACTGTTCCAGCAATCCAACATGGGCGTGGCCAGGGCGCGCAACGCCGGGCTGCGGCAACTGCCGCCGGATGCGGAGTTCGTTTCGTTTCTGGATTCTGACGACATCTCGCCGGCCGGACGGTTCAAGGCCGATCTCGCCCGCTTCGAGGCTACCCCCGGGCTTGAGCTGACCTATTCGCTGATGACGCTGGTCGACCGGATCGACGATGAGCGGCTGAAACCGGCAGTCGACAGCCGCACGATGACGCTTCGGGGAATTTCGCTGAGCGCCGCCGTGTTCAGCAGAGGGCTTGTCGACCGGACGGGCGAGTTCGATGAGGATTTCGAGCAGGCTGAGGATACCGACTATCTGCTGCGCGTTTTCGAGGCGGGACCGAACTACGAATTGTTGGACGCCGTCGCGATCTACTACCGACGCCATGCCGGAAATGTCACCAAGGAACATAGCGGCAGGGTCCGCAACCATTTGCGTGCAATCCACAAGTCGATGCGGCGGCGCAAGGCCGATCCGTCACGGCGAGAGGTCCAGGGCATCTTCGAATTGAAGAGTCCCACCGATTGGCGGATGCTATGATGCTCGACACAATCGGGTCGGATCAGCCAAGCCCGCAACGCTGCTGGAGACGCCGATGAGGCTGAGCGTCATCATGCCGGTCTACAATCGCGAACAGTTCGTTGGCCTGGCGCTGCGCTCGTTGCTCAGGCAGCGCGAAGACATCGATCTCGACATCATCGTCATCGACGATGGGTCGACCGATGGCTCTGCGGCCGTCGTGCGGTCATTGATCGACGAGGCCCCGTGCATTCGTCTTTTCCAGCAGATCAATGGCGGGGTCACCAAAGCGCGCAATGCCGGGCTGAAGCAGTTGCTGCCGCAGACTCGTCTGGTGTCGTTTCTCGATTCGGACGACATCTCCCCGATAGGGCGGTTCAAGGCGGATCTCGCCTGCTTCGAAGAGGATCCGGGCCTCGACCTGACCTATTCGCGCATGACGCTGGTCGACAAGATAGATGGCGAGACGCTGGAACCGGCCGCCGACAGCCACTCCATCACCGTGCGAGGGATCCACCTGTCCGCCGGGATCTTTGCGCGAGACCTCATCGAGCGCACCGGTGGTTTCGACGAGGATTTCAAACAGGCCGAGGACACCGACTATCTGTTGCGTATCTTTGAGAGCCAGGCAAAATACGTTATGCCCGATACGGTGGCTCTCTATTACAGGCGTCATCCCGGCAACATGACCAAGGAAGCCGATGTGCCCTTTCGCGAGTTCATGCGCGCCATTCACAAGTCGATGAAGCGTCGCAAGGCCGATCCCAGCTTGCGCCGGGTGGAGGGGATCTTCGACTTCAAGGATCTCGCGCAGTGGCGGTTCCTTTGATGGCAGGCTACGGCGTCGTCATTCCGGCTTTCAACGCGGCCGCCACCATAGGCGCGGCCCTGAACTCCGTTCTGGCCCAGACGGCAAAGGCGGAGGCCATCGTCGTGGTCGATGACGGTTCAACCGACGATACGGCTGCGGTGATCGATGCGATGAACCTGCCGGTGACGGTGCTGCGACAGGACAATGCCGGACCTGGCAGCGCAACGACCCGTGGCATTGCGGCACTCTCGACGCCGCTCATCGCGACGCTCGATGCCGACGATTTGTGGCTGCCGGACAAGGTCGAAAAGCAGCTGGCCTATCTCGGCCGTCATCCCGGGACAGCGGGCGTCTTTACGCATTGGCGGACGTTTCGCGGCGACAGCCCCGATTTGCCCGATGCGACCAGTGGAGCTGGCTGGTCGCGCACGACGATGATGATCCGCCAGGAGGTGGTGCCGCGCATCGGTCCCATCATCGACCCACTAGGCGGTCGCGGCGAGATGATCGACTGGATCGCCCGGGTTCGTGAGGCAGGCCTTGCCCTTGCCATGCTCGACGACGTGCTTGCATTGCGCCGCATCCGTCCGGGCAGCCTTTCCTACGGCCGCGATCCGGCACGCGACCGGGGCTATCTCCAGGTCGCAAGGCTCGCCATGCAGCGGCGAGCCCGGAACAAGGCAGGCTCCAATTGAACGCCAGGCCCGTTCGACGCATCGGCCGCCGCTTCCCGGACTATGGCTGGTCGTGGCCCACCGGCCAGCTGGACCTGCTGCTGAAGGCGGCGCTGCTCTCCGACGAGGACGCAGCCGCCGGCTGCGCCGCGCGCTGGCTGGACGAGAACGACATCGATCTCGTCTCGTTTCGAGAACATCGCCTGCTCGCCGCCATCTCCGACAGGTTTGGCAGGAAGCTGGCCGGGCATACCGCCCATCCGCGCCTCGTCGGCCTGCAGAAGATGCTGTGGACGAAGTCGCGCATGGCGATGCGCGAGGCCGAGCCGGCGCTGAAGGCGATGGCCGACGGCGGCGCCGACATCATGCTGATAAAGGGCGCCAGCCGCATTGCCTTGAACGCGTCAGCGCAGCGTGGCCGGGTGGCGCATGATATCGACATATTGGTGCGCCCGCGCGACATGGCTGCCGTCTTCGACATCTTGCGCGATCGCGACTGGCAGATCGCCTCGGGCGTCAGCGCGCAATATCTGCGAACCCGGTTGGCGTCGCTGCGGTCGATGAACTTCTTCAAGGGCCGTTTCGGCGACATCGACCTGCACCAGCTCGGCTATGACGGTTCGCAGACGAGCGTGGAAGACGACCTGGCGATCTGGCAACGGGCGGTCCCGGCACAATTCAGCGGCGTCGCGGTCTTCGTGCCGTCGCCGGCCGATCGCATGGCCCTGGCCATCGCCCATGGCGGCCTCGACGCCCACACCCACAGCGACTGGCTTGTCGACTGCGCGGTCGCCATCCATGGCGAAGAGGTCGATTGGGACATGTTCCTCGACATCGTCGGCAGACGCGGCCTGGCGGTTCCAGCGGCGGTGGCGCTATCCTATCTGGCGTTCGAGATCGGCATTCCGGTGCCGGAATCGACAATGGTCAGAATCTTAGAGATGGCCGACGGAGCTGGCCTGTCGCGTTGGTCGTCGGTTCTGCAAGCCAAGCCGCGCACGGATTTCGGCGGCCTGGTCTGGCTGTCGCGCGGGCTTGCCAAGCAGTTGCGCCTGAAGCGGAAGAAGGGCCGGTTGCAACAGGAGCCACCCGCCAAACCTTGGCGCGGCAGACCGGTCGCGCGCAAGCCGCAAGCAGCATCGGCGCCTCTGATGTTTTCGCAGGCCATCGCCTGTCCGCAAACGACCGGCGACATGATGCTCGATATCACCGTCAGGATCGGCGTTCCGCCGGTCCGGCGCCGCATCGAAATGGAGATCAATGCCGGCGACGACCATGTCGCCCGCCTGCGCGCCATGGCCATCAGCCGATCCGGCAGGGAACACGTGCTGCATTTTCGCGGCAAGGTGACGCTCGACGGCGCGCGAGCTGCCTGGACGCTCGAAGCGCGACCGTCGCGGCAGTTTCGTGAATGGAACGACGAAGCCACAGTGGCTGCTTATGGCGCCTTGCCCTTCGAGCTGCTGTCGGCGGATTTCTCGCCGGTTGGCTAGTCTAAAGGCGAATCCGACGAACCTTTCTCGAAAGGCGGCGTCGGTTCAAACTCCGTAGCGTTCGGTGCGAATGATTCCGGCTGCAACGCCGGCATCGATCAGCGCCTGGGCGGCGGCTGACACGAAGGCGTTGGAGCCGCAGACGAAGGCGATGCCAGGCGGCTCCGGCAGCCGCGCCATGGCTTGCACCATCATCGCGACGTCCACCCGCCGCGCATAATCGGCTGGACGGCGTGCAGCTTCGCGGGTCAGTGTCAGCACCAGGTCGAAGCCGTCCTGGCGCTCATCGAGAACGATCAGCTCGTCACGAAAGATCACTTCGTCCCAGACCCGGACCGAAAAGACCAGGACGACGGGCACCGCTGAATTACGTGCGGCGCGGTGGCGGAGCATCGACATCAAGGGCACGACGCCCGAACCGCCGCCGACCAGAACAAGCGGCCCACTCTCATCCTCGGGCCAGACGAAATGCCCGCCAAGCGGCCCGCGCAGTTCTATTTCATCGCCCACTGCCGCGACCTCGTGGAAGAAGGGCGAGACCTCGCCATCGTCGAGTTTTTCGATCGCCAGTTCAATTACGCCATGCGTTTCGGGCGCGGAGGCGATGGAATAGGAGCGGCGCGCCTGATAGCCGTCCGGCGCCGTCAGCCTGACGTCGACATGCTGCCCGGCGCGATAGGCAAAGGACCGGGACGGTTGGAAAAGGAAGCTGGTGACACGCGGCGTGCGTTTTTCTATGCGGACGATCCTGGCTGTCTGCCAAGGCGATTGCACTGCTGCCGCATCGCTCATGGATCGTCCGTGTAGCGCTGTTCACGCCATGGGTCGCCATAGATGTGGTAGCCGCGCAATTCCCAGAAACCGGGCTCGTCGCGCGTGGTGAATTGCAGGCCGTTCAGCCATTTGGCCGACTTCCAGAAATAGAGATGCGGCACCAGCAGCCTCGCCGGGCCGCCATGGTCTGACGTGATCGGCTTGCCTTCGTAAAGCAGCGCCACCATGGCCTTGCCGGCGGTGAGATCCGTGACCGGTACGTTGGTGGTGTAACCGTCGAACGCGTGCGCCAGCGTGAAACCGGTCGGCGGCTCGACACCCGCATCGGCAAGGATATCGTCGACCAGCACGCCCTGCCACGGCGTGTCGAACTTGGTCCATGCTGTCACGCAATGGATATCGCGTGTCATCTTGGTCAACGGCAGCGCGTTGAACTCGGCCCAGTTCCATTTCTTGATCGGGCGTGGCCCATGTTTCAGCGTGAAAGACCAATCCTCGGTACGCACGCGCGGCGTCGGACCGGCCGACAGCACCGGAAAACCCTGTTCCAGATATTGGCCCGGCGGGATGCGGGCATCGCCATCGGTTGGCGGGCGCCGTCCTGAAGAGAAACCTCGGGTGACCATAGCGGCAATCCCCATGCAATCAGGCCACTATCGGCCTGACGCAATGTTCTCGAAGATGTCGTGACGGGCAACCGAAATCTTGACGGGCGGAGACCAGCGGGATCGTCACCGATGGACCTGCCGCTCCGCGTGCACGTCAACGCCATTTCTCAGCCATTGGCGAAAGGCACCGCGATGTACATTTGAGCGTCGCCACGCTCGACCAGCAACAGCACCGATTTCCTGCCGGACTTGCCGGCCAAGGCGATCGCCTGGGTTACCTGCCTGGCATTCTTGACCGGCACCTGATTGACGGCAACGATGATGTCGCCGGCCTGTATTCCGGAAGCGGCGGCCGCTTTGTCGGGGTTGACGCTGGCAACCACCGCGCCGTGCTGCTTGCCGGCAAGGTTCATCTGCTGGCGAATGTCGGGTGTTATATCCATCAAGCCGAGCCCTATCGCCGGAGCGCGCCCGGCGCTCGGCGCGTCGGACCCGTCGTCCAGCGACGCGGTCTTCGCATCGGCGCTGTTTTGGCCGACATCGACGGAAATCCGAATCGGCTTGCCTTTGCGCCAGACATCGACCGTTTCCCGGGCGCCCGGCGCGACATCGGCGACCGCCCGCGACAGGTCCTTGGGATCCTTCACGTCCTGCCCGGCAAAGCTGGTGATGACGTCACCCGTCTCGATGCCGGCCTTGGCCGCCGGCGAACCGTCGTTGACCTCTGAGACCAGTGCGCCGCCGGAATGGTCGAGCCCGATGGCGCTCGCGACATCCGGCGTCACCTCCTGGATCTGAACGCCGATATAGCCGTACTGGATAGAGCCGCCCTTCATCAGCTTGGCGACCACCTTCTGGGCCTGGCCCGACGGAATGGCAAAACCGACGCCGACGCTGCCGCCATTGGGTGAATAGATCGCCGTGTTGATGCCGACGACATTGCCGGCGACATCCACCAGCGGGCCGCCGGAATTGCCGTGGTTGATCGGCGCGTCGATCTGGATGAAATCGTCGAAAGGCCCACTATGCAGGTCGCGGCCGCGCGCCGAGACGATGCCTGCCGTGACGGTCGTGCCGATGCCGAACGGGTTGCCGAAGGCCAGCACCTGGTCGCCTGGCATGAGCTTGTCGGAATCGCCCCATTTGACTGTCGGCAGGGGTTTGTCCGACTTGATCTTGAGTACGGCGAGATCGTTCTTGGCATCGCGGCCGACAAGCTTGGCCGGAAGTTCGGTGCCGTCATCGAGCGTAACCTTGATCGAAGAGGCGCCATCGATGACGTGATTGTTGGTGACGATGGTACCATCCGCGCCGACGATGAAGCCGGAACCCAGCGCCTCGGCGCGCTGCGGTTGCTGTTGTGGCGGCGTCTTGGGCGTCGGCATGCCCTGGTCACCGAAGAACTGGCGGAAATAGTCATCGAAAGGCGAGCCGCCGTCGAAAGGAGAGGCATCGCTCATCGTTTCAGGCTGTGCCCTCATGACGGTGGTGACCGTCACCACCGCCGGCTTGTCGGCGGCAACGATGGGTGCGAACGAGCCATTGGGCGCGGTGATGCCGGCGACAGGCGTCTGGGTCGTCGGAATAGTGTTGCCCTCGCCTTTGGGCAAAAGACATGACGAAGGGGGATATGATCAGCGCAGCGCCCAGCAAGGCCGCGACGCGATGCCTACGAAGGATATCTGACATGGTCGTTTGTCCGGGCGAGAGTTGATCCAGCGCCGTGGCCTCTCCCGTGCGGGGAAAATCGGTCATCGGCGTGTCGAGGTCGCAATTGCCCGTCTCGCCTACATGGCAGCCAACCGGATCGACGGCCTTGCATCTAGGGCGCGGATTCGCCCGATTTAGGGTTTTAGGGCGACCTTACGAAGATTTAATATCCGCACGGCGGCAGCGTCGCAAAGTCGTCGGGCCCCGCCTTGCTGCCTCGCTGGAGCCTCAGCCACCGGCGGTTCGCTCGAGATAGGCCGTGGCAATCTCGCGCATGCGCTTGCCGTCGAAGCTCGGTCCGTGTCCTCCGTGACCGATGCGGATCGGCAAGTCGAGCAGGCGCTGCATCGTGCTGACATAGGCGGCTCGGTCGGAATCCGGCAGGTCGTCGATCAGCATGGCGTCGTAGATGGCATCGCCGCTGAAGAACAGGCCGTCGACCTCGTCGAACAGCGCGATCGAATCCGGTGAATGGCCCGGCAAATGCAGCACGCGAAATTGCCAGTCGCCAAGATCGACGACATCGCCCTCGTCCAGGGTTCGCGTCAAGGGCGCGGGCGGGATCCTGTAGTCGGCCGACTTCCATCCGGGCGCCGGCAGTTTCGAGACGGCATCCTCGAGGTCATGAAACATGTAGGCGTAGGTCGCCGCCTCATCCATGCTCTCGAATTGTTCCGCGCTTATCCTTGGCCCGGCCCGCAACGGGAATTCATGCAGCGAGCCGACATGGTCGAGATGGATGTGGGTGGCGACGACCAGCAGCGGCTTGCCGTCCGCCGTCTCGATCTGCGGCGCCAGCGGACAGATGCCCATGCCGGTGTCGACCAGCAGGTCGGCATCGCGACCGCGCAGATGCCAGATATTGGCCCGAACATAGGCATGCACGAAGGGCTCGGTCAGCATCGTCGTCTTGTCGTCGACGACGCTCCTGCTGAACCAGCCTGGCATCAAGTGTGAGCCCGGCATCAGACGAAGGGCTTCCCGACCTTGTACTTTTCCGGCACCAGTCGCTTGAGATAGGCCATGCCGGCATCCGACAGCTGATTGACATCGGGCTTCATGAAATCGTCCGGCATGTGGCGTGTCTTGCCGGCGACGTTCTTGAGCGGCACCTTCTTCAGCACCGTTCTGGTGCCGTCATATTGCAGCGCCACCGAGCCGCCGCCCTGTTCGGCGACAGAGACGGCGAAGGCGCCGGCATCGAAGGCCTCCTGCGCATCGACCGCGCTGATGGCGCCGATATAGCCGCGCGGCATGTAGCCGAGGGCGTCGACGCGAGCACGCTTGCCAGGCAGGCCCTCGGCCAACGCGCGCTCGAGTGCGGCCGGCAGGTCGCTGCCCGACAGCTTGACGTTGCCGTGCGCGTCGCGCTCAAGCTTGTCCGGCGGCACCAGGCTTTCGACCAGGGCCTTGCCGTCGGCGGTGCCGACACCTTCCGATACGGCGACGATGCAGCGCTTGTGGCGATCGAGCGTGGCGCGCACGTCGTCGATGAAGCCGGCGGCTGAGAATGGGCGCTCGGGCACGTAGACGAGGTGCGGGCCGCTGTCGGCGTCGAGTTGCCAGGCAGCGGCGGCCGCGGTCAGGAAGCCGGCATGCCGGCCCATGACGATGCCGACATAGATGCCGGGCAGCGCACGGAAATCGAGATCGACGGAGAGGAAGGCGCCAGCGACGAACTCGGCCGCCGAAATGAAGCCCGGCGTGTGGTCGTTTTCCTCGAGATCGTTGTCGATGGTTTTTGGCGCGTGGACGAAGGCGATCTTGCCGCCGGCGGCATCGGTCAGGATCTGCTGCGTGCCCGACGTGTCGTTGCCGCCGATATAGATGAAGGCGTCGGCGCCGGCCTTCTTCAGGCCGTTGAGGATGACCTCGCAATAGGCGGCGTCGGGCTTGTCGCGGGTCGAGCCGAGGGCGGCGCTCGGCGTGCCGGCAATCAGCCGCAGCCGGTCCTCGGGGATGGCGGAAAGGTCGACATAATTGCCGTCACGGATGCCGCGCACGCCATGGATGGAGCCCAGCACCTTGGCACCGGGATGCCGCTTGCGGATCTCCAGCGTCGCCCCGACCACCGTCTGGTTGATGACGGCGGTTGGGCCGCCGCCCTGCGCGATGACAAACGTTCCAGCCATGCTTGATTTCTCCCGGCGCGATGGTTTTCAAGGCACCTTGGCCTGTCTTGCCGCATCGCGCAACGGGAGTTTCGAGCGGCGCCAACACGCCGCATAAGCGTCAGACGACGACGACCGGATTTTTCTTGGAGACGCGGCTGTAGAGGTCGATGATGTCCTGGTTGATCAGGCGCACGCAGCCTGACGACATCGCTTGCCCGATGCTCCACCATTCGGGCGAGCCGTGGATGCGATAGCCGGTGTCCTTGCCGTCCTGGTAGATGTAGAGGGCACGCGCGCCGAGCGGGTTGGTGAGGCCGCCGGGCTGGCCGGCCTGCCATTTCACCAGTTCCGGCTTGCGCGCGATCATCTCGGGCGGCGGCGTCCAAGTCGGCCATTCCCTACCGTATTGGATGTTGGCGCGGCCGGACCAGCGGAAACCATCCTTGCCGATGCCGACGCCGTAGCGAATGGCGTCGCCACCCGGCTGGACGAGATAGAGCATGCGCTCCTTGAGATGGACGACGATGGTGCCGGGCGCCTCTCCTGTCGTGTCGACGACGATCTGGCGGCGGAATTCCGGCTTGACCTTCAGATATGGCACTTCCGGTACGTTGAAGCCGCCGTCGGTCAGCCCGGCATACATGACGCCGGGGCTGGTGATGTTCTTGTCGACGCTGATGCTTGGCCGGATCGGCCGCACGGAACCCGTGGTGACGTCGTCGAGCTCGAGCGCCGGCAACACCCCGCCCGAGGTCGAACAACCGGCGGCGCTCAGCAGCGCGAGCGCCCCTGCCCCGGACAGGATGGCACGGCGGGAAAGATGATGATCGGTTTCGATTGCGTCGCCATTTCGCGGCGGCGTCAGACCTTGCGGCAACTCACGCATATACCCAGACCCTACGCTGTCGGCGGGAAGCACGGTCCGGCCGGATAGCGGGCATTTTCATCATTCATGGTTGATAAAGCGTGAAGACCTTGCACAGCTGCATTTGCGCATGGCCTTGACGATGTCCGACCTTCTTGCCTGGGCTTGAACGAAGGCTGCTGCACAAAAAGACCTCGGTCGGGTCATATTCCCGGCGCCGGCGTTTTTTACTCCTCGAACCATCAGCGAGGGGCCCCCATGTGCAAGACCTTAAAAACCGACATCAAGCTTTTTGCCGCTGCCATTGTCGCGGCGGCAACCGCTCTCGGTGCCAATGTCAGCCTGGCCGATATTGTGAGCACGCTGAACGGCGCGAACTGACATCGATCTGCCGCTGGCGCAGTTAGGGAAATCGCCTCTTTACATTCTCCCGGGCCTCAGGATTTATCCTCTTCTTTAAGCTCAAAGGAGATGAGCATGTCCTTCGAAAACTGGGCCGCCTTCGCTGCCGCATCGACGATCCTTCTCATCATTCCGGGTCCGACCATCCTTCTCGTCGTGTCCTACGCGCTGGGCCAGGGCTGGCGCACCGCCTTGCCGATGGCGATCGGCGTGGCGCTGGGCGACTTCACGGCGATGACCTTGTCGATGCTGGGTATCGGCGCGCTGCTGGCGGCTTCGGCGACCGTCTTCACCATCCTGAAGCTGATCGGCGCCGGCTATCTGATCTATCTCGGCGTGAAACTGTTTCGCGCAGGCGGCGCGCTGAAAGCCGAACCGCGCACCGACGCGGTCTCCTCGGCCAAGATGATGGCGCACGCCTGGCTGGTCACCGCGCTCAATCCGAAAAGCATCACCTTCTTCGTCGCCTTCCTGCCGCAGTTCCTCGACCGGTACGCCGATTTCTGGACGCAGATGCTGATCTTCGAGACGACCTTCCTGGCGCTCGCCTTTGCCAATGCTTTCGGCTATGCGCTGATCGCCTCACGCGCACGCAACGTGGTGCGCAATCCCAAGGCGATCCGCATCTTCAACCGCACCGGCGGCACGCTGCTGGTTGGCGCCGGCATCGCCACGGTGGCGATGCGTTCCAGCAATTAGGCTCTCTGTCTGACCGTGACCCCGAAACTGTTTTTCGGGGTCATGACCGGCCTTACCATTTGACGCTGAACCCCAGATTGCCTTCGAGGATCCGACGCTCGTCGCCGCCGAGATTGGTGGTGTAGTCGCCGGTGGCGAAGATGCTGACCTTGTCCGTCACCTTGGCGATCACACCGCCACCGAATTCGAACGAGGTCGATCTGCCCTCGGTGGAGATATCGGTGGTGTCGAAATTGACATGGCTCGTGCCGCCGAAATCGTGCCAGATGTTGGCCTTGAGGTACGGCTGCAGCGCCATGCCATTGATCGTTGTTTCGCCTTGCAGCCGTGCGCCGAGCCGGCCGGTCACGCTGCCGTCCGTATCAAAGGAAACCGAAGCAAAGCGGTCCGACGCATCGTCGAGCGACAGTTGCTGCCAGACCAGTTGCGCCTGCGGTTCAAGCGTCCAGCCTTGCCCCAGCGCGATGGGATAGCCGCCTTCCAGCGAAGCGGTGATGCCGGTCCCGCCGACATCGATGCCGATGTCGCGCGACGATGTTGCGTTTCCGCCGAAGAAGGTGGCCATGAGGACGCCGTCCAGGTACCAGCCACCCTGACCGATCCGGGTCCAGTAGCCGCCGACGCTGGTGCCGTTGATATCCATGCTGCCGACGGACAGATTGTCCCAGCCCAGCGCCTGGCCGCGCACGTCGCCATTCATGCTGGCATAGGCGACGAACAGGCCGGCGCGATCGGTCTGGCCCGACGCGGTTTCGCGGCCGAACAGATCGAAGCCCGCCTGAAGGCCGAACAGGGTGCCGTCGAAGGACGGCGATACCGTTCCTGAATACGCCATCTTGCTGTCCTGACCGAAGATGCGGCCCCAGACCGGCGACAGCTCGGTGTTCGACAACAGGCTCTGCTCGCCGCGCCGTTCGTGGAAGGTGCCGAGCGTCGTCATCGCCAGATGTTCGGCGACCGGCGGCAAGGCCGAATAGACCGGAACCTCGATGCGATAGAGCAGGATCTCCTCGCCCGCCGCTGGTGTCGGTAGGTCGGGCACCTCCGTTGGCACCACCGGCGGCGGCGGGGGGGGATCTGCCACTGGTGCCGGCGGTGGTGCCGGTGGTGTCGCGGGCGGCGGATCGGTCGGCACGACCGGCGGCGCCGGATCAACCGGATCGGGGTCGCCGGGGGTGGATTCCGGCGGCGGCGGCGGCGCAGGGTCGATGGGCGGCGGCGGTGGCGGTTCGGCCGCCGGCGGCTCAGGTTCCGGCGGCGCAGCAGGTTCCAGCACCGGCGGGGCTGCGGCCGGCGGGGCCGGCGTGTTCAGCGTCGAGCGCAGGTACCAGTTCTCCTCGCTGCCGGCGCTGACGCCGCCCTTGAACAGGTAATATTCGAAGGCACCGGCGGCGACCGGGGCGTCGAGCGCAAATGTCGTGGCGCCCGAGGTGGCGCCGTTGATTGCCTGGACGACCATGATGCCGTCCTGCGTGGTCGCAGCCCCCGCGCCGCCGAGATTGACCACGGAGATGCCGGTCGAACCGGAAGCCGTTCCGCTCGACAGGACCAACTTGTCGGATGCGGAGGAATCGTCACCGAGCTCGGTCTGGATAAGCAGCAGGCCACCCAGGCCGACATAATTGCCCGAAATCGTCAGGCTGTCGGTGGCACCGGTGCTGCCATTGGTCAGGTCGATGCGTCCGGCATTGGTGACCTGCGCCAACTGACCCGCTGTAAACGCCTGGATCGCCGCGTTGAAACCGCCGCCATAGAGCGTGCTTGCGGCATCGACACTGAGCGAACCTGTGCCGGTGCCGCTGTCGCCGAGCACCAGATTGCCGTCGAGCGTCAGCTCGGTGTCATTGGTGGCGTCGATGCTTTCCCAGTTCTGGAGCCGGCTGATCCCATCCAGTTTGACGTTGTCCAGGGTGAGCGCGTCGGTGCCGAGACCACCCGATATGGTATTCGTGGCACCGAGATTGGCGTTGGTGAGGTTGCTGAGTTCGGCGGTGTCGTTGTCGCCGCCGAGGTCGACGGCGCCATAGATGATGCCGCCACCGTTCCAGACGAAACTGTCGGCGCCAAAGCTCATCAGTATATCGCCACCGACCGTACCGCCGGTGACCGTGACGCTGTCGTCGCCGCCGCTGACGCTGATGTTGCCGCCGATGGTGCCGCCCGACAGGATGATCGTGTCCTTGTCGAAGCCGGTGACGAGGTTGCGGTCGATGGTGCCGCCGGACATGTTGAAGTAATTCTGATCGAGCTTCATGTTGACGCGGCCGATGCGGCCACCGGTCATCACGGCACGGTCGCCATCGTCGAAGAAATCGACGATGCGCCCGCCGGTCATGGTGAACGTGTCCAGGCCATCGCCCTGGTTGAGCGAACCGATCTGGCCGCCGCTCATGTTGAAGTCGTCGATGCCGGCGCCCTGCTGGACATTGCCGGCGACGGTACCCGCGCCGATGGTGAAAAAATCGGTGCCGCCACCCTGATCGACGGTGCCGGTGATGGCGCCTGACTGCATATCGATGCGGTCCGTGCCGACACCAAAGGTGACATTGCCTGATATCTGCCCGGTGCCCCCGGCGGGAAAATTGAGCGTGTTGTCGCCATCGGGATCGGCGAGGCTGCCGCCTGAATCGCCGCTGTCGCAGGTGTAAACGGTGTTTCCGGCGGATGGACCCAGCACGCATGCGGCAAACGCGGCGGAGTTGGGCAGCAACGCAAAAGCCGTAGTTGAGAGGATGCTAATAAGCCACGGGTGTAGCGGATGCGGCTTTCGCCGTAGCGAAGCAACTGCCACCTGCACATCCTCCGAATGACTGTTCGGAAGTGAGTTCTTCATATGCCGCATCGCGTCCCCTCTCGATTCGCGATTTCCAGCCCCCGCCAGTCGCCGTAATGAAGACACAATTCATTCGATTTTACAAAGCCTGATCTGCCCCGCATGGTTGCTAAACTGCAAAGACTACTCAAATGACCTGGCGTAGCGCGCGGTTGGCGTTGCCGTGGCCCATGCTTTAGGATCGGTTTGGGCCGAAGGATCGAGGGCCTGTCACGGGTCGACAGAAGGACATCGCATGGCAACCAGGGACGCATTCGGCCTGGCACTTTCGGGCGCCACGGAGGCGGGATTCACCCCCTACAGCCAGGCAGTGCGTGAACTGCAGTGCTTCGTCGGCGATCCCGTAGCCTCCGTCGACCGCGCCATCGCGGAAAATCCCGGCTTCGTCATGGCGCATGTGTTCAAGGGTTATCTGTTCGGCCTCGCCACCGAGCGGGAGGCGATGGCCGTGGCCAAGGCCTGCCATGAGGCCGCACTGCCGCTTGCCGCGACCACGCGCGAGCGGGCGCATGTCTCGGCCCTCGGGCATCTCGCCAGCGGACGATGGCATCAAGCCAGCCGCATTCTCGAGGACATCACCATCGAGACCCCCCGCGACGGGCTGGCGCTGCAGGTCGGCCACCAGATCGATTTCTTCACCGGCAATGCACGCATGCTGCGCGACCGCATCGCGCGGGCCCTGCCGTCATGGCAAAGCGGCATGCCCGGCTACCACGCCATGCTCGGCATGCAGGCCTTCGGGCTGGAGGAAATGGGTGACTATGTCAGGGCCGAGCAGCTTGGCCGCGCGGCGGTCGACATGGAGCAGCGCGATGGCTGGGCCCAGCACGCCGTCGCCCATGTCATGGAAATGCAGAGCCGGCAAAGGGATGGCATCGCCTGGATGCAGGCCAACCCGGAAGCGTGGACAAGGGAGAGCTTCCTGCAGGTGCACAATTGGTGGCACCTGGCGCTGTTCCATTACGATCTCGGCGAAACCGACGCGGTGCTGGCCCTCTATGACGGCCCTATCTACAGCGTGCAATCGACGATGGCGCTCAACATGGTCGATGCCTCGGCAGTCCTGTGGCGGCTCGCCCTGGGCAGCGTCGATGTCGGCGACCGCTGGGCAGCGCTTGCCGCCAATTGGCGCAAGGCCGGAGCGGGCCTTTATGCCTTCAACGATGCCCACGCGATGATGGCCTTTGTCGGTGCAGGGTTCGATGCGCCGGCCCTCGCTTTGCTCGAGGCGCAGCGCGAGGCCATGCGTGGCAGCGACGACAATGCGGCTTTCACGCGGGATGTCGGCCATCCGCTGACGCTCGCCATCAAGGCATTCGGTGAGGGCAGCTACACCGAGGCCGTGCGCCTGATCCGGCCGATCCGCTCGATCGCTCATCGTTTCGGCGGCAGCCACGCCCAACGCGATGTTATCGACCTGACGCTGATCGAGGCAGCGTTGCGCGCCGGTGAGGGTGCGCTGGCCAGGGCGCTCACGGCCGAGCGTTCGATGGCGCGGCCCGACAGTCCGCTGTCAGCGCTGTTTGTGCGACGCGCCGCCGATTTGTCGGAGAATTGACCCGAAGCGGATCTTGTTTTAAAAACTGGCCAAGTCAGATTTTTTCGAGACCCGAAAAAATTAACTGGCGTGGGAGGAAGACATGTATCTGGGCCTCGATCTCGGGACGTCGGGCGTCAAGGCGCTGCTGATCGATGCCGGGCAAACCGTCATCGGTTCCGGCCACGGTTCGCTTGATGTTTCACGGCCGCATCCCGGCTGGTCGGAACAGAATCCCGAGCACTGGATCCGGGCCTGCGAAGACGCAATCGCCGAACTCAGATCCTCCCATCCGGATGAACTCGCGGCAGTCAAGGGCATTGGCCTGTCCGGGCAGATGCATGGCGCCACGCTGCTCGACGCCGCCGACAAGGTGCTGCGTCCCTGCATCCTGTGGAACGACACGCGCAGCCATGCCGAGGCGGCCGTGCTCGACGCCGATCCGCGCTTCCGCGCCCTGACCGGCAACATCGTCTTTCCCGGTTTCACCGCGCCGAAACTTGCCTGGGTGAAAAACAACGAACCCGCTCTCTTCGCCAAGGTCGCAAAAGTGCTGCTGCCCAAGGACTTCCTGCGGCTCTGGCTTTCGGGCGAACACATTTCGGAAATGTCGGATTCTGCCGGTACCTCCTGGCTCGATGTCGGCAAGCGGCGCTGGAGTACGGACCTGCTCGCAGCGACGTCGCTCGACGAGAGGCAGATGCCGTCGCTGGTTGAGGGTACGCACAGGGCAGGCGCACTGCGCAGCGAATTGGCATCGAAATGGGGCGTCCAGGCCGGCATTCCGATCGCCGGCGGCGCCGGCGACAATGCGGCCTCGGCCTGCGGCATGGGCACGGTCGGCGCCGGCCACGCTTTCGTCTCGCTCGGCACATCGGGCGTGCTGTTTGCCGCCAACGCTTCCTACCTGCCCAACCCGGCTAGCGCGGTTCACACCTTCTGCCACGCCCTGCCGAACACCTGGCATCAGATGGGGGTCATCCTGTCGGCGACGGATTCGCTCAACTGGCTGTCCGAAATCACCGGGAAGAGCGCCGGCGAATTGACCGCTCAGCTCGGCGACACATTGAAGGCGCCCAGCGGCGTGTCCTTCCTGCCTTATCTTTCGGGTGAGCGCACACCCTACAATGATGCCGCCATTCGCGGCGCGTTCACCGGGCTGGCGCATGAATCGAGCCGTGCCGTGCTGACCCAGGCCGTGCTGGAGGGTGTGGCCTTTGCCTTCCGCGACAGCCTCGAAGCCCTGGCCACGGCCGGCACGACCTTGACGCGGGTGACGGCGATCGGCGGCGGCTCGCGCTCGCACTACTGGTTGAAGGCGATTGCCACCGCGCTTCAACTGCCTGTCGACATTCCCGCCGACGGCGATTTCGGCGCCGCCTTTGGTGCCGCACGGCTCGGTCTGATTGCTGCGACGGGTGCCGATCCGCTTGAAGTCTGTACGGCACCGAGAACGGATGCGACGATCGAACCGGACGCTGCGCTCGCTGGGGCGTATGCGGATGCGTATCAGCGCTACCGGTCGCTGTACCCGGCAATCAAGAGCCTGACCGCGTGAGTGAGCGCGAGGCACCCCCCTCTGCCCTGCCGGGCATCTCCCCCGCAAGGGGGGAGATTAGCAGCGTTGACGGATATGCCAGTCCTGCACGGTGGGTGATTGGCGAAGGCGCGGATGCCAACCCATCTCCCCCCTTGCGGGGGAGATGGCCGGCAGGCCAGAGGGGGGCGCTTCACGCCCGCCTCCCTGAGAAATCCTCACTGCGCCGGCACCTTGTCGAGAAAGCCGGTGACGCTCTTCAGGCGGCCGTTCTCGATGATTCCGATATCGGTGCCTTCGATCACCGAAGGCGTCCCCTCAGGGCCAAGGTTCCAGGAGAAGCGGATCTTGTCGGCAAAACCGTCCGGCGTGCCCTTCAGCGAGAACCGGAAGCCGGCAAAGCGCTGCTGCACGCCGTCGATCAGAGCCGCGACGCCTTCATGGCCGTCGCCCTGCATGAGCGGATCACGATAGCTGACGTCTTCCGTGAAGGTCGCCTTGAGCAATTCGGCCCGGCGGCCGGCATCGCTTTCGTTCCAGGCGGTGATGTAGTTTTCAGCGATCTTGGTGAGGTCGGTCATGGTCTGTCTCCTTCGTTTGATGGCTTTGACATGACCCTTTTCGACCAGCGCTGGCCTGAAACCAATTACGCCTGAGGTAATGGCGGCAGAACTTTGTGAGAGGACAGAAATCATGAGCAGCGGATTCTTCGGCGACACCAAGAAAATCAAATATGAAGGGCCGGATTCGACCAATCCGCTGGCCTATAGGTTCTACAATCCCGACGAGGTCGTCGCCGGCAAACGGCTGGAAGACCATCTGCGCTTCGCCGTCGCCTACTGGCACTCCTTTGCCTGGCCGGGCGGCGATCCGTTCGGCGGCCAGACCTTCGACCGGCCGTGGTTTCCCAAGGCAGGCGGCACCGACACGATGGAGCTGGCAAAACTGAAAGCGGACGTCGCCTTCGAGATGTTCTCGCTGCTCGGCGCGCCCTATTTCTGCTTCCATGACGCCGATGTGCGGCCGGAAGGCAAAGACTTTTCCGAAAGTGCCGCGCGCCTCGACGAGATCGCCGATTACTTTGCGGGGAAGATGAAGCAGACCGGCGTCAAGCTGCTTTGGGGCACCGCCAATCTGTTCTCCAATCGCCGCTTCATGTCGGGTGCGGCCACCAATCCCGATCCGGACGTCTTTGCCTACGCGGCGGCGACGGTAAAAAGCTGCATCGACGTCACCAAACGGCTGAAGGGCGAAAACTACGTGCTGTGGGGCGGGCGCGAAGGCTATGAGACGCTGCTCAACACCGACCTCGCGCGCGAGCAGGAACAGGCCGGCCGGTTCCTCAGCATGGTCGTCGACTACAAGCACAAGATCGGTTTCAAAGGCACGATCCTGATCGAGCCGAAGCCGCAGGAGCCGACCAAGCATCAGTATGATTACGATGTCGCCACCGTCTACGGCTTCCTCAAGCGCTTCGGGCTGGAGAAGGAGGTCAAGGTCAATATCGAGCAGGGCCACGCCATCCTGGCCGGCCATTCCTTCGAGCACGAACTGGCTCTGGCCAATGCGCTCGGCATTTTCGGTTCGATCGATATGAACCGCAACGACTACCAGTCGGGCTGGGACACCGACCAGTTCCCCAACAACGTGCCGGAAATGGCGCTGGCCTACTATCAGGTCCTGCAGGCCGGCGGCTTCAAGACCGGCGGCACCAATTTCGACGCCAAGCTGCGCCGCCAGTCGCTCGATCCGCAGGACCTGCTGATCGGCCATATCGGCGGCATGGATTCTTGCGCACGCGGCCTGAAAGCCGCGGCCCGCATGGTCGAGGACAAGGCGCTATCGGCGCCGCTGGCCGAACGTTATGCCGGCTGGAACACGGCCGAGGGCAAGGCGATGCTCGCCGGCAAGCGCACGCTGGAGGATATCGCCGAGCGCGTCGTCAAGAAGAAGATCGAGCCGCAGCCGAGGTCCGGTCGCCAGGAACTGCTGGAAAATATCGTCAACCGCTACGTGTAAGGCGCGCGCCGCTCCATCTCTGGACCGACATCCGACACCACTGGCTGAAAGCCGCCGCTATCGCCATCTGCTAGTCAGCCCACTTCGCACGAGGCTGCCGGGGATCGCACAGATCTTCGGCAGCCAGCGTGTGATCAAGATGCCACGCGTGTCGCCGAAAGAGGGCCCGTGCGGCAGCCTTTATTTTATGCATGTCGCCATCCCAAAATCGCTGTGCGCTTTTGGGCGACATGCATTGGCGGGAGACGGAAAATGGCAGAGGATCGAATCATCGTGCGCCCGGCGCAGGCGAGCGATATTCCGGCGTTGAAGCAGGTGCTGCATGAAACCTTCGAAGGCACATGACTGCCGAACATCACCGAAGCAGCGGCGCGGCGCTATGTCGAGACGGATATTGGCGGGCGCTATGTCGACCAGAGCTGGCCTGAATTCGCCGTTGCCGAGATCGATGGCGAGGTCGCCGGCCTGATCCATTGGCGCGCGGATTTCATCGAGGCCCTGCACGTCATGGCGTCCCGTCAAGGCCAAGGTGTCGGCCGCAAGCTGCTTTCCCATGCCGAACAGGCGATCGGCGCCGCCGGATTGGCGCAGGCGCGGCTGGAAACCGACACGTTCAACCTGCCCGCACAAGCACTCTACAAGGCGGTCGGCTATATCGAAAAAAACCGCTATCCAGACGACGAATGGGACAGTGGCTTCACCACGGTGCTGTTCGAAAAGCGGCTGTAGATTTCTCCTTGACCTGACCTGCCAAGGCGCAGGAACAGCTTTGCGCATGGCCCGGTCCCGCGACATGGTTTTGCCCTTCGACGCCCTTCAATGACCTCGCTCTTGCCTTCAAACTGCCGTCACGAATCTCGTATAAGACTGGCTCGTGGCGGGAGAGGAAGAAGGAGGCGAACCGATATGCAGAACGAACGTGAAATCGACGCCCTGCTCTCACCTGGCGAGGCCGGATCGATCATCGATAGACTGATGGCAATGCCGCATCCGAAGGATGGCACGCGCCGCTCGAACGAGTGGGACCGCGCCGTCGCCAGCCGTTTTGAGACCCACCTTGCTAAACAGATGCGCTCGCAGATCGATGGCGGCAGCGGCCGTCAGGACGCGGCCTGATCTTTCCGATTTTGTGCATATCGTCGTCCTTTCGGTCGACCTGCACTCAGCCCCGGCGCAGCCTGACCGGCGCTTCACCGAAAGCCCTTGAAAACGCCCTAGAAAATGCCGCGGCGGACGAAAATCCGGTCCGCCCGGCAATGTCGGCCATCGCCACTCTGGTGTCGACCACCAGCCGGCGGGCAGCACCCAGGCGCAGCCTGAGATAATAGGCGCCTGGCGTCTCGCCGATCGACTTGCGAAAGATGCTTTCCAGCGTCCGTGCCGTCACCCCGGCACGTTTTGCCACCGCTTCTATGGTGAGCGGCTGGTCGACATGCGATTCCATAAGCCGGATGGCTTGCGCCAGCCGCGGATCGTAGCCGTCGAGCCGGCCAAGCGAGACCAGTGGCTGGGCGTCGGTCGCGGCACGCGCCTGGTCATAGATGAAGACGCTGGCGACATCGAGCGCGACGGCCATGCCCAGCCGCGTGCGAATGAGATGCAGCATCAGGTCGAAGGTCGGCGACGCGCCGCCCGACGTGAACACCGGCCCGTCTATGACGTAGCGGTCCGGACGCACGTCGACGCCGGGGAAAGCCGACGAGAAATCCTCCATGTCCTCCCAGTGGGTGGTGGCGCTGCGCCCTTCCAGCAGGCCGGCGCGCGCCACCAGCCAGGTGCCGGCCTCGACACCGCCGCACGCGCGGGCCGTACGCGCAGCCCGGCGCAGTCCGGACAACAGAGCCGAGGTTGCATAATTCTGGGTGCCGAAGCCGGCGACGACGACAAGGACGTCGGTCGGCTCGCCCGCGTCGAAACGGCCACTGACCGCCACCGGCAGGCCGCATGTGGTGACCGGAGCCTCGCCAGTGACGGAGACCAGCTTGAAATCGAACAAGGTCTCGCCGGCGATACGGTTGGCGGCGCGCAGCGGATCGACGGCTGAGGCCACGCACATGATGGACGAGCCGGAAAACACCAGCAGCGTCACCTTGAGCGGCAGGCGCTCGGCACGAAAGATCGTTGGCTTTTCGCTTTTCGTCATGGAAGCTTCGTAAAACGCAAAACAGTTTCCGGCAAGTCGGGCATTGTTGTGGTCTGTTTCTATCGGAGGAGAGTTCCATGCCGCTTGCGATGAACCGTGAGGTTTTCATTACCTGTGCCGTGACGGGATCCGGTGGGTCGCAGGACCGCAGCCCGCATGTGCCGCGCTCGCCCAAGCAGATTGCGGATTCGGCCATTGATGCGGCCAAGGCGGGCGCTGCCATCGTCCACTGCCATGTGCGTGACCCTGAAACCGGCAAGCCGAGGCGCGACGTGCATCTCTACCGCGAAGTGACCGAGCGCATCCGCGAGGCAGAAGTCGACGTCATCCTGAACCTGACCGCCGGCATGGGCGGCGACATGGTGTTCGGATCGCCGGAAGCGCCGCTGCCGCTCAACGAAAAAGGCACCGACATGGGCGGCGCCACCAACCGCATGGAACATGTGCGCCAGTGCCTGCCGGAAATCTGCACGCTCGACTGCGGCACCATGAACTTCGCCGAAGCCGATTATGTCATGACCAACACGCCCGGCATGCTGCGCGCCATGGGCGGCATGATGACGGCGCTGGGCGTCAAGCCGGAGATCGAGGCTTTCGACACCGGTCATCTGTGGTTCGCCAAGCAGCTGGTCGAGGAAAAGGTGCTCAATCCGGATGCGCTGGTGCAGCTCTGCATGGGCGTGCCGTGGGGTGCGCCCGACGACCTCAACACCTTCATGGCGATGGTCAACAATGTGCCGTCGACCTGGAATTGGTCGGCCTTTGCCATCGGCCGCAACCAGATGGCCTATGCTGCTGCGGCAGTGCTGGCCGGCGGCAATGTCCGCGTCGGTCTCGAAGACAATCTCTGGCTCGACAAGGGCGTGCTGGCGACCAATGCGCAGTTGGTCGAGCGCGCCGCCAGCATCGTCACCAATCTCGGCGCCAGGATTCTTGGGCCGGAAGAGGTGCGGCAGAAGCTCAACCTTACCAAGCGGGCGCCGATCGCGGCATAAATTATTCGTCGGGAGGGTCGGCATGACTACCGTAAAATTCACCGCGATGAAGGATGGCGACCGGGACGACTACGAGTTCCTGACCGCGCATGAGATCGACTACGCGGCCAGGACCGGCGAGCGGCTGCTCGATGCGCTGGTGCAGCTCGACGCGGGCCTGTCGGGCTACAAGATCACCCGGCTCGGCCATTCGCTGCAGGCGGCGACGCGTGCCTGGCGCGACGGCGCCGACACCGACTGGATCGCCTGCGCGCTACTGCACGACATCGGCGACATCTATGCGCCTTACAATCACGACGAATATGCCGCTTCGATCCTGAAACCCTTCGTGCGCGAACAATGCACCTGGGTGGTGGAAAAGCATGGCGACTTCCAGCGGCTCTACTATGCCCATCACCTCGGCGGTAACCGCCATGCGCGCGACCGCTTTGCCGGCCACGTCTATTTTGACGATTGCGACCAGTTTTGCGAGCGCTGGGACCAGTCGAGCTTCAACCCCGACTATGACACGCTGCCGATCGAATTCTTTCGGCCCTTCGTCCTCGAAGTCTTTGCCCGCAAGGCATACGACCCGTCCGTGATCCGCGCCGGCGAACGCGTGCCGCTCATAGATCCCACAACCGCCATGACCAGAACCGGAGCTTCCGCATGAGCATCATCAACAAGGCAGCCGCCATCGGTGGCGGCGTCATCGGCGCCGGCTGGGTGGCGCGGCTGCTGCTCAACGGCATCGACGTGTCGATCTTCGATCCCGATCCCGAGGCGTCGCGCAAGGTCGGCGAAGTGATGAAGGGCGCGCGCCGCGCCTACAAGCAGATGGTGCCCGGCGGTTTGCCGAAAGAGGGCAAGCTGACCTTTGCCAAGACCATCGCCGAGGCAGTGGCCGATGCCGATTTCATTCAGGAAAGCGTGCCGGAACGGCTCGACCTCAAGCACCGGGTGCTCGCCGAGATCGATACCCACGCGCCGGCCAATGCGATTGTCGGTTCCTCGACCTCCGGCATCAAGCCAACCGACATGCAGGTGGCTATGAAGAAGCATCCGGAGCGGCTGGTGGTCGGCCATCCGTTCAACCCGGTCTATCTCCTGCCGCTGGTCGAGATCGTGGGCGGCGAGCAGACCTTTCCCGAGGCGATCGAGGTCGCCAAGGAGATGTATGCCTCGATCGGCATGAAGCCGGTCGTCATCCGCAAGGAGATCGAGGCCTTCGTCGGCGACCGCCTGCTCGAAGCGGCATGGCGCGAGGCGCTGTGGCTGATCAAGGACGGCATCTGCACGGTCGAGGAACTCGACGACATCATGCGCTACGGCTTCGGCCTGCGCTGGGCGCAGATGGGCATGTTCCAGGTCTATCGCGTCGCCGGCGGCGAGGCCGGCATGCGCCACTTCATGGCGCAGTTCGGGCCCTGCCTGAAATGGCCATGGACCAAGCTGATGGATGTGCCGGAGTTCAACGACGAGTTGGTCGACCTGATCGCCACGCAGTCGGACGACCAGGCGCATGGCCTGTCGATCCGCGAACTGGAAAAGATCCGCGACGACAATCTGGTCGCCATCATGGATGCGCTGTCGAAGCAGAACAAAGGCAAGGGCTGGGGCGCCGGCGCCCTGCACAAGGACTATACTAGGCAGTTGGCCAAGCTGGCGGCGAAGAAGCCCACGGCCTCCAAGGCGGCCGAGAAGGCCAAGGCGTTGAAGCCGGTGAAAAAAGCCGAGAAGCCGAAGAAAAAGACCGGCAAGAAGAAGGGCTGAAGCATGGATTTCGGGCTGTCGGAAGAACAGAGGCTCATCGTCGAGACGACGAAGGCGTTCGTCGAGAACGAGCTATACCCGCATGAGCGCGAGGTCGAGCGCACCGGCGTGCTGCGCCGCGACCTGATCGAGGAGATCAAGGTCAAGGCGATCGAAGCCGGGCTCTATGCCGCCAACATGCCGGCCGATGTCGGCGGCGCTGGCCTGGATACGGTGACCTGGCTGCTCTACGAAAAGGAACTCGGCCGCGCCAACTATGCGCTGCACTGGACCTGCGTGGCGCGGCCCTCCAACATCCTCTTGGCCGGCACGCCCGAGCAGCGCGAGAAGTATCTGTTCCCCTGCATCCGCGGCGAGAAATGGGACTGCCTGGCGATGACCGAGCCGGGCGCCGGCTCCGACCTGCGCGGCATGAAGGCGACGGCCGTGCAGGATGGCGACGACTGGGTGCTCAACGGCACCAAGCATTTTATCTCCCACGCCGACCTCGCCGACTTTGCTATCGTGTTCATGGCTTCCGGCGAAGAGGATTCGCCGCGCGGCAAGCGCAAGAAGATCACCGCCTTTTTTGTCGATAAGGGCACCAAAGGCTTCACCGTTCGCGATGGCTACCGCAACGTCTCGCATCGCGGCTACACCAACGCCATCCTCGAATTCGACGATTGCCGGCTTCCCGCCGCCCAAGTGTTGGGCGAAGTCCATAAAGGGTTCGACGTCGCCAATTCATGGCTCGGCGCCACCCGCCTGCAGGTCGGCGCGACCTGTCTCGGCCGTGCCGAGCGGGCGCTTGGCCATGCGGTGGAATATGCCGCGCAGCGCCAGCAGTTCGGCCAGCAGATCGGCAAGTTCCAGGGCGTATCGTTCAAGCTTGCCGACATGGCGACCGAACTGAAGGCCGCCGACCTGATGGTGTTCGAAGCCGGCTGGAAGTACGATCAGGGCACAGTCACCGACCAGGACATGGCCATGGCCAAACTGAAGGCCACCGAAATGCTTGCATACGTTGCCGATGAAGCGATCCAGATCCATGGCGGCATGGGGCTGATGGACGATTTGCCGCTGGAGCGCATCTGGCGCGACGCCCGCGTCGAGCGCATCTGGGAGGGCACGTCGGAAATCCAGCGCCACATCATTTCACGGGCGCTGCTGCGTCCGTTTGGGGCATAACATATGCATAAACTTGAGCGTCTCCTGCGGCCGAAGTCGATTGCCGTATTCGGCGGTGCGCAGGCTGCAGCCGTCGTCGCGCAATCGATCAAGATGGGCTTTGCCGGCGAGATCTGGCCGGTGCATCCGACCAAGGACGAGGTCGCCGGCCGCAAGGCCTATCGCTCGGTCGCCGACCTGCCGGCCGCGCCGGACGCCGCCTTTGTCGGCGTCAACCGGCATTTGACCATAGAGGTGGTCAAGGCGCTGGCCGAACGCGGCGCCGGCGGCGCCGTCTGCTTTGCCGCCGGCTTCCTCGAAACCGAGGCCTATGACGACGACGGCGAGCGGCTGCAGGCCGAGCTGGTCGGGGCGGCCGGCTCGATGCCGATCATCGGGCCGAATTGCTACGGCCTGATCAATTATGCCGACGGCGCGCTTCTGTGGCCCGACCAGCATGGCGGGATAAGACTGGCCGAGGGCGGCAAGGGCGTCGCCATCATCACCCAGTCCTCCAACATCGCCATCAACATGACGATGCAAAGGCGCGGCCTGCCGATCGCCTTCCTGATGACCGCCGGCAACCAGGCGCAGACCGGCCTGTCCGAAATGGCGCTCGGCCTGATCGAGGACGAGCGGGTCACGTCGCTCGGCCTGCATATCGAGGCTTTCGATTCGGTAGCCGGCTTCGAGCGGCTGGCGGCACGGGCGCGCGAGCTGAAGAAGCCGATCATCGCCATGAAGGTCGGCCGTTCCGAACAGGCCAGGCAGGCGACTGTCTCGCATACCGCCTCGCTGGCCGGCTCGGACGCGGCCTCGGGTGCGTTCCTGCGGCGGCTCGGCATTGCGAGAGTCGATTCGATCCCCGCCTTCATCGAGGCGCTGAAGCTGCTGCACATCACCGGCCCGCTGCCAGGCTATAGGCTGTCGTCGATGAGCTGCTCCGGCGGCGAGGCCTCCGTCATGGCCGACAGCGCCGAAGGGCGCTGGGTCAATTTCCCTGTGCTGATCGACAGCCACCGCGCCCATGTCAAATCGACGCTCGGGCCGCTGGTCGCGGTCGCCAATCCCTTGGACTATCACACCTTCATCTGGAACAACGAGCCGGCGATGACCGCCACCTTCACCGCCATGGTGTCGGGCGGCTTCGACCTCAACATGCTGGTGCTCGATTTTCCGCGCCCCGACCGCTGCTCGGTCACCGACTGGTGGGCGACGCTGCGCGCCTTCGAATCGGCGCTGAAGACCAACAAGGCGCATGGCGCGATCGTCTCCTCGTTGCCGGAGAACCTGCCGGAGGAATACACGGCCGAGTTGATGGCGCGCGGCATGGTGCCGTTGTTCGGCATTTCGGAAGCCATGGATGCCGCCGGGGCGGCGGCCTTCATCGGCTGGGCTTGGGCTGAACCGCAGGCGCAGCCGATCGACACGTCCGCATCCGGTGCGCCTGGCGGCGACCACGTCACGCCCGATGAGGCCGAGGCGAAGTCACGGCTGATCAAGGCTGGCCTGCCGGTGCCGAAGGGCGAACGCGCCGCCAATGCGGTCGAGGCGGTGATCTCTTCCATGGCGCTCGGCTTCCCGGTGGCGTTGAAGGCGCTCGGCGTCACTCACAAATCCGAAGTTGGCGCTGTCAGGCTCAATCTCAGGGATGCCGAATCCGTCAGCACCGCAGCGCATGACCTGCTGCCGCTCGGCACCGGGCTCTATGTCGAGCGCATGGTGCGCGACGGTGTCGCTGAACTGATCGTCGGCTTCACCCGCGATCCGATGTTCGGCGCGGTGATGACCTTGGGCACAGGCGGCGTGCTGGTCGAGCTGTTGCGCGACAGCGTCACGCTGATGCTGCCGGCAACCCGCGACGACATCGAGGCGGCGTTGCGCGGCCTGAAGCTGTTCCCGCTGCTCGAAGGCTATCGCGGCCGGCCGAAGGCCGATGTCCAGGCCGCCATCGACGCCATTTCGGGCATTGCCGCCTTCGTGCAGCAGAATGCCGGCGAGATCGAGGAACTCGATATCAACCCGCTGATCGTCTGCGCGGAGGGCAAAGGCGCCTGGATCGCCGACGCACTGCTGGTGCTGGGAGACAAGAAGAATGTCTGACGTCATTTCGACCCGCCGCGAGGGCACCATCCTCGAAGTCACGCTCGACCGGCCCAAGGCCAACGCCATCGACCTGAAGACCTCGCGGCTGATGGGCGAGACGTTCAAGGCATTCCGAGACGATCCGGAGCTTCGCGTCGCCATCGTCAAGACCGCCGGCGACAAGTTCTTCTGTGCCGGCTGGGATTTGAAGGCGGCCGCCGGCGGCGATGCGGTCGATGGCGACTATGGCGTCGGCGGCTTTGCCGGGCTGCAGGAGTTGCGCGACCTCAACAAGCCGGTGATCGCTTGCGTCAACGGTATGGCGGTCGGAGGCGGCTTCGAGCTGGCGCTGTCCTGCGACCTCATCTACGCCTCCGATCATTCCTCCTTCGCGCTGCCCGAGATTCGCGCCGGCACGCTGGCCGACGCCGCGACGATCAAGCTGCCGAAGCGCATCCCCTACCATGTCGCCATGGACCTTCTGCTGACCGGCCGCTGGATGGATGTGGCCGAGGCGCATCGCTGGGGCCTGGTCAACGAAGTGCTGCCAAAGGAAAGGCTGGAAGATCGCGTCTGGGAGATCGCCCGGCTGCTGGCCGGCGGCCCGCCGCTGGTGTTTGCCGCGATCAAGGAAACGGCGCGGGTGGCCGAGGCGCTGACCTTCCAGGACGCGATGAACAGGGTGACGCGGCGGCAGCTGCCGACGGTCGATGCGCTCTACGGCTCCGAGGACGGCATGGAGGGTTTTCGCGCTTTTGCGGAGAAGCGTGAGCCGGTTTGGAAGGGGAAGTAGCAGGAACGATGGCGTTCCGTCACACCCCCCTCTGCCCTGCCGGGCATCTCCCCCGCAAGGGGCCTGTTGCAAAATTGTGTGGATGTGATTCCCTGTTTTTGAACCAGGGATCTTGCGATGACGACGAAGCCGAGCGGTCAGTTC
>NZ_JAMYLI010000024.1:0-109941 GCF_040317955.1 Mesorhizobium sp. M1342 | reverse complement strand
TTTTTTTTTTTTTTTTTTTTTTTTTTTTTTTTTTTTTTTTTTTTTTTTTTTTTTTTTTTTTTTTTTTTTTGTTTTTGTTTTTTCTCTCCTCCCCTACCGGCCTTGGGAGGATTTAGCGGGCTGCGGTCCAGCCCTTGTAGTCCTTCAGGTTCTCGGCCGTGATGAGCTTCGGGGCGAGCAGGACGGTCGGCTCCGCCGGCTTCTTGCCGGCCAACAGTTCGGCCGCCATCGTCAGCGACTGGCCGGCCATCACATAGGGATCCTGCGAGGCCGAGGCCTTGATCATCGAGGTGCCGGAGGAGAGTTCCTTCTCGATATCGGGCGCGCCGTCGACGGCGGTGAAGATGAACTCCGAGCGGTTGAGCTGCTTGGCGGCAAGCTGGGCGCCGATCGCCGTCGGATCGTTGATGGCAAACACCGCATCGATCTTGTCGAAGCGGGTGAGCAGCGACTGGAACACCTTCAGGCCGCCGTCGCGCGAGCCTTCGGCATTCTGGTCGTCGGAGAGGATCTTGATGTCGGGATGCTGCGCCAGCACGTTCTTGCAGCCCTTCACCCGCTCCAGAATCGACGACGATGCCGGTCCGTTGAGGATGACGTAGTCGCCCTTGCCGCCGGTGTGGTCGACCAGGTATTGGCAGGCCTCTTCGCCGGCCTTGACGTTGTTGGTCATCACGGTCACGTCGGCGCCCGGCGCCGAAACGTCGAAGGCGGCAACGACGATACCCGCAGCCTGTGCCTTCTTCACCGCCGGCGCGATCGCCTTGGCGTCGACGGCATTGAGCATGATCACGTCGACACCGGCGGCGATGAACGAATCGACCTGCGAGACCTGCTTGTTGAGGTCATAGTCGGCCGACACCGAGGTCACCTCGACCTTTGGGTTGATCTTCTTGGCCGCGTCCTCGATGCCCTTGATGGTGGCGACGAAGAAGGGATTGCCGAGCAGGCCGACCGAGATGCCGACCTTATTGAGGTCCTTGGCCGAAGCAGGCGCGATGGCGAGCGACGCGAGTGCGACGCCGCAGAGCAGTTTGGCGATGGTCTTCATTGCTTTCCTCCGATTGCCCCGCGCCTCTCACGGTGCGTTACATGAAACCGGTCGTTGACGCCGGCGACTAAGGTCAATCACGTTCTTGCTCCTGCCTGGAGCCTGTAGCGGTCGAGGGCGACCGCCACGATGATGACCAATCCCTTGATGATGTACTGCCAGATGTCGGAGACACCGGCCAAGATGAGCCCGTTGGAGAGCACCGCGATGATCAGGCCGCCGATCAGCGTACCCCAGATCGAGCCGACGCCACCGACGAAGCTGGTGCCGCCGAGGATGACAGCGGCAATGGCGTCGAGTTCATAGGACTGCCCGAGCTGCAGCCCGTTGGCGGCATAGAGCCGGGCCGCCGACATGGCGCCGCCAAGGCCGGCCAGCAGGCCGGAAATGCCATAGACGAAGAGCAGCACCAGCGGCACCTTGATGCCGGTCAGCCGCGCCGCTTCGGCATTGCCGCCGACGGCATAGATCCAGGTGCCGAGCACGGTGCGCTTGAGCACCAGCCAGGACAGCACCACCACCGACAGCGCGATGATGACCAGCCACGGAATGCCGAACAGCGAACCGTTGCCGATGAAATCGAACGGCAGGTCCGAATTGAACACCGTGGTGTCCTGGCCGAGCAGGCGGGCGACGCCGCGCACCGCGGTCAGCGAACCCAGCGTGACGATGAAGGGCGGCAGCTTGATATAGGCGATGAGCAGCCCGTTGATGAGGCCGAAGCCGAGGCCGACCAGAATGGCCGCCGGCACACCGAGCAAACCCCAGTCGGGCACCAGCGACACCATCACCGCCACCATCGCCGATGCGGCCAGGATGGCGCCGACGGACAGGTCGATACCGCCGGTCAGGATGACGAAGGTCATGCCGGCCGCCAGCACGATGTTGATCGACGACTGCTGGGTGACGATCAACAGGTTGGTCTCGGTCAGGAAGCGCGGGTTCAGGAACTGGAAGCCGGCCGCCAGCAGGATCAGCACCGGCAGCATGCCAAGGGCAGCGAAAGCCGTGCGCAACCGTCGGCTGGTGCCGGTGGCCTGGCCGCCTGCGCTGATCTCGGTCGCCTTGTCGGTCATTGCTGAGCCGCTCCCGTTGCAAGTTCCATGATTTTTTCCTGGCTCAGCGGTTCGCCTTGCGATGCCGTCACCTCGCCCGATATCGTGCCGTCGCGCATCACCAGCACGCGGTCGGCGACGCCGATCACCTCGGGCAGTTCGCTGGAGATCATCAGGATGGCGATGCCCTGTTTGGCGAGATTGTCGATCAGCCGGTAGATTTCCGATTTCGCCCCGACATCGACGCCGCGGGTCGGCTCGTCGAGGATGACCACCTTCGGCTCGGTCTCAAGCAGGCGGGCGAGCAGCACCTTCTGCTGGTTGCCGCCCGACAGGGAGCCGGCATTGGCCTGCACCGAACTGGTGCGGATGGAGAGATCGGCAACAGCCTTGGAAGCGCGCCTTTCGGCGGCCGCGAAATCGCGCAAGCCGCCGGCGCGCGAATCCCGCGCCAGCACGCCCATGCTGATGTTGTCGGAAATCGACATGTCGAGGAACAGGCCGAGTTCCTTGCGGTCCTCGGTCAGATAGGCGATGCCGGCATCGAGCGCCTCGCGCGGCGAGCCGATGGAGATCGTTTTGCCGTCGAGTTCCAGCGTGCCTGACACGCGCCTGTCGGCGCCGAAGATCAGCCGCGCAAGCTCGGTACGGCCGGAACCGACCAGACCCGCCAGCGCCAGCACCTCGCCCTTGTGCAGGTCGAACGAACAGTCTTTCAGGAGACGGCCGTCGGACATGCCACGCACCGAGAGCGCCACCGCGCGTTTTTCGTCCGGCGGCCGATGATCCTTCTTGTAGAAAGCCGACAGATCGCGGCCGACCATCATCGAGACGAGGCGCGAGGCGCTGAGGTCGGCACGTTCGAGCGTGCCGACATAACCGCTGTCGCGCAGCACGCTGACGCGATCGGCAAGCTGGTAGACCTCTTCCATGCGGTGACTGATGTAGATGATGGCGATGCCTTGCGATTTCAGCGTCGCGATGACCTCGAACAGCCGGTCGGCCTCGCGCGAGGTCAGCGACGTCGTCGGCTCGTCCATGACGATGATGCGCGCATTGGTCGACAGCGCGCGGGCGATCTCGACCAATTGGCGCTCGCCGAGCGACAGGCTGGAGACCATGTCGCGGGCCGAAAAGGAGACGCCCAGACGCGCGATGATCTCCCTGGCGCGTCGAGTGCACTGGTCGCGGTCGACGATGCCGAAGCGCCGCGGCTCGTTGCCGAGGAAGATGTTTTGCGCCACCGTCAGATTGGGCGCCAGCGACAACTCCTGATAGATCACCGCGACGCCGCTGGCGCGCGCCTTGATCGGATCGCCGGTCGCGGCCGGCATGCCGTCGATCAGGATCTCGCCACCGGCATCCGGCCGATAGGCGCCTGAAAGCACTTTCATCAATGTCGACTTACCGGCGCCGTTCTCGCCCATCAAGGCGTGCAGCTCGCCGGCATGGACGCTGAGCGAGACATCGTGCAAGGCACGGATCGCGCCGAACGTCTTGGAGATGTGGCGCATCTCCAGCACCGGCTGGCGCGCCGTCTCGGCCTTGGCAATCGCACTCATCGCGCGCCTCCCGCCACCGCACCAGCGACGCCCCGGTCCATGGTGGCGGCACGCCAATTGCCGCGATAGCCTACCAACCCGGTGAAACGCGACGCGCGCACCGGCTCCGGAACTTCGGCGGCGAATTCGCGCCCAACGCTCTCGAAGGCGAGCGCCGCTGCACCGGTGGCACTGCCCTCCAGCGTGGCGCCCTGCAGGAAAGCCTGGTCGGGACGCAATTGCGCCAGCAGTCCGGCGAGCAGACCGCCCGTATTCAGCCCGCCATCGACGATCACCGTGTTGTTCGAATGGATGAGGTCGAGGCAGAGATCGACCATCAGCGCGACGTAGAGCAGCGCCGTAGCCGCGCGTTCCTCGACATTGGGCGCGCGCCCCGCCAGTCGGCCGGAATGCCCCGCCATCGGCCCGCCCGGCGCGAAGCTCGGCAGCGCCATGATGCCGGCATCGATCACCCGCTGCACCGCCGGGCCGGCGATCTCGCCTTGCCAGCCGGCGCTGATGGTTGCGAATTCACGCCCGCCCATGAAGCGGATGGTCGGCACTGGGCCGCCGCCGACATCGACATTGACCAGCATGTCGCGGTCCCGGTCGAGCGCGTCGAGGGGACAGGACGGATTGAGCACGACGACCCAGGTGCCGGTAGAAACGACGGTGACCGGGCCAAGCTCCTGCCGGCGATAGGCATGCAGCGCCGCATTCGAGTCATGGACGCCGTTGTGGATGGCGATCGGGCTTGCCGCAGCGCCGAGGCGCTGCTCGCCGATAACGGTGCCGGCGCGCTCGAAGGCAGGCATCCGGTCACGCCAGCCCTGCGCGTCGACCAGCGAGGAAAAATCTTGGCGGCGCGGCGCCCACAAATGCGAATGGCAGCCGAGATAGGATACTTCCGAGACCGCCCGTCCGCCAAGGCGCCAGCTCCAATATTGCGGATAGCCGAGGATCGATTTCGACGCGGCGAACGCGTCGGGCTCGACCTCCTGCAGCCACAGCATGTGGCGGCCGTAGTTGAAGCCCAGCGGCAACCGCGGCGAGAAGGTCTCGGCAAAGCCCGGAATGCGGCGATCGATCCGCGCGGCAATCTCGGCCGGCGGCTCTTGCTCGTAATCGAGGATCGGATGCGTCAGCGCCGCCTCGTCGACCAAGGCAAAGGTGCAGCCATGGCCCGAGACCATGACCCCTTCCACTCCATGACCATCGACCGCATCGGCAACGGCGCTGAGCGCCCAATGGTGGAGCGCCGCCTCGTCGAGCACGCTGAAGCCGCCTTGGCGCACCCATTTCGGCTGGGTCCGGCGCTCGTCGACAATGCGCCCGTCCTGGCCGAAGACGAACAGCTTCGAATTGGTCTTGCCGAAATCGAGGACAGCCACCTTCACTGGATGGCTCCCGAGGCTATCCGCACCATGACGCCGGCGTCCTCCAGCATGCGCGCATCGGCGTCGGAGAGACCGTCGTCGGTGACCAGCGTGCCGATGCGGGAAAGCGGCAGCGCGACATTGCGCGCGTGGATCGACAGTTTGCGGCTATCGGCCAGCACCACGATCTGGTCGGCGCAGAGGCTGAGATCGAAGATCGAGCGTACCAGCAGCGGGTGCGATTCCATCACGCCTTCCTGGCCAAGGCCTTGCGCGCCGAGAAAGAATTTGGAGGCGTAGAAGGGCACGGCCTGGGTGAGCGAATGGATGATGCCGGGTTCGCGATGCAGATCACCGCCCGCAACCGTCAGGCTGCAATGGCCGTGGTCGCTGAGATAGGCCGCCAGCGGCATCGAGTTGGTGTAGAGGCGGATGTTGCGCTCGGCGAGCTTGACCCCGAGATGGAAGCAGGTCGAGCCGCCATGCACGATGACGGCGTCGCCGTCACGCACCATGGTCGCCGCGAGAGCGGCGATCTGCCGCTTGGCCTCGACCGCAAGGTCGCGGTTCTCGTCATAGGGCCGGGCGTAGGCGACACCGGCCTGGGAAGCGCCGTCGAGCGCCGAGATGCCGCCATAGACCTTCCGCGCTTCGCCGGCTTCGTCGATCCTGTCGATATCGCGCCTGACCGTCGCGGCTGAAACGCCAAGCCGTTCCTGCAGCTCGCGCACCGAAGCGAACGGACGATCCCGCAGCAGTTCGACGATCTGACGCTGGCGGCCGGAGTCGCTCAATTCTTTCCTCCCGGATGCCATTTCCATGGCAGTTGGCGCAACTTACTCAACATTAGCCGGATTGCAAGCGGGTTTTGATGATACTAGATCACTATTGACGTAGATCACTCGTATCTGCGATATCAGCGCCAATTCGACCCCGGCAACGGGATTTCGCGCAGGACACGGCCGAGCCGTTGGAGGAAAAGCGCCATGGCGACCCAAGCTGACGCGCAGGAACTGGCGGCCTTACGGGCGCTTTCGGCCAGCATCGGGCAGAGCCCGCATCTGACCCAGGCGGCAGGCGGCAACACCTCGCTGAAAGCCGGCGACACGCTGTGGATCAAGGCCTCCGGCACCTGGCTGAAGGACGCGCTGGTCGATGACATCATGGTGCCGGTGGCGATGGCGCCGTTGCTGAGAGCCGTCGAACAGCGCGATCGCGCCGCCGACCAGCCGCAAGGTTTCGCCATTGCAGCGCTCAACCCGCGCGGCCTGCGGCCGTCGATCGAGACCACGGTGCACGCCCTGATGCCGCAGCGCGTGGTTCTTCACGTCCATTGCGTCGACACCATCTCGCTTGCCGTGCAGGCCGATGGCGAGGCCGAGGTCGCCAGGCGGCTCGATGGCATCGAATGGGCCTATGTGCCTTATTTCCGGCCAGGCCTGCCGCTTGCACGCGGCATTGCCGAAAAACTGCGGCCTGGCGTCGACGTGCTGATCCTTGGCAATCACGGGCTGGTCGTCGCCGCCGAAACTGTCGCCGGGGCGGAGCTTCTGCTGCGCCGTATCAGGTCTTTGCTGGCCCGGCCGGCGCGCGCGACCGCCGCACCCGACCTCAATGCCTTGGCGGCTCTTGCCGGCGACAGTGGCTACAGATTGCCGGCCGATGTCGAAGCGCATGCGGTTGCGCTCGACCCTGAGAGCCGCCGCATGGCGCAGGCCGGCAGCCTCTATCCGGACCACGTCATCTTCCTCGGCCAGGGCTCCATCGTGGCGAAACCGGGCGAGGCGGTGGCCGATGTCATTGCACGACTGGACACGTCGCCTGCGGCGATCCTGTTTCCCGGCGCAGGCGTGCTGATGCGCGGCGACGCCAGTGCCGGCGCCGATGCCATGCAACGCTGCCTCGCCGACGTGACCGCGCGGATCGACGTCGCAGCGCGGCTGAACTATCTCACCGCTTCCGAGAATGACGAGCTGGTCAACTGGGACGCCGAGCAATATCGCCAGAAGCTCAACGCGGCTGGCGGCTAGCATGGACATGATGCCACTTGTCATCGGCATCGACCTAGGCACATCAGGTGCGCGCGCCGTCGCCATGCGCCCGGATTTTTCCATAGCCGGGCATTCGGCCGTTCCACTCGACAGGTTTGGCCACGATGACCGAGCCCCCACGGCATGGTGGCAAGCGGTCAAGGCGGTGCTGACGGACCTGCTTTCCGGCATCGACCGCACGGCGGTCCGCGCCATCGCCATCGACGGCACCTCCGGCACGCTGCTGCCGGTCGACGCCGCCGGGCGGCCGCTGGCCGAACCGCTGATGTACAACGACAAGGTCGATGACGACGACATTCTGGCCGCGATCGACCGCACCGCGCCGGCTGCAAGTGCAGCGCACGGAGCGACATCCGGCCTCGCCAAGGCCCTGCGCTTCCAGCATCTGCCGGGCATTGCGGCGGTGCTGCATCAGGCCGACTGGATTGCCGGAAACTTCTCCGGCCGCTTCGACGTCAGCGACGAGAACAATGCCCTGAAGACAGGCTATGATGTCGAGGCCCGCCGCTGGCCGGAATGGATCGCCGCGACCGGAATGCGCGTGGAGTTGCTGCCGCGCGTGGTCGAGCCGGGCGAAGTCACCGGCGCCCTCACCGCGGAAGCCGGGGAACTGTTCGGCTTGCCGCGCGATGTGGCCGTCGTCGCCGGAACCACGGATGGCTGCGCCTCGTTCCTGGCGACCGGTGCTGCCGCGATCGGCGACGGCGTCACCGCGCTGGGATCCTCGCTGACCATCAAGATCCTGTCCGACCGGCCGATTTCGGCGCCGCGCTTCGGCATCTACAGCCACCGGCTCGGCAACGCCTGGCTGGCAGGCGGTGCGTCGAATTCCGGCGGCAAGGTGCTGGCTCAGCATTTTCCGCTCGCCCGTATCATCGAACTCAGCGCAAAAATCGACCCGGAGACCGACACCGGCCTCGATTACTATCCGCTTCCCGCCACGGGCGAACGATTTCCGATCGCCGATCCGGCGCTGCCGCCTCGCCTTGCACCCCGGCCGGCGGACGACGCCGATTATCTGAAAGCGATGTTCGAAGGCATCGCCGCGATCGAAGCGCTCGGCTATGACAGGCTTGCCGAACTCGGCGCGCCCGCGCTGATATCGGTCAGGAGCGTCGGAGGCGGGGCGGCGAACCCAGCCTGGACGGCAATCCGGCGGCGCAGGCTCGGCGTCGATTTCCTGCCCGCGCTTTCCGACGAGGCCGCCGCCGGCACGGCGCGGCTGGCGCTGATGGGTGCAAGCCGGGCAGGACTCCTATGAGCGCGAAAACGATCGAACGTCTCGACGGCATCGGGCCGCTGGCGGAGCGCTACGACGTGTTCCTGCTCGACCAGTTCGGCGTGCTGCATGACGGCACACGGCCCTATCCGGGCGCGGTGGCAGCGCTGTCGGCGCTGAAGCGCGCCGGCAAGACCGTGGTGCTGGTTTCGAACTCCGGCAGGCGGGCACGACCCAATGAAAGCCGGCTCATAAAACTCGGCTTCGAAGCGGGAAGCTGGGATCATTTCGTTTCTTCCGGCGAGGTGGCGTGGCGATCCTTCAGGGAGATGGCGATGTCGGGGAAGCTGCGCCCAGGGACAAAATGCCTGCTGATCAGCCGTGAAGCTGACCGCTCCGCGATCGAGGGCCTGCCTTTTGTGCTGACCGGGTCCGGCGATGAGGCCGAACTGGTAATGATCGCGGCCAGCGAGGGTGACCGCTTTGACCTCGACCATTATCGCAGGCTATTCGCGCCGGCTGCAGCGCGGCGGGTGCCGTGTTTCTGCACCAATCCCGACATCATCATGCTGACGGCCGTTGGCCCTCGCTTCGGCGCCGGCCGTCTGGCCGATCTCTATGAAAGCCTGGGCGGCAGCGTTACCCGAATAGGCAAGCCCGACAAGGCGATTTTCGACGCCGCGCTGGCGCTGGCCGGCGAGCCGGACCGTGGCACCGTGGTCTGTGTCGGCGACAGCGTCGAACACGATATATCGGGGGGAAACAGCACCGGCATCGCCACCGCGCTGGTGCTGAGCGGAATACTGGCGGACACACCGGATCTCGCCGCTGTTTTCGACGAACAGCAGGCCTGGCCGGACTACATCACGGAGAGCTTCAGCTTCCGCTGACCGCTTCCAGCATGCGCCGCGCGCTCTCCTCGTCGGTGATCAGGATGGTTGGGGCGATGAGGGTCATGGCGCCGAGCAGCGCTTCGGTTTTCTCCTCGCCACCGGAGGTGAGGATACGGATCGGCGCCTTGCGCAGACGATCGACATCCACCGACATCACGTGGCTGTTGACGGGATGGTCGACCAGATCGCCATTGCGGTCGAAGAAATGGAACAGGAGGTCACCAACGGCGCCACGCGCAAGCAAGGCCTCCCGATCCGCCTCCTTGAGAAAGCCGCCACGAGAGAAGGTGGTGGCGGAGGCGATCCCGCCGACGCTCAGCAGAACGGCATCGAGCACGTCGGCCATTTCGAAAATCTCCTGCAGGCCGCAGCGCTCGATCAGTGCGATCTTGGTCTCGACGCTGTCGACGACGGCTGGTGTCGGCATCAGATAGCCGTCGCCCTGGAATATCTGAGCGAAGCGCCAGGCGAACTCGGCTGGGTTGACCCGGCGCACGACGCCGACACCGCCAAGCAGCGAAATCACCTTGAAGTCGGTGAGCGACTTGGCGCTGATGAAGGGCAGGCTCGAGAACAGCGTCTGCCCCCAGCCGACGCCGACCCGCATCCCGGACTTCATCGTGTCCGACAGGAAACTGCCGGTCTTGGCGCTGATCGCTGGTATCGGATCAGCGTTGGGTGCCGAAAGCGGCGCCACCAGCGCCTGCTGCAGCCCGAACGTCTTCTCCAGCGCGCGCTCAAGCCGCACGATTTCCGACAATTCGCTCTCGATGGTGATCTTCACTTCGTTGCGCGCCCGGGCATCCGCCAGCATGCGCACGATGGTGACGCGACCGACGCCGAGCACGTCGGCGATCTCGTTCTGCGTCATCTGTTCGACGAAATACATCCAGGCGGCGCGAATCCTGAGGCGATCCGTCCGGCTTTCGCTGGCGACCTGCTCGGTTGCCTCGCCTCGACCGTCTTCGCTTTCGCCCTGTCGTCGTCTGCCCAAGTCTGTCTCTCCCCCTGCGGCGACGGACGAGCGCGCTGCCGCCGATTCTGCATGCTGGTCTAGTATCGCCTATTGATCTACCAATCGATAGGAACAATGTAGAGAGTGGCGGCTGCCCCGGTTGGCGGCTATCCGCAGCAAATTTCAAGGCGATCCGCGATGCTCCGACAAATCTCCGAAGATGTCCGCGTCAATCTGAAGGACCGGCTGCGGGAAGTCCGCGAAATCATCCGCCAGAGCCGCCATGACGGCAGCGGCGATGCCAGCATCCTGCGCGAAGCAACCAGCCATCTGCCGCCGTTTCCAGGCAAGGGCATCGAAGGCCTGCTCAGCCATGCCGCGAGTGCCGTCGACGAAGCGCTGTCGATCGCTGAAGCTTTCGTCCCGCATGAGCGCCCGATCAAGGTGGACGGCACGACGGTGAAGGGCCTCGGCACCTATTTCCCGGTCGGCAACGAGGATCGCCAACTGGACGCCGAACGCCTGTTCCGGCGCGATATGTATTATCTGACCAAGGCGGTTCTTGCCGGCCTGAACATCGACAATGCCCGCATCCACGAAGCCGATTTCGCGGCCGTCCATGCCACGATGCGCAAGCGGCATGGCGATCTGCTGGCCGCGTTGGCCGCGCCAGGTGCCGGACTGCAGGCAATCGCGGCCACCTGTTCGGCGCTGCTGGTCGAGTGCCTCGGCCAGCGTCCGGTCCGCTTTGCCGAAACGATGTCCGAAACGCCGGCGGTGGTGGGCAGCAGCGCGCTTGACGTAAGCTGCCTGGCACCGCTCGCTTTGGCCTGCGGCCTGGCGCCCGCCGGCAGGGACGGCGCGCCGGAGCCGGATATGCTGGAGATCGCGATACTGGCGGCGGATATTCGCCACGACCGCATCGTTCAGGCCTGCGCCAAGGCAAACCCGATCGCTGAACTGACACCGGTGTTCGCCACCTTGCTTGCCCATCTGCCGTAGTTGGCCGGCCTGGGCTAGCCTTCAGCGGCCATGGCCATGATCGCTTTCTTGGCGCGCTGGATGGAAGCCGGGCTCATCGAGAGTTCGGTCAGCCCCATCTTCACGAATGTCGCAATGAGATCCGGACGGCCGGCCGCCTCACCGCACATGCCGACCATGATACCGGCGGCGACGCCGGCTTTTGCCGTCATTTCGATCGCCGACATGACGGCTGGATTGGTGACATCGTTGAGCTTGGCGACGGTCGGATTGAGCCGGTCCGCGGCCATGATGTATTGGGTCAGATCGTTGGTGCCGATCGAGAAGAAAGCGACCTCCTTGGCCAGCGTCGGGGCGATCAGCACGGCGGCCGGGGTTTCGATCATTACGCCGAGATCGAAGGTCGCATGCGGCACGCCTTCGGCTTTCAGCTCGGCCGTGCATTCGTCAACCAGCACGCGCGTCTGCCTGACCTCCGAGAGGTCGGACACCATCGGCAGCATCACCTTGATGTTGCCGTGCACGGCTGCGCGCAGCAGCGCCCGCAGTTGGCGCTTGAAGATGTCGGGCCGGTCGAGACACATGCGGATGCCGCGCCAGCCGAGGAAGGGGTTTTCCTCGTCGGGAAATTCGATGCCGGCAATCGGCTTGTCACCGCCGATGTCGAGCGTGCGTACAATGACCGGATAAGGCGCAAAAGCCTTGGCCAGCGCCGCATAGGTCTCGGCCTGCATGTCTTCCGAGGGCAGATGCATATGGCGCATGAACAAAAGCTCGGTGCGGAACAGGCCGATGCCCATGGCACCAGCCTCTTGCGCCGCTTCGATTTCCTCGAGTGAGCCGATATTGGCCGCGACCTCGATGATCCTGCCGTCGGCGAGCTTCGGCGTCACCGTCTTGAAGATGGTCAGGCCGGCGCGCTCCTTTGCCGCCGCTTCGACGCGGCCGGCGAAATCGGCACGGGTCGCCTCGTCGGGGTCGATGATCACATGGCCGGCATTGCCGTCGAGCGCGACGTCTCGCGCGGTGCGCAAGGCATTGACCTGGCCGCCGAGGCCGAGCACTGCCGGAATGCCGTGCGAGCGCGCGATGATGGCGATGTGCGAGGTGGCGCCGCCATGGCCGCACACCACGCCGCCGATACGCTTCAGCGGCGCGCGTGCCAGATCCCAGGCGCCGATGTCATCGGCAATCAGGATAGCCCCTTCGGGTATGTTTTCGAGGCTGACATCGTCTTGGCCCAGCAACACGAGGCAGATCTGCCGCCCGACCGCATGAACGTCATCCGCCCGCGCGTTGAGATAGTGATCGTCGACCGCGCTGAATTCGGCGGCAATGGTGGAGGCGGCGGTGATGACGGCGGAGACCGCGTCATTGCCGCCCTTGATCAGGCCCTCGGCCTCACCAGTCAGGCTATCGTCGGCGGCGATATCCCTGAGCGCGGCGACGATGCCGCGGTCTCCAGCCGACAGGCTGTCCTGCGCCAACGCATTATCCATACGGGCCTGGACCGCGCCGACGGCCGTGCGGAACCTGTCGATCTCGCCTTCTATCTCCTCGGCCCGCAACACGCGGCCCTGTCCGGCGATATCGGGTGGAAAATGCGCAAAGGCCGGGCCGATGGCGAAACCTTCGCTGGCGGCCACGCCACGCAGGCGGTTTGCCCCGTCAGGTGCCGCCGGCACGGATCCGGGCGCGGGTGCCGCTTCCTGCCCGGCATCGTTCGCCGGGCTCTGCGCCTCCGCTTCATCATCGAGGCCGGCCCGCGGATTCTCGAGATAGCCGATCAGCGCCTCGAGTGCCTCGATGGCATCGGCGCCATTCGCCCGCACCGTGACTTCCTGGTTCTCCTTGACCGCCAGCAGCATCAGCTTGACCGAACTCTTGGCGCTGACCGCCTTGCCGTCCTTGACCAGTTCGACGTCGGATTCGAAGCCCTTGGCGAGCTTCACGAACCGCGTCGCGGGACGGGCGTGCAAACCTTCATGCACTCTGACGATGGTCGAGCGTTCCATGGCAATACTCTGGTTTTGGGCGCCGCTCCCAACATAGGCCACGGCGCGAATGCTGTCAGGCGGCGATGGTGATGATTGCGCCGGTCTTCAGGGCGGCCACCAGCGCTTGCGGGTCGACTTGCGACGCACAGATCTCGCCCGGCCTCTCGGCCTCGGTAGCGCCGTTGAACGAGATGACGACATGGCCCATTTCCAGCACCTTGCTCCACGCGCTGGAGCCGACCGCTGTGATAACAGCGACAACCGGGCCGAGGGTGATCGAAGCGCCCTTGGCGGGCGCTCCGTCACTTGGTCCCTGCTCCGCCTTGTGGAGCACCGAAACCTCGGCAAGCTCCGGCGGCGAGCCATCCGCAAACAGGATGACCACGCCCCCTTCGGCAAGGTCCGCCACTTCGGGGCCGATGGCAGTGACCCGTGTTCTCAACAGAACCGTCATATGGCGAACCTCATTTTCTCAACTTTCCCTAGAGCGGTGAACCGCTCTAACTCTTTGTTTTGACGCAATTTCCAAGGGAAAGCATTATGCGCTTTTCCCAGAGTTGCCTTAGAACACGATCAGGCTGACGACCCAGGCGATCAGCACCGAGACCGGCCCCATGATCTGGCGGCTGATGAGCACCGCCGGAACGCCGATTTCGATCGTCTTCGGCTTGGCCTCACCGAGCGCCAGGCCGACGGGGACGAAGTCGCAGCCCACCTGGGTATTGTAGGCAAACAGCGCCGGCAGTGCCATTGCCGGCGAAATCGTGCCGTTGGCGATCTGCGGGCCGATGATGGCGACGCCGATGACCTGCGCGATGACAGCGCCTGGCCCGAGAATGGGCGACAGGAACGGCAGGCCGCAGATCGCCGAGATGATCAGCAGGCCGACGATGTTGTTGGCCAGCGGACCCATCGGCTGCGCCAGCACATCGCCGATGCCGGTATACAGGATCAGACCGATGAGCATGGTCACGAAGGCCATGAACGGCAGCACGTTGCGGATGACCTGGTCGATGGTGCGGCGGCCGGCATTGAAGAAGATGCCGACGATACGTCCCATGACCCGGCCGATCGTGCTGATGAGGCCGATCAGCCCACCCTCGCTCGGCAGCGGCTGTGGTGCCGCGGCCGCATTGTTGCTTGAACTCATCGCTGCTGCTCCCCCTGCAGTCGTGACCGTTTCGGATCCGTCCGCCATTGTGATGTTGGCCGGCTTCACGCCCGAAACGTAGATGTCCTCGGTGATGAACTGGGCCAGCGGCCCCGATTGACCGACCGGCGTCAGATTGACGGTCGGGATGCGCTTGCGCGGATAGACGCCGCATCGTGCGGTGCCGCCGCAATCGACGACCACCACCGCCATCTCGCTTTCGATCGGCGGCGCCCTGAAGCCGTCGACGGCTTCGCCACCGGTCATGTCGGCAATAAGCTGTGCCACCGGGTGGATGCCACCACCGGTGACGGAAACAACCTTGCTGCGCTGTTCGGTCGGCTCGATCACGAGCGGGCCACCCCAACCGGTCTTGCCCCGGGAGATGCGTACGGCTTTATATGTCTTGGCCATGATGTCCTCCCCGCCCTTACAGCTCGACGCCCTGGCGGCGTGCCATGATGGCGGTGATGCGTTCGGTCAGCATGCCCTTGAGCAGGATGACGACGAGACCGACGATTGCGTACCAGATCGCCACCTTGACGTGGTAACCGGCAACGACGACGCCCTTCTTTTCCAGCTCCAGCAGCGCAACGAGAATGCCGCCCCAGACGAAATACTCGCCGGGATTGATGTGCGGGAACAGGCCGAGCGGCGGGTGCACATAGGACACGGCCGCGTCATAGAAGGCCGGCTTGTGCTTTTCTTCCAGGAACGATCCGAACGTATAGGCCATCGGATTGGTGAGGAAGAACACCGCCAGCAGCGGCAACAGCGTGTAGCGCGTCAGCGCGATCCGGCCGGCGCCGCGCGCCAGGCCATGCACGCGCTCTTCGCCGACCAGTTCGGTGACGGCGTAGAAGGCCGTCATCAGCACCACCAGCGTCGGGATGATGCCGGTGACGAAGCCGGCGAAGACCTCGCCGCCCTTCTGGAAGATGCCGATGAAGTACTTGCCGATGGCGGTCAGCCAGCCGAGCTGCTCTTCCTGCTGGACGTCCTTCAGCTTTTCCTTGAACTGATCGACGGTGATCGGTCCGCTGTCCGCTTGTGCGAGGACAACGAGATGGTCGGAGGCATGCTCGACTGCGAGCTTGCCATGCAATGCGGCATCCGAGACCATGGCACCTGCGACATGCAGATTGTGCACGGCCATGTCGGCATGCTGCGCCAACAACGAAAATACAGACATTTCTCCTCCTTATGCCACCCGCCGGTTGATCCCAGTCGGTGCGCGGCGTCCTCTATCCCTTTGATTTAGAGCCCGAAATCCTGCGGCCCTAAGCCCTTGCTATGTTCAAGCCGGACAGGCCCGGCTTCTTCCCCGGCTCCGACCGTGTCTTGTCGATCTGCTCGATCGCCCGTTTCACGGCCTCGGCCACACCGGGTTCCCCCTCCCCCATGATTGCAGGGTTGGACCGGAGTTTATCGAGGGGAACACCCTCGAATTCTTCATGTCTTTTGAATTTGGTGAAGACGGAACGGCCGCTCATCACCATCAGGCGGCGCACGACCAGATCAGGCGTCACCACGACGAGCGCGATGGTGCCCTTGGCCAACCGGCCGCGAAAATTGCCGGCTCCGACGAAGCCATCCTTGTACTGGTCGGTGACGCCCCTGAAGACATCCGAATAGTGCCGCATCTGCAGCCAGACGCCGAGCGACTGCAGCGCCCACACGATAACCAGCAGAAGCAGTCCCCACTGCCAAATCGCCATTCGGTTCTCCTCCCGAAGCCTCAGTTGAACCGCACCTTGGACCGGCGCGTGACAACAGCAAAGTGAGAACATTTGTTTCCGAGAATGTCAATATGTATGATATTGGCCTCGGCTGCGGTCATCTACAAGGGCGCTGACCGATTTCGGCCGTGGCGCTGTTGTGCTAGGCTGACCGGGAAACAGGATACGAGGAACATGGAGCTGCCCTTCAGGGACGAGCTGGCCTTGATGCCGGATCTTCGCCATCGGCTGCGGCAGCTGCGCTGGTTCCGCGCCACCTTTCGCGGCAGCGCCAAGGTGGTCTCGGACACGTTCGGCGTGCGCTTCGAGATCGACGAGGCCAAGCTCACCAGAGCCTTTCTCGACTGGGTCGAGATCATGGAAGCGCAGAAGCGCTTCGCCGCGATCGACCGCGCCGACTTCATCGTCTTTGCCGCCGGCCTCGTGCTGCGCGAGTTGATAAAACAGGCGCCGGCAAAAGAAATATCCGGCCTCACCCAACTGATCGAGACGGAAACGAACGCCGGCACGCTGGAAATCGTCCGCTTCTGGCCGGAGGGTTTCCTCTACACCAACTACTGCGTCTCGGTGATTTCGGCGATCCACGAGCAGGAATTCGGCACGGCACCCGGCATCGACAAATGCGCCGACGATTTGCGCACATGGTGGTCCTATCGCGAGAATGTGACCGAGATGCCGGCCTATGCGGTGGCTTTCCTCGACCGCTTTCTCGGCGCCGAACCGAACTGGATCACCCCAGATCGCGCGCAGTCCCGGCAAGCCATGCAACGGGCGCTCGGGTCTTCCCGTGCGAGCGATGCGTTGCGCCAGCTTTGAGCCCGCTCTTCGCGCCCCCAAAACGCACGCGCTATTGAACATTTGACTTTTTGCCGATAGCGATGTGCGAAAATTGACTCGAGAGGGAAACGCGTGGCGCGACCAAGGCCTATTATTTTCGATTGCGACGGCGTTCTTGTCGACAGCGAGCCGCTGGCCGCCCGCGCCTATGAGCGCGTCTACGAAAAGCACGGCATGCCCGGTGTCAACACCAGCATCATCGCCCAATGCGTCGGCATGAAGCAGTCCGATATCATCGCCAGGATCAAGGAATTGACCGGGCACCAATTTCCGGCGGCGGCGGACGGCGACATCTGGGCCGAGACCAAGGTGCTGTTCTCGCAGGAATTGAAGCCGACACCGGGAATCACTGCGTTTCTCGCGACGCTTGCGGGCGACCGCTGTGTCGCCTCGTCCTCCTCCGTCGAGCGCATAAACCACAGCCTTGCCGTGACCGGGCTGGCGCGTTTCTTCGGCGACGCGATCTACAGCTCCTCGATGGTCAAGAACGGCAAGCCCGCGCCGGACATCTTCCTCTTCGCGGCGGACAAGATCGGCGCCAATCCCGTTGACTGCATCGTCATCGAGGACTCGCCCTTCGGCATCCAGGGCGCTGTCGCCGCCGGCATGACGGCGATCGGCTACACCGGCGGCGGCCATACCTATGCCGAGCACGCCGCGCGGCTGACAGCTGCCGGTGCCGATTTCGTCTGCGCCGACTGGCAAGAAGTTAGCCGGCAATTGGCTAGGTTTGGTGTGCCGGCCTAGTTTAGGCGATACTTTGTGAATCCACGGCTGGCCCATTCGCCAGGCGGCACCAATGAGCCCACACGGAAGTTGAAGGACAGGACCTTGGTCGCATCGGCGTCGACTTCGCATCGGAAATTTAGGTTATACCAGGCGTTTCTGGTGCTGAAGGCGGCCTGCGGAGGATTGAGAACATTGCCTTTGTCCAGCGTGATGGTTGGCACCCATTTGACCGTATAGTCGGCAGTTTGCAATTCCCGGCTCAGAACGTTGCCGCAAAGGGTGGCCACGCGCTGACCGCGCGGCACATTCTCCATGGAGCTTGTAGCGAACGCATTGCCGGTTGCCCCTTGCGAGTAAAGCTTTCTGACGCCAGGAAGGCCGGAATAGATCGGTGATCCCGCAAGGGCGTTGTTGGTGGGATTTGACCTTCCAGCATTCCCGCTCGGCGCTTTGAAAGCTTTTGCGGGTTTGAACGTCATTGTCTTGGCAGGTTTGGCTTTGGGCTTTGCCTTTTCGGTCGAGGCTGGAGGCGCCGGCTTGTCACCGGTCTCAGCCGTCAATGGCTTTGGCGTCACGACGGCTTGCTTTTCGTCGGGTTGCGGTGCGGGTTCCTGTTTGTCCGGCTGCTGTTTGTCGGTGTCCTCGGTCGCCTGCTTCTCCTCGCTTTGCGCGGGCTTTTCGTCCGGCGCAACGGTGGCTGGCTTCTCGTCAGACTTGCTGGGCTCTGCCTTCTGCTGTGGCGTTGCAGCCGGGGCGGGCTGGGTCGGCGCGGGTGTCGGTGCTACAGGCGGCTTCGGCGCCTCATCCTTGGCCGGCGACGGCGTGTTGGGTTTAGCGCTGCTTCCGTCGAGCGATTTCTCCGGCCCGGTATCTTTCTGGCCGTACTGGAAAACGCGCTTCAAAACCTGGTCGTCTGGCGGTTTCGGCGGTTCCGGAGGCGGCTTTTGTTCAGGCGGCTTTTCAGCCTTCTTTTCAGGTGTCGGCTCCGGTGGCTTTGGAGCAGGTTTCGGCTTGGGCTTTTCGGGCGGGGGCACGATCGCGACATTGACGGGCTGTTCCTGCTGAGCCGGCTGCTGCTCGGGTCTCGGCAGGCCATAGACCAGAAACGCCGCGATGAGTGCATGCAGGATCAGCGATGCGGGCAAAGCCCACAGCAGATGCCGCCGCCGTTCTCCTGTTTCGCCCTTCATCCGCACCGATGTGGAATGAAATGGCGGCGGCTTCAAGCATAGGTAGTGGATTGGCTTGATTTAACCGCTGACAGGTTGGTGATCGGATGACGACGCGCAGACCCCAGGTCAGCCAGTTTGCCGCTGGCGCGGGATCCTGTCCAGAAACCGTTCGTCCAGCCGTGTCTCGCCAAACCAGTTCAGCCGGTTGATGCTGATAAAGCCGGCATCGATCGCCTCGTTTTCGTCACCCGGCTCACTTGCATGAGCGCGCCCGCGCGGCACGGTGATGACCGTGCGTTCGCCGTCGCTTTCCACGATCTCGGCCTTGCGGGCGATCTTGTCGCGGCCGATGCGCGGCTGCCGGATTTCGGCCGGCAGCAAGGTCGGCAGGTTGATGCTCAGCCAATGCCCCTCAGCGGCCCAGTCGGCGCGCGATTGCCACAATGAAGCGATCAGCGCGCCAAGCCATTGGTCGTCGCCATCGGTGAAATCAGGATTTTTCACGCGTGAGAAGCCGATGGCTGGAACGCCCCAAAACGTCGCCTCCCGCGCAATGCCGAGCGTGCCGGAATAGGCAAGGTCCTCGGCAACGTTGCGGCCATCGTTGACGCCCGACAGCACAAGGCCCGGTTTGTCGGAATCGGCGAACAGCCAGGTCATGGCGCTTACCACGCAATCGGCCGGGGTGCCGGAACAGGAGTACCAGTTCGGCTTGACGCGCCCCATGGTCAACGGCCTGGCAATCGTCAATGACGAGCCGGCAGCAGTGCGCTTGCCGTCGGGCGCGACCACCCAGACATCGTCGCTCAACCCGCCGGCCGCATTGACCAGACGGGCAAGCCCCGGCGCTTCGATGCCGTCGTCGTTGCAGATCAGAATTCTCATCGTTTTTTCGCCTCCGACACCACTATGCGCTGGCCGGTGCGGCATTGCGTGCGCAACGACGGGATGTGGGTTTGCAGATCGCCGAGAAGGTCCGGCGTGCAGGAATGACCGAGTGCTGCGGGACGCCCGGCCTTCTCCCAGATGTCGACATTGCCCGACAGCGTCGGATGGGTCGGCATGCGCACCCAGTCCGCCCGGCCGGCCTTGTGCAACAGATCGCCCGGCGAACCTGACGGCAGATGGCCGGTAAGCAGCACCGGAAAACCGGAATGGTCGGCACGCGGCAAGAGGCGCGACGACGGGCCGGCCTCACCCATACCGTCATCCGCCAGCAACGGCATTGGCGGCAGGGGATCGGCATCGGTCCAGTCGGCTGCGTCTTGCAGGCGGCGAAGCAAGAGTTCTGAGACACCTGGCAACAGGGATGCGGTGGCGCCGATCTGCGCTTCCAGCGACGAACGCATGCCGGCATGGATGGCGAACGGCCCCGGCAAGGCCGCGATCAGCTCCAGCGACCGACCCGAGAGCGGCGTCGGCAAAAGACACCCGCCCGAATGCGTCGCAACCCACTGCGATATTTCGAGCGCCCGCGCCGCCCCCGGCACCGGATCGGCGCCATAGGAAGCATCGAGGACAAGCAGGTCGCAGTGCGGGATCGCGTCCATGACGAAGACATTGCTGTCCGGCACCACATCGGCCGAATAGGCGACGCGGCTCTCGCCATCGTCCACGGCAAACCAGACGCCGCCCACCACATGCCCGGAGCGTCCCGTCCGGATCGTGAGATTTCCGCTCTTCAGCGTATCGCCGGGTTCGAACAATTCGATGCGGTCTTCGGGAAAAGGGAACCGTCTGAAATCCTCGGGCTCAGCATAGCCGGCGAGCGTGGCGGGCGCCTCATTGCGGGTCTCCGCCGTCATGAAGATCGGGCCGGCATAGCCGCGCGACAGCAGCCAGCTCAGCGCGCCGACATGATCCTCATGGGCATGCGAGACGAACAGCGCATCGATGTCGGCGGCCGACCCGTTCAGCGCCGGATAGTAGTTCGCCCCCGAGGCGCCGACCTTGATGCCGACGTCGAGCAGGATGCGATCCTTGCCGCTGCTGACAGCAAGACTGGTGCGGCCCTTTTCGCCAAAGCCGCCGAGTAGGTCGAGCATCATCACGATGCCGCCCCCACCGCCGGGATCAGCCAGCCGGACCTTATGCGCAGACGCGCCCGGGACCCGCTTTCCAGCATGACTGGGTCGGGCTGTTCGAAGTGCAAGGTGATGTCGGGACTGGTCGAAGGCGTGAATTCGATACGCGCCGAGCCACCCTGATAGATCACCCGCTTGACCAGGCCATCGAAGCCGGGGCCATCCGGCGAAACGTCGAGATCGGCTGACCGGCAGCAGATCTTGGCGCCAGCGCGCGGCCGCTCGCCTGGCCGGCAGCGGACAATCAGTTCAGTCCCGAGAACCCGGACCTTGCAGTGGCCCGCCTGCTCCGCGCTCAGCACGTCGGCGGGCAGCAAAATGCCTTGCGAAATGAAGGATGCGACCATTTCATTTGCCGGCTCATGATAGAGCTCGCGCGGCGTCGCCAGCTGGGCAAGGCGCCCGCCATCCATCACCGCGATGCGGTCGGCCAATGCCATCGCCTCGGCCTGATCATGGGTGATGTAGACGATAGTGGTGCCGGTGCGCTTGTGGAAGGATGCGAACTCGTCCTCCATCGATGCCCTCAGATGCACGTCGAGATTGGCGAGCGGCTCATCGAACAGCACTAGCGAGGGCGCGGCGACAAGGCAGCGCGCCAGCGCCACGCGCTGGCGCTGGCCGCCGGAAAGATTGGCCGGCCGACGCTCGCCCAGCCCTTGCAGATTGACAAGGGCCAGTGCGTCTTCAACCTTCCGGCGGGCGACGGCCTTGTCGAGCTTCGCCACCTTCAGCGAATAGCCGATGTTCTCGGCCACCGTCATATGCGGCCACAGCGCATAGTTCTGGAAGACGATGCCGACGCGCCGCTTTTCCGGCGCGACGCTGCCGCCCTTGCCCGACACGACCTCGCTGCCGATGCGGATTTCGCCCGACGTCACTTTCTCGAATCCGGCGACGAGCCTCAGCAACGTCGTCTTGCCGCAGCCGGAAGGGCCGAGCACTGCCAGGAACTCGCCGTCGGCGACGTCGATCGACACGTCCTTGACGGCATCGAAATTGGCGAAGCTCTTGGTCACATTGTCCAGGCTCAATCGCGCCATGGCAGCACTCCGGTCGGAAGGTAGGGGGCAAGCAGATTGGTCACCAGCATTAGCACGAAAGTGACCGCCACGGTGATGACGGACATCGCCGCCGCATAGTTGGAATCGCCGCCCTGCTCGAAGGAGAACATCACCACGCCGATCGTTTCTGAGCCCGACGACCACAGCAGTGCCGAAACGGTAAGTTCGCTTAAGGCCGTCATGAAGATCAGCAGGCCACCGGCGATCGCCGCCGGTGCCACCAAGGGAAAGATGATCGTGCGCATGCGGGTGAACAGCCCGGCGCCTGCCACTTGCGCCGCTTCCTCCAGCGCCCGGTCGATCTGGTGATAGCCGCTGATGGTTGGCCGCAGCGCCAGCACCAGGAAGCGGGCGAGATAGGCGTAGAGGATGATCCAGACCGTGTTGTAGAGCTGGATGCCGGTCAGCGGGATCGGCCGCAGGAACATGAGCAGCGAGGCGATCGCCAGCACCACACCGGGCAGAGCATAGGGCAGTTCCACCGACAGATTGAGCAGCCGCACCCAGCGCTGCTTGCCCCAGGCGATCAGATAGCCGATCGGCACGGCGACCAGGACCGCGAAGAACGCAGCCGCGATCGACAGCCAGAAGCTGTTGAAGAAGGCACGGCTGGCGGCATCATGCTCGAACAGCACGAAGCGATAATTGTCGAAGGTTGCCGTCTTGGCGGTGAGCGCGATGCCGTAGCCCGGCACCAGCGATGTCAGAACCAGCCCGAACAGCGGCAGGAACAGCACCACGATGATCAGCAGCCACATGCCGGCCTGCACGGCCGGCCGCCATCGGCCGAGTTCGTATGGCTCAGCCGCCAGCGACGTGGAGCTGATGCGATAGTCCCGGCGGCGGCTCATGATCTCCTGGGCAAGGATGCCCGCCATGGCGATGATACCGATCAGCACCGACAGGAATGCGGTTTCGCCGAGCACGGCGGGGCCGCCGCCGGCCAGCTTCTGATAGATCAGCGTCGGCAGCACGAGATAGTTGGCGGGAATGCCTAGAAAGGCCGGAATGCCGAAATTGCCGACGCAGGAGACGAAGGCGAGTGCGGCGGCGGCCATGATCGAGGGCGTCATCAACGGCAGCACGATGGTGACCAGCATGGTGAACCAGCCGGCACCGCCCGCCCGCGCCGCTTCGATCAGTTCGCGCGGCAGCTTGCGCAGGCCGGCGCGCACCAGCAGGAAGACCAGCGGGCCATACTGCACGCCGAGCAGCAGGATGATGCCCGATGTCGAATAGAGCGGGTTCCTGGTCCCGAGCGGCGGTGCCGCCCCGAACAGCTTGAGGAACGGGCTTGCCGGGCCGAACAATTGCAGCCAGGCCAGCGCCGTCACCTGCGGCGCGATCATCAGGGGCATGACGTAACAGAGCACCATGGCGCTGCGAGCGCGGATATCGGTCAGCGTAACGAGCACTGCCACCAGCGTTCCCGACAGCACCGCAAGCAGGGTGCCGCCGATACCGACGACCAGTGTGTGCCAGGTGGCGATCCAGGTCGCCGGACTGGCGAGCCCCGCCTTTATCGCGACGGTCGACAGCGTGCCGCCGGGTGCCACGATTTCCTTGATCAGGCGCAGCATCGGCAGCAGCGAAAGCAGGACGATGACGATGGCCACCGCCGCCGTCAGGACCATTTCCTGGCCCCGGCTTTCCCTGATCCGTGTTGACATGATTGCTTTTCCTGGGATTGATCAGCCGATGCGCTCGGATTTCGCAGTCGGCATGCCGCTAGGGGCACGCCGACTGGATTGCCGGCTCAGCCGCCGAACAGTTCCGAGAACTTCGCCTTGTCGGCGTCGGTCTTGGCGACGATTGCCTTGGTGTCGAACGACATCACCTTGACCTTGACGCCTTCCGGCAGCCATTCGGGGCGGCCGACCGAGGCACGCGCCGGCAGATAGCCCATCGAAAGCGCCAGCTTCTGGCCGTCATCGGAAAGAATGAAGTCGACGAACTTCTTGGCGCCATCGACATTCCTGGCGGTCTTCATGATGGCGACCGGTTCGGTCACTGCCGGCACACCTTCCGAGGGGAACACGAATTCGACCGGGGAACCCTTCTTCTTGGCGTTCATCGCCATGAAGTCGACGAGGATGCCATAGGGCTTCTCGCCCGATGCCACCGACTTCAGCACCGCACCGTTGCCGCGCACGCTGACGGTGTTGTTGGTCTTCAGCTTCTGGAAGAAATCCCAGCCATAGTTGGTATCGCCGACGAAGCCCGAAAGCAGGTAGGCGGCGGCACCCGAATAGAGCGGGCTCGGCATCACCAGGCCATCGGCATAGGCGGGCTTGGCAAGATCGGCCCAATGCTGCGGCTTCTCGGTCGCCGCGGTGTTGTAGACGATGCCGGTGGTGATCAGCTTGCTGCCGAAATAGGTCTTGTCGGCATCATAGGCATCCGCTTCGATGCCGTCGAGCTTTGCCTCGGGATAGGGCAGCAGCCGGTCGTCCTTCTTCAACAGCTCCATGCTGACCGCGTCAGCGATCAAAAGCACATCGGGCTGCGGGCTGCCGGCGGCAAACTCGGCTGCCATCTTGGTCAGGATGTCGCTCGTTCCCGAGCGATAGATATTCACATCGATACCCGGCTGCGCCTTCTTGAAGGCATCCACGGTCTTGGCCGCGTCGGCTTCCGGCTGGGACGTGTAGAGAGTCAGTGTTTCGGCGTTTGCCACGCCGGCAAACAAAGTTGCCGCGAGCGCCAGCTGGCTGGCCAGCAGCTTGATGAAGTGCGTCTTCAATGAGACCTCCTGTCTTTCTGTGCATGACCGGTCCGGCTCTGGCCGGCTCCCCGTCTCTTCCTCCCTGCACGGCGCATATGACTGGTGGATGACACAGCGCGTGAAACCCACAAAATATGTTCATATGTACGATGTCAATTACAAATGAACAAAACTGTGCGACAATCGACGCGCCTGCGATCGGCATCAATTGACATCCGGCCGGTGTTTCCTTGATGAGCACCGATCAGGCCACGGCTCATGAGGGACAGGAACCGATGACCACGGAAAAACCCAGACAGGCTCGCCTGCCGATGGTCTCGTCGGACCTTACCGTCAAGACGGCATGGCTCTACTATGTCGAAGGTTTTACCCAGGAACAGATCGCCGAAAAGCTCGATGTCTCCAGGGTGAAGGTCATGCGTACGCTGGCCTCCTGCACCGCCGAGGGCATTGTCGTCACCATGATCAACGCACCGACCGCCGGGCAGGTGGCGCTCGAGCGGGAACTGGAAAAGCGCTGGGGTCTGAACGCCGCCGTCGTCATCCCGACACCTTCGGCGCATGACCATCTGGAGAAGGCCATCGGCCATGCCGTCGCGGCCTATCTCGGCGAGCAGATGCAGGACGGCATGACGCTGGCGATCGGTGGCGGCGCGACCCTGCATGCCAGCCTCGGCTTCCTTGCCCGCCGGCAATTGAAGCGTGCCTGCGTGGTGGCGCTTGTCGGCAGCCTGCCGCACTCGCAATGGATCAATCCATCCATCGTTGCTGCCAAGGTCGCAGACGTCTTCGAGGTCGACAGCTATCAGATCACCGCGCCGGTGACGGTCGACAATTCCTCGCTGCGCGATCTCCTCTGGGCGCAGCCGACCCTGCAGGATGTACGCCAACGCGCGGCCGCCGCCGACATCGCGCTGCTCACCGTCGGCGACATGTCGCCGGACGCCACCATCTTCCGGCACGGCATCGTGCCCTCATCGCTGATCGCTCCGCTGAAAGCGAAGGGCGCGGTCGCCAACATGCTGTGCTATTTTGTCGATGCCGCCGGCGGGCTGGTCGACCACGAGGTCAACAGCCGCGTCATGGCCATCGATCTCGATGTGGTCAGCAACGTGCCGAATGTGGTTCTCGCCGCGGGCGGCAAGCGCAAGGTCGCGGCGATCCTCGCCGCGCTGAAAGCCGTCGACACCAACGTGCTGATCACCGACAGCGATACCGCCACGGCGCTGCTTGCCAAGGGCGGCTGAGCCGGTTCGACTGGCCCCGGTGTTTCCCGCTACCCGTGTTTCCCGCTAAATGAGCCCGCGCTCGCGCAAAAAATCCTCGACACCGACATGGGTCATGGATTCGAATTCGGCGATCGCCTCGGCCACCCGCTTGCGCTGCGCCGCCAACAGCGTGAAAACCTGCTTCATCTCGCCGGAAACACCAAAACGGCTCCAGCGCTCGGCGATATGCGTGGGCAGGCCGATATCGGCGCAGAACGCGTCCAGGCTGTCATAGCCGAGGCTGGCGACAAGCTGCCTGGTCTCCTCCGCCGACATGCGCGGCTCGAAGGCGTGGTCGTGCAGGCGCTGCGCCACCAGCTTGATATCGGATGGCGACGCGCCCATGACCTTGCCGAACAGGGTTTTGACGTCAGATGGGTCGAATGCAGGCATATTTGGCCTCCCTGGATCGCAATCCAGATAGAACATGGGTCAAGGGTCGGCGCCTGACAAGTCGTTTCTGTTTTAAGCCGGCGCATCATTCGGCGCCGGCTTCTGCTTGGTGGATCAGACCAGCAGGCCCATCGGATTTTCAAGGAGGTTCTTGAAGGCGACCAGCAGTTCGGCACCCAGCGCGCCGTCGACGGCGCGATGGTCGGTCGACAGCGTCACCGACATCACGGTGGCTATTCTGATCTCGCCGTTCTTGACCACTGCCCGCTCCTCGCCGACACCAACGGCCAGGATGGTCGCATGCGGCGGGTTGATGACGGCGGCAAAGTCCTTGATGCCGAACATGCCGAGGTTGGACACCGCCGTGGTGCCGCCCTGATACTCTTCCGGCTTCAGCTTGCGGCTGCGCGCCCGGCTGGCCAGATCCTTCATCTCGTTGGAGATGGTGGACAGCGTCTTTTCGTCGGCATGCCGAATGATCGGCGTGATCAGCCCGCCCGGGATCGACACGGCGACGCCGACATCGGCATGCTTGTGCTTGACCATGGCGCTTTCGGTCCATGAGGCATTGGCATCCGGCACTGCCTTCAGCGCCATGGCCATCGCCTTGATGACCATGTCGTTGACCGACAGCTTGTAGGCGGGCGCATCGCCCTTATCGGTCTTCTTCACCGGGGCTGCGGCGTTGATCTGCGTGCGCAGCGCCAGCAGCGCATCGAGCTCGCAGTCGAGCGTCAGGTAGAAATGCGGGATGGTGGTCTTGGCCTCGACCAGCCGCCGCGCAATGGTCTTGCGCATATTGTCATGCGGGACGAGGTCGTAGGAGCCCTGTTCGAACAGTTTCAGCACCTGTTCGTCCGACATTGCCTTCACCGCAGGCGCAGGAGCGCCAGCAGGAGCCTTGGCGGCAGGCGCCGCCTGGGCAGCACCTCCACCGGCAATCGCCGCGTCGACATCCGCCTTCACCACCCGGCCATGCGGGCCGGTGCCGGCAATGCTGGCAAGGGCAAGACCCGCCTCGCGGGCCAAGCGTCGGGCAAGCGGTGTTGCACGGCCGGCCGATGGCGATTGGCCAATCTCCCCCCTTGTGGGGGAGATGCCAAGTGGCGGCAAAGAGGGCAGGGCAGAGGGGGGCGTGACAGCATGCGACGTTGGCGGGGCAGTGCCCCCCTCTGTCGGCTTCGCCGACATCTCCCCCACGGGTGGGGAGATTGGCGCTTTGTCCTGCTTTGTCGCAGCGACATCAGCCCCATAAGCCTCATCGTCAGCATAAATCCACGCGACGGCAGCGCCGACCGCAATATCGACACCTTCCTTGCCGCTGACATCGCGCAGGACGCCGCTGGCCGGCGCGTCGATCTCCATCGCCGCCTTGTCGGTCTCGATCTCGAACAGCACATCGCCCTTCTTGACGTGCGCGCCCTCCTCGGCGAACCAGCGCGAGATCTGTCCGGTCGCCATGTCCATGTCGACCTTGGGAAGAATGACTTCGGTCGGCATTTCTCAGCGAACCCCTTTCACGAGGTCGCGCGCGGCGGTGATGATGTCGGGAACCTGCGGCACCGTCGCTTTCTCAAGTTCCGGATTGTAGGGGATCGGCGTTTCGGCGCCGCCCAGCCGCACGATCGGCGCATCGAGATAATCGAAAGCCTCGCTCTCGGCGATCATGGCACTGACTTCGGCGCCGATGCCCAGCGTCTTGACCGCTTCGTAGACGCATAGCAGCCGCGACGTCTTCTTGACGCTGTCGATGACGGTCTGCTTGTCCATCGGCCGGATGGTCCGGAGATCGACGACTTCGACGTCGATGCCTTCGTTCTCCAGCGCGGCAGCTGCGTCGAGCGCCTTCTGCACCATGATCGAGGTGGCGACGATGGTCAGATCCCGGCCCTCGCGGCGGATATCGGCCTTGCCGATCGGCACGGTGTAATAGCCTTCGGGCACCGGTCCCTTCATCTTGTAGAGCAGCTTGTGCTCGAAGATCATGACTGGATCGGGATCGGCGACCGCCGCCAAAAGCATACCCTTGGCATCATAGGGCGTCGCCGGCTGGATGACTTTCAGACCCGGCACATGGCCGAGCCAGGCCTCGAGGCTCTGGCTGTGCTGAGCCGCCGCACCAGTCCCGGAACCGGCGGGAAAGCGCATCACCACGGGAACCGAAACCTCGCCGCCCAGCATGAAGCGCATCTTGGCCGCCTGGTTGACGATCTGCTCCATGGCAAGCGTGGCGAAATCGGAAAACTGGAACTCGAAGATCGGCCGCATGCCGGTGAGAGCAGCGCCCACCGCAACGCCCGCGCCACCCAGTTCCGAAATCGGTGTGTCGATGACGCGGTCAGCGCCGTAACGTTCGACCAGGTCGCCGGTGACCTGGAAGGCGCCGCCATAGACACCGATATCCTCGCCCATCAGGAAAACGCGTTCGTCCATGTCCATGGCGATCGCCATGGCTTCCTGGATCGCTTGGGCGTAGCTCAGTTCACGCACCATCGCGTCCATCACGCCTGCTCCGTATACACGTAATTTCCGGTCTCGCTGATATCGGGCGATGGGCTCGCATTGGCGAACTCGATGCCCTCGGCGATCTCTTGCGCCACGGCATCGCGAATGGCCTCGATGCCCTTGTCGTCGATGAAGCCGAATTCCCTGAGCTCGCTTTCGAACAGAGTGATCGGATCGCGGTTCGACATCCAGTCCTCGATCTCTTCCTTGGTGCGATAGCGGTTGCGGTCGCTCTTGGAATGGCCGCGATGGCGGTAGGTCTTGGACTCGATCAGCGTCGGCCCCTCGCCGGCGCGGGCTCGGGCGATAGCCTGATGAGACGCCTCAGCGACCTCGGAGAAGATGTTGCCGTTGACGATGACACCCGGCATCGAATAGGCGGCGGCGCGCTCGGCGATGTTCTTGACCGCGGTCGAGCGGGCCGTCGATGTCGACATGCCATAGCCATTGTTCTCGCAGACGAAAATGACAGGCAGCTTCCAGACCGCCGCCATGTTGAGCGCCTCGTGGAAAGCGCCTTCATTGTTGGCGCCATCGCCGAAGAAGGAGACCACGACCTTGCCGGTCTTCATCATCTTGGAGGACAATGCCGCCCCGACGGCGATCGGGATGCCGCCACCGACGATGCCATTGGCGCCGAGATTGCCCTTGCCGACATCGGCGATGTGCATCGAGCCGCCACGGCCCTTGCAATAGCCTGTGGTCTTGCCGAAGAACTCGGCGAACATGCGCTTGACCTCGGCACCCTTGGCTATGCAGTGGCCATGACCGCGATGCGTCGAGGTGATCTGGTCATCCTCGGCAAGCGGCATGCAGATGCCCATGGCGCTGGCTTCCTGGCCGATCGACAAATGCATGGTGCCGTGGATGAGACCGCGCGTGTAGCACTCCTCCGCGCCCTCTTCGAAGCGGCGGATCAGGTACATCTTATGGAGCACCTCCCTGAGCTGCTCGGCGCTGTAGTGGCGGTAGACGAAGGGCAGATTGGCGCGACTGTCAGTGACGGCTTTGCTGGCTGTGGCCATGATCACGCTCCCACGGACCCATAGACGAGCTTGTCCTGGCGGGCGCGCAGTTCGGCGATCTTGGAGCCCGCCGCGGGCGCTGCATTCGCGTAGGTTATGAGCTCGCCCTTCTTGATCGGCGCGGTGACCGAGCCGCCCTGCAGCAGGCCGCAGGGAATGGCCTTGGCGGCGCGCGCCTCAGGCGTCGTCATGATCCAGGCACGATAGCAATATTCGCCGATCGCATCGAGCTTCTCGCCGGGCTTCATGTCCTTCTTGGCCACGGCGGCGACTTCGGCCACCGGTTTGGCCAGCGGCACCATGTCGGCCTTGCCGTAGAGCACGACGCGCGCGCAGGTCAGCGGCACTTCGAGCGAGGTCAGGTGATAGGGACGATGGAAAGTGAAATACGGGCCCTTGCCCATCTTCAAATCTTCCATGCGCTCGGAGATGCGCGGATGCGACATATCGGCAACGACGAAGACGCCGGGCGCGACACCCTTGCCGATCGAATAGTCGACGACGCCGACCCTCGACAGCACGCCGCCATCCTTCTGCGGCACCAGCACCTTGGACAGTTCGCCAAGCGTCGCCGCCGGGCCATGCATGCCGGCCTTGTCTGGAATCAGGCCGGTGGCATTGGCGATTGTCGCCATCTCGACCATGGTCTTGGAGCCGTCGACGAATTCGACCAGCATCCGCACATTCATGTGCCGGCGCTTGGCTTCCTCCTCATAGTCGGGGGGAATGGCGTCGATGTTGAGCGGATTGTTCTTGCCCTTGCCTGCGGCAACGATCGGATGGCCCATGGCCGAAACGAATTCGATGAGTTCCATGCAGGAGGACGGCTCGTCGCCGGCGCCCAGCGAATAGGTGACGCCGAGCCGGTCGGCCTCGCTCTTCAGATAGGCGCCGATGGTGACGTCGGCCTCGACATTCATCATCACCAGATGCTTGCCATGTTCCATGGCGCGCAGCCCGATCTCGGCGCCGACGGCGGGAACCCCGGTGGCGTCGATGACGACGTCGATCAGATCGTTGTTGATGACCAGATTGGCGTCGTTGGTCACCGCGACCTTGCCGGCTTCCATCGCCGCCGTCATCGCGGACGCGCTCGAGACTTCGCGCGCGTGCCCGGTTTCCTGAAAGGCGATATCGACGGCCTTGCTGGCGGCAGGCAGGTTCAGTTCGGAAATGGCGCCGATCTCGATGCCCGACATATGGGCGACACGAGTGACGATGTCGGTTCCCATCTCGCCCGAGCCGATCAGGCCGATACGGATAGGCTTGCCCGACTTGGCGCGTTCCTCGAGATCGCGGGCAAGGCCCGTCAACGAAACATTGGAAGCCATACCGCTCGTTCCTCCCATAATGCAGGCTTGTTCGATTGCCTGACGGGTATTGAACATCTGTATTTCTGTCAAGACTAATGTCCAGATTCTCGTGCTTAAAACCACTTTCCCGGCAGCCCGAACCACGGAGGAAAACGAAGCTGGGAACCGCGCGGCGCGCAAAGACAGGTTCGCTCGCAGTCGCGCTGGAACAACGCCAGCGCGGAACGCTTTTTGGGATTATGGACGGCTGTGAAATAAAAATACCGGAATATAAAACTATAAAATTTATCTTTCATGGCGTGTTCTCGCGTGCTAGCGTCGCGTCACGACTGGAAATGGAGTGCGCTTCCTGGGGTGGCATTTTCCGGTCTGTTCCAAATAGGTCTGCCAAGGGACAGCGGTCGATGAAGACGAAAACGCCTGGCGGGAAGGCTGTGTCCGGAGAGACTGAGGTGGCCAGTGCGCTGGAAGCCAGGTTGCGTGAGGGCTGGCTGGATTTCGCCCGGACCGAGCAGGCAATTGCGCGATACCTGCTCGCCAACATCCATGACATTCCCTTTGAAACTGGCGCCACCATTGCCGTCGGCGCCGGTGTAAGCGAGGCAAGCGTCACCCGTTTCGTACGGCGTCTCGGTTACACCGATCTCAAGGAAATGAAGCGTGGCCTGCGCTCCGCACCGAAAGCCGGAGGCCCGGGCCTGGACAGTGCCGAGTTGCGTTTCCGCATCGGCGGCGAAAAGCGGGAGCGGTTGGCTCGCAGCCTGGAGATGGAGCAGCAGGCCTTGACCGCGGCCTATGGCCTTGCCCAGGGCGAGATGTGGTCCGAAATTGTTCATCTGCTGAGCACCTGTGATCGCGTGAACTGCGTCAGCTTCCAGGCAGTGAAGGGATTGGGGCTCGATTTCGCGACGCGTCTGCGCTGGGTGCGGAGCGATGTCCGCTTTGCCGAAGGTTTGGGCGGCACGTTCTCGGAAATCCTCACCGACAGCGGCGAAAATTCTTGTGTCCTGCTGATCGACACAGCGGAATACGCCGCGATGAGCTTTCGGCTTTGCGCCCAGATCAAGCGCCGGAAGATTCCTCTGATCATCGTTACCGACAAATACAGTCATTGGGCATCTGAATACACAAAACTGGCGCTCGAAGTATCGACGCGCGTCGACCTGTACTGGGATTCGACGGCCGCGATAAGTTCGGTTCTGAACCTCCTCACGCATTCCGTTGCCGAGAAACTCGGCAAATCGGCCGAGACGCGGATGAATGAGCTGGAGGATATCGCCGGGATCCTGCGGACCTTCCACAAGCCGCCACGGCGCGTCGCACGGCACATCAAAGAAGAAGGCGAAGAATGACGATGCATCACCCGTTGCTGAAACCGTGGACAGTCAGGGCAAGCGCATGAAGTTGACGGAATACGCCGCCTATGACGGCGTTGGTCTGGCCGATCTCCTGCGCAAGCGGGAAGTTACGCCGCGCGAACTGGGAAACTGCATCCTTTCAGGGATCGCCGCGGTCAATCCGCAGCTCAATGCCGTGATCGAAACCTATGCCGATGCGATCGAAGCGCTCGGCGAGGATCCCGGACCCGCACCTTTCCACGGCATGCCGACATTGACCAAGGATTTCCCCATCGAAGCCGGCCGGCCGGGAGAGTTCGGCAGCGTTCTTGCCAAGGGTTTCATCTGCGGCGACGATCACGCCTTCTGGGTGAAAATGCGATCCGGCGGCCTTGCCAATATCGGGCGCACCACCACGTCGGAATTCGGCATAGCGGCGGCAACCGAATCCTCCCTCTATGGTGCGACACGCAACCCCTGGGATACCAGCAGGGGTGTTTCGGGATCGAGCGGCGGCGCAGCGGCAGCCGTTGCCGCCGGCATCGTTCCCTTCGCGCAAGGCGCCGACGGTGGCGGCTCCATTCGCACCCCCGCCGCCTTTTGTGGTGTCGTCGGCCTGAAGCCGTCTCGTGGCCGGATCAGCGGTGCGCCGGAATCGAATGCGCCAATGCTGGGTCTCGCCATTTCATTCATGCTGACACGCTCGATCCGCGACACGGCGGCTTTGCTTGATCTGGGGTCTGGTGCGCTTCCCGGCGACAGCTATGAGATCGTCCCTCCAACCACCAGCTATGCCCAGGCGATCAAGACGCCACCAAAGGCTTTGCGCATCGCCCTGTGTACAACGTCCTGGTCCGGCTATCCGCTCGACGCCGAGGTGAAGGCGGCAGTTCTCGAAGTGGGCAAGAGGCTGGAGCAACTGGGCCACAAGGTCGTCGAAGCCGGGCCTGTGTTCGATTATGAGCGCTATCTGGCGGCACAGAAAGTGATCTGGGCAGCTTCTACGGCGCAGTCGCTCGACGAGTTGGCGGGCTTGCTGCGACGGCCAGTCGAAGAGGCCTGCCTGCAGCAGACGACACTTGCTGTCTATCGCCATGGCCGAACGCTGGACGCGGCAAGCCTGATCGCGGCCCTCGCTGTTTATGACCAGATCACGCGGACGGTTGGCGAATTCCTGGCCGTCCATGACGTGCTGGTGACGCCGACTTGCGCGATCTCGCCGGAGTTGCTCGGCACGTACAACCCGGATCGTCCCGGCCGCGACATCGATACGGTGTTCGCCGATCTGGCGCCGAAGGAGACGTTCAGCGCGCTCTTCAACGGCACTGGATCGCCGGCGATATCTCTGCCGCTCGGCTGGACGCAAAACGGCCTGCCGATCGGCGTGCAGTTTGTCGCCGCATTCGGACGCGACGATCTGCTGCTACGGCTAGGTGCGGTGCTTGAGGCCGACTACGCCTGGCACCAGCGCAAACCACCTGCCCACATCACCAAGACTGCTTGAACCAACAAGGACTGCTTGAACCAACAAGCATGGAACCGCCCCGGGAACATCATCAACGAAAATGGGAGATTGTCATGGACCGCAGAGTATTCCTCAAAAGTGCGGCGTTTGCCGGCTTCAGCATCGCGACGTTGCCGGCCACATTGCTTCGAGCCAATGCTGACGGCAGCAAGATACTGCGTATGGCCTATGGGGCCGAGGTTCTCACCCTGGACCCGATCAAAACCACTTACGGAGCCGATATCCTTATCCAGGGCATGATGTATGCACGCCTGCTGCATGCCAATGCCGATCGCACAGAAGTCGGCCCGGGCCTTGCCGAGAGCTGGGACATCGCGGATGACGGCAAGACCTATACCTTCCACCTGCGCGAGGCCAAATTTTCCGATGGGTCGCCGATCACGGCCGAGGACGTGGCGTTCAGCTGGAACCGCATGCGCTTCCAGAAGGATTCCGCCTATGCGGCGCCGTTTCAGCCCCTGACCAAGGTCGAGGCAAAGGACGCCAGGACAGTGGTGATGACGCTCGACCGCAAATTCACGCCCTTCCTGACGCTGACCGAAATCTGGAATACCGGCATCGTGCCGAAGGCAGCGGTCGAGAAAATGGGCGACGACGCTTTCGCCAAGGCGCCGGTCACATCAGGGCCGTTCAAATTCGTCGAATTGAAGCCGGGAGACCGCGTGGTCCTTGGCCGCAACGAGCATTATTACCGCCAAGGCGAGCCCAAGATCGACGGCGTCGAATTCCGCTATGTCCCGGACGACAACACCAGGGTCTCGATGTTGCAGGCGGGCGAACTCGACGTCTGCCTCGCAGTTCCGGCCCCGCGCATGGCCGAGTTGAAGGCCGCCGGCTTCCGGGCCGACCCTGAACCTTCGAGCACCACCTATGACATGCTGATCAACCATTCGGCAGAACCCTTCAACGACCTCAAATTCCGCCAGGCCGTCAGCTATGGCATCGACCGCACGGCCATCAATGCCGCGGTGACGCTGGGTCTCGGCACGCCGGCCAGTTCCATCATGAGCCCGACGCTCGATTTCTTCGACAAATCGCTGCCAGTCATTGCCCGAGACGTCGAAAAGGCCAAGGCCCTGCTGGCAGAATCCGGCAAGACCGGAGCCAGTTTCGAACTCATCCAGAATGCCGGAAGTGCCGACGAGGAAAAGGCGGCGGTGCTGATCCAGGCGCAGTTGGCGGAAGTCGGCATCACCGTCAACATTGCCAAGATCGATTCAACCCAGGCATGGACCCGCCTCGCCGATGGCGAGTATCAGGCGGAAATGAACTGGTGGTACAACGAGACGCGAGATCCCGACAACGCATTGCGCTGGTGCGTCTGGGGCGCGGGCGACAACAAGTCCTACTACACCCGCTACAACAACGAAACGGTCGACAAACTGATCGATGAAGCCTCGGGCGAGGCGGACAATGCCAAACGGGCCGAGCTCTATGCCCAGATCCAGAAGACCGTGGTGGACGAGGTGGCGCAGGTGGCGCTCTATCACCCGACGTGGCTCAACGCCTACGCCCCGAGCGTGAAAGGGTTGGTCCTGAACGTCGGCCTGCAATTCTCGTCCATCGGCGGGACCAGCCTGGATTGATCGGCACAGGATGCGAGACGGGGACGAGACACTTCGTCCCCGTCTCGCATCGATTTGACACCAGGATCCCGACCATGAATCGATTCTCCTTCGTGCTTAGACGGCCGATACAGTTGATCCCCGTGCTGCTGGGTATCAGTGTGATCACCTTCCTGCTGCTGCAAATGACACCCGGCGATCCGGTTCGCCTCATGCTTGGCCCCAAGGCCAGTCAGGAGGCGATCGAATTCGTGCGGGCGCGATACGGTCTCGATCAGCCCATCCCCGTGCAGTATTTCTATTACGTGCTGAATTGCCTGCGCGGCGATTTCGGTCAGTCGATCGCCTTCCGGGGTCCCGTCAGCGGCGTCATCGCGGCACGGATCGCGCCAACGGTTTTCTTGATCCTCTACGGCCTCGTGATCTCGCTGCTGTTGACATTCGCGCTCGCGGTCACCGCTGCCCGGCAGCGCGGACGGTGGATCGATCACCTCATCCGTCTCGTCTGCGTCGCGGGCGTCGGCGTGCCGTCCTACTTTGTCGGCCTGCTGTTGATCATGGGCTTCTGCCTGCGGCTGAAGATTTTCCCGGTATCCGGTTACGGACCGACCTTTATCAACAATCTGTGGCATCTGTTCTTGCCGGCCCTGACGATCGGTATCGGGGTGACGCCGATCCTCGCGCGCAATCTGCGCGCGACCTTCATTCAGCAGCTGGACAAGGATTATGCGATCGCCTGCCGCTCCAGGGGCCTGCCGGAAAGCTACATCTTTTCCCGGCATGTGTTCTGGAATTCCCTGTTGCCGACAGTCAATCTGCTGGGCGTCGTGGTCGCCTTCCTGATCGGCGGGACGGTCGTTGTCGAAAATGTCTTCAACATTCCAGGGCTCGGCAACCTGCTCATCCGCGGCGTTCTCACGCACGACCAGTTCGTCGTCCAGGCAGTGGCCCTGCTGCTTGCCGTAGGTGTCGTCATTTCGAATTTTGCCGTCGATGTCTTGACCGCCATTCTCGACCCACGGGTGGAATTATGAGCGATGTGATGCGAGGCAGCGGCCCCTTGGCCATGGCGCGGATCCGCACGATGCCGGCAACCTTGGCCATTGGCGGCGCCATCACCTTGGCCTGGATCGTCGTGGCCATTCTGGCGCCGGTGCTGACCAGTTTCGACCCGATCAAGGTCGATGTGATGCAGGCGCTGAAACCACCTGGCGCCGAGCATTGGTTTGGCACGGACGCCATCGGCCGCGATGTCCTGGCGCGGACACTGTTTGCCGCGCGCTACGATCTCGCCATGGCCTTCTTCGGCGTGGTCGGTCCGATCATCCTGGGGACGACCATCGGCCTCATCGCCGGCTACCTGGGCGGCAGGATCGATGCGGTGCTGATGCGCATCCTCGAGGTCACCGTATCATTTCCCTATTTCGTCCTCGTGATCGCCATCGTGGCCGTGCTGGGGCCCGGCCTCAAGAGCTACTTCATCTCGCTCACCTTGGTGAACTGGGTCAGCTATGCCCGACTTGTGCGGAGCCAGGCGCTGGTGCTGCGCGGCGTCGATTTCGTGCTGGCGGCACGTGGCATGGGTTTTGGGCATTTGCGCATCATGCTGTTCCACATCCTGCCGAATGCCATCGTCCCATCGATCGTCTTCGTCATGACCGATGCCGTGCTGGCCATCGTGCTCGGATCATCATTGGGTTTTCTCGGCCTCGGCGTACAACCGCCGACGCCCGAATGGGGCGCCATGATCGCGGATGGGCAGACCTACCTGACGACCGCATGGTGGATTGCGATCTTCCCAGGCATCGCCATCTGCCTTCTGGCGCTCGGCCTCTCCTTGACCGCTGATGGTCTCGCCCGCCTCCTGAACACGGAATCCTGAGATGAGCGACCTCGTCAGCGTCGAGAACCTCACCATCGACTTCACCACCGATTTTGGCGACGTCCACGCCCTGCGCGGCGTCAGCTTTTCACTAAAAGCGGGAGAGGTCCTTGGGATCGTCGGTGAATCCGGATCGGGCAAGACGGTGGCCTGCAGAGCCATCCTCAAGCTGATTGCCGGCAACGCACTGGTGAAGTCGGGCCGGATCATGTTCGAGGGCAGCGATGTCCTCGCCATGAAGGATGCCGAGCTGGGCCGGCTGCGCGGCGGGCAAGCGGCGATGATCTTCCAGAACCCGTCGGCGCATCTTGATCCGATCATGACGGTCGGGCGTCAGGTGGGCGAGGCGATGGTGGTCCATCAGGGCATATCCTGGCGGCAGGCCAATGCGCGGGCGGTCGGACTGCTCGAAGACATGCATATCAAGGACGCGCCAAGGCGCGCGGGCGCCTATCCTCACGAGCTGTCCGGTGGCATGCGTCAGCGGGTGATGATTGCGGCGGCCCTTGCCTGCGAACCGAAACTGCTGATTGCCGACGAGCCCACGACGGCACTTGATGTCACGGTGCAAGCTCAGATACTCGACCTGCTCCGCGGCATCCGGCGTGAACGCAACCTGTCGGTCATTCTGGTCTCTCACGACCTTGGCGTGATCGCGGAAATGTGCGACCGCGTCGTCGTCATGAAGGACGGTGCGGTGCTGGAAATCGGCTCGGTCGATCAGATCCTGCGTGACCCCGCCCATGAATACACGAAGCGCCTGATCGCTTCCCAACCCTCGCTGATGAAGCCGACCACGCATGCCTGCCCCGTGGCGACGGAACCGCATCTCCTGGTGAAGAACCTGTGCGTGAACTTCTACCCTGGGCAGAGCCTTGCGGCCTGGGCGACGCGCAAGCCGCCGCAAATCGTGCGCGCCGTCGACAATGTTTCGCTGGCATTGCGGCGCGGTGGGGCGCTGGGGATCGTCGGCGAGTCCGGTTCCGGCAAGAGCACCATAGCCCGGGCTATTGCAGGCCTTGTGCAGCCGCAACAAGGAGAGATCGAGGTGGACGGCCAATCGCTCGATCGCGCACTGAGGCAGCGCCGACCGGAGCAGGTTCGCAAACTGCAGATGGTGTTCCAGGACCCGTTCATGTCCCTCAACCCGGCGTTTACGGTTGCGCGAACTCTCGCCGAACCGCTGCGGCAACAGAACATCTGCCCGGAAAGAGACATCCCGGAGCGGATCCGTGAGCTGATGGAAAAAGTGGAATTGCCACGCCAGTTGCTGGACCGACGCACCACGCAGCTTTCCGGCGGCCAGCGGCAGCGCGTCGGCATCGCCAGAGCCCTGGCGCTGGAGCCCGAGATCTTGATCGCCGATGAAGTCACCTCCGCTCTGGACGTCACCATCCAGGCCCAGGTGCTCGGCCTCTTTGCGCGGCTGCGCCGCGAATTGTCGCTGACGCTGATCCTGATTTCCCACGATCTGGGCGTGGTGCGTTATCTCTGCGAGCACGTTGCGGTCATGCAGCACGGCAAGCTGGTTGAGTATGGCAATACGGAAGACGTTCTGGATCGTCCGCAGCAGGCCTATACCCAAGAGTTGATCGCCGCTATCCCGAAACTCTCGCGTCGAACGAGCAGCGGAATCCAACCAGGAGACACCCCGCTACTGGCCGCCGGAAGCAAATGCTAGACTAAAGCCTTCAGGGCCGAGCGTGATCGAGCACGGCAGCGTCAGCACTCAGGCAAGCAGCAAATTGCGTCGGGCGTTGCCGGAACGATGGCGGCGAACGGTTCCGGCTGCAATGGGGCGGCGCTGCGCACGCCGAAGGCGGGCAGGAACCACTTCGCGCTGCCCGATTGTTCCAGCGGATGATCCGGTCTCGGAATGCCCGCCTCGCTGGAACTATATCCACCATGTCCCACTCCAGATGCATTGCAGCAAAGAACTGGGAAGAACGCTATGGCCGCACGATGAACCCTGTGTGACGCCGGCGAACCGCGTTGACGCACAGGCCTGGCCGAAAAGCGGGTGGGCGACCTATTTGGCAATCTCGAGCAGGGACGATACCAACAGCTCGCGCTCGTCTTTCGACAGGACATCCGAATCGAAGAGGTTCATGCTGCGCAATCCCTCGATGGCGAGATAGCAGATCAATAGCGATTTGAGATCCGGCGTTTCGCCCTTCAGCCGCTCGAAAAGCTGCCGCTTGAAGGTCTTTATCGGCATCATGAAATCGGGATCCTCGGCGATGGCCGAGAAGATCCAGGACGCCGACGGCTGCTTTTCCTCGCAATCATTGGCCGACAGCCTGATGTAGACGGCCAGGGGATTTTCGTCCTTGTCATTTGTGCGGGCGGCTTCCAGCGCGTGCTCGAACTCACGCAGATAGCCTTCGACCAAACCTTGCATCAATTTGGCCTTGGTCGGGAAGTTGTAGAGGAGCCCTCCTTTCGACACGCCGGCACGGCTGGCGACGGCATCCAGCGACAGGCTGCCTGGTCCGGATTCCCGGGCAACATCAGCCGCCGCGGCGAGAATCTTCTCGCGCGAATTCGGTCGTTGGGCTCTCATGGTGCCTCCCATCGCAAGCTTAGGCCCAATTGACAAGACCGTCCAGACGGTACAGTAAGACCGCCATTATTTGAAATCGGGACCCGCAGTCGATATGTGTCCCGATATCCGCGCTTCGCGCCGGATTTTCGACTGAGGGGACTTCCTTGTTCAAGCGCATACTCCGTATATTTATCATTGTTCTGGTTTTGGCCCTGCTCGTCGTCGTGGTCGGCGGCATCGTGGGCTTCAACTTCCTGCGTGACAACGGCATCAAGCAGTACTTCGCATCGATGAAGCCGCCGGCAGCAACCGTTTCGACAACCATCGCCAAGCCTTCGGCCTGGACGCCCGGCGTCGAGGCGATCGGTACGGTCAAGGCCGTGCGCGGTGTCGACCTGACGGTCGAGACCACCGGTATCGTCAAGGACATCCTTTTCCATGCCAACCAGAAGGTGGCGGACAATGCGGTTCTGCTGCAGCTCGATGACGCCGTCGAGCGCGCCGATCTCGACGCACAGAAGGCTCAGGCCGCGCTCGATCAGACATCGCTTGCCCGCGCCATCGAACTGACCAGGCGTGGCGTTGGCTCCGACTCGACGCTGGACACGGCGCGTGCGGCGGCCTCGGCCTCGGCGTCTCAGGTCACCAAGCTGCAGGCCGTGCTCGAGCAGAAGCAGTTGACGGCGCCTTTCGGCGGCACGGTGGGCATTCCGAGGATCGATATCGGCCAGTATCTGGCGCCCGGCACCGCCGTGGTGACATTGCAGGATCTCGACACGATGCGGGTCGATTTCTCGGTTCCCGAACAGCAACTCGCCTTGCTCAAGATAGGCCAGACGATTCGATTGGGCTTTGGCGGTGAGGACAGGCCATTCGCAGGCGCCATTCGCGGCATCGACCCGAAGATCGACTCGTCCAGCCGGCTGGTGAACATCCGGGCGGAAGTCGCCAATCCCGATGGCAAGCTGACCCCCGGCCAGTTCGTGCAGGTGCGTGTCGAGCTGCCCGAAGAGCAGAACGTGCTGACCCTGCCGCAGACGGCGCTGACGACAAGTCTCTATGGCGACTACATCTTCGTGGTGCAGCCAGCCAAACCCGCCGAGGCGGCGCCAGCTGCCAAGCCGGAGGAAAAACCCGCCGCGCCGGCAGCCGACAAATCGGCTGATGCCAAGCCTGCGGACACCAAGCCGGCCGATGCCATGAAGCCGGCGGCTGATGCTGCCAAGCCCACCGCCGATGCGGCAAAGCCGACTGACCAGGCTCCCGATGCGGCCAAGCCGGCGGCGGAAGGTGACAAGCCCGCGCTCGTGCTGTCGCAGGTGTTCGTCAAGCCCGGCCGCCGCAATCAAGGCATGGTCGAGATCGTCGAGGGGCTGAAGGCTGGCGACGAAGTCGTCACCGCCGGTCAGAACCGCCTCTTCAACGGCATGTCCGTCGTTGTGGACAACACCATCGACCCGACCAAATCGGCAAACAAGCAGGCCGGCCAGCAATGAGCATCTCCGATCTCTTCATTCGCCGGCCTGTTCTTTCGACGGTCCTTGGCTGCATGATCCTGCTTCTGGGTTTCCAGGGCATCTTCAACCTGTCGATCCGGCAGTATCCGAAGGTCGACGAAACGGCGATCACCATCACCACGGCCTATCCGGGCGCCAGCGCCGATCTGATCCAGGGCTTCATTTCCGCCCCGATCGCGCGCGCCGTCGCCTCGACCGAAAACATCGACTACGTCACCTCGTCCAGCCGCCCGTCCTCCAGCACCGTGACGGTGCAGATGAAGCTCGGCTCGAACCCCGACGTCGCGCTGACTGAAGTTCTGTCCAAGGTCCAGGGCGTGCGCGGCACCTTGCCGGACGCATCGAAGGACCCTGTCATCGTCAAGGGCACCGGCCAGCAGTTCGCGATGATGTACATCTCGATGCAAAATCCGAACATGACGAAGGAGCAGCTTACGGAGTATATCGAGCGCGTCATCAGGCCGCGCATGTCGACGGTCGAAGGCGTCGCCGACGTGCAGATCTTCGGCGCCCAGGAATACTCGATGCGCGTCTGGATCGATCCGGTCAAGCTTGCCGCGCGCGGCGTGACGGCCTCCGAACTGCTGACGGCGATCAACAATTCCAACTTCCTGTCGGCGCCCGGCAACACCCAGAACGAGTATGTCGTTTCCTCGATCACCGTGCGCTCGACATTGCAGACGCCGGAGGCCTTCGCCGAGCTGCCGCTGCGCTCGACTGACGGCAATGTGGTGCGGTTGCGCGACGTGGCTCGCGTCGAACTCGCCGCCGAGAACACCGACACCAGGGTCTCGTTCAACGGCAAGCCCGGCACCTTCCTCGCCATCTTCCCGACGCCGGCGGCCAATCCGCTGACCACGGCGGCGGCGCTCACCAAGCTGGTGCCACAGATTCAGGAGACACTGCCGAAGGGAATGACGATCGAGGTCGTCTACGACGCGACCGGGCAGATCAGCGCCTCGATCGAAGAGGTGTTCAAGACCATCGCCGAGGCGGTTGCCATCGTCATCGTCGTCATTCTTCTGTTCCTTGGCTCCTTCCGGTCGGTGATGATGCCTATCATCACCATCCCGTTGTCGCTGATCGGCGTCTGCTTCCTTTTGTTTGCGGTCGGCTACTCGATCAACCTGCTGTCGCTGCTGGCCATGGTTCTGGCGATCGGCCTGGTCGTCGACGACGCCATCGTGGTGGTGGAGAACATCCATCGCCATATGGAAGAAGACCACATGTCGCCGATGCAGGCCGCGTTCAGCGGTATGCGCGAAATATCGTCGGCCATCGTTGCCATGACCATGACGCTGGCCGCCGTGTTCGCGCCGCTGGCCTTCACCGGCGGCCTGACCGGCGCGTTGTTCCGTGAATTCGCGGTCACGCTCGCCGGCTCGGTGGTGCTGTCGGGTGTCATTGCCATCACCATCACCCCGATGATGTCGGCACGCCTCTTGAAGTCCGGCACGCCGGGCCGTTTCCAGCGCATTGTCGACGGCACCTTCGCGCGCGTCGAGCATGTCTATGAACGGGCCGTCACCGGATCACTGAACTATCGCCCATTGACGCTGATCATCGTGCTTGCGCTTGTCGGCGTCACCGGCTTCATGTTCACCAAGACCTCGAGCGAACTGGCGCCGGAAGAAGACCAGGGCTTTCTGCTCTCGATTGTGACGGGGCCGCGTTATGCGACCTCCGATTACACCGAGACATACGTCAACCAGATCCTCGGCCTGGTGAAGGATATTCCCGAAACACGGGCGCAGTTCTCGGCCGTCGCCTTCGGCGGCACGACAAACAGCGCCTTCGTCGGCTATGCCTTCAAGGACTGGGCGGAACGCAAGCGCAATTCGAAGGAACTGCAAGCCGACATTACGGCCCGTATCGCCAAAGTGGCCGGTGTCGAGGCTTTCGTCTTTGCACCGCCGACGTTGCCGGGCTCCGGTGGCGGCCTGCCCATTTCCATGGTGGTGCGATCGACGGGCGCTTCCTCGGAGGTGTACGAGGTGGCCGAGCAGATCAAGAACAAGGCGCAGGCCTCCGGCCGCTTCATCGTCGTGCAGAATTCGATGGCCTATGACGCGCCGGAGGTGACGGTGACCATCGACCGCGACCGCGCCGCGGCGCTGAACCTGCCGATCGCCGATATCGGCCGCACGCTGACCTTGCTGGTCGGCGGCGCCGAAGTGGCGCAGTTCGACCGCGACTCCAACAGCTACGACATCATCCCGCAGGTGCCGCAAGAGTTTCGCGACAACCCCGACAAGCTCGGCGAATACTTCGTGCGCAGCGTGACGGGCGAGATGGTGCCGCTATCGGCGGTGGTCAAGATTTCGACCAATGCGGCGCCGGCGGCAATCGAGCAGTTCAACCAGCTGAATTCGTCGACGATTTCGGCGCTCCCGCTGCCCGGCGTCACGACCGGCGACGGGCTGAAGGCGCTGGAGGACATTGCCAAGGAGAGCCTGCCCGACACCTTCTTCCTCGACTATTCCGGTCAATCGCGGCAGGAAAAGGAACAGGGCAACACCATCCTGATCGCTTTCGCGGCCGCCGTGGTCGTCATCTATCTGGTGCTGGCGGCGCAGTTTGAAAGCTTCCGCGACCCGCTGATCATCATGATGGCGGTGCCGCTGTCGATCTTCGGCGCGATCGTGCCGCTCAATCTGGGCCTCGGCACGCTCAACATCTACACGCAGGTCGGCCTGATCACACTGATCGGTCTGATAACCAAGCACGGCATCCTGCTGGTCGAGTTCGCCAACCAGCAGCGTGAAAAACATGGCATGCGGCGGCGCGACGCCATCATCGCCTCGGCCAAGGTGCGCCTGCGGCCGATCCTGATGACGACAGCGGCGATGGCGCTCGGCGTGGTGCCGCTGATCACGTCCAGCGGCGCTGGTGCCGCGGCCCGCTATTCGATGGGCCTGGTCATCTTCACCGGCATCCTGGTCGGAACCCTGTTCACGCTCTTCGTCGTGCCCATGTTCTACACCTTCATCGCCAGCAAGGATCTGCCTCATTTGGCGGAGAAGCCGGACCCCAAGCTGATGCCGGCACTGCCGAGCTAGGGCGGTCGAGGGAGTCCCGCCCGGAAATGTGCAGGACAAATCGATGGAAGCAAAAGAAAAGAGGCCGGGAATCTCCCGGCCTCTTTCTTTTGGCTGGGCTCGATACCCGGTTCGAGCTGTGCTCGATACCGCAGCGTTTTCCAGCGGGAGCCTCGAGGCGCGGCAGCATGCTGACACGCCGTCGGTCACAGCCTGCTACTTGACGATGACGATGCTGGTGTTGGTCGCCCCGAAGGTTTCGACGAGCTGGTAGAAATCGGCGGCGTTGTCGGGGTGCAGCCGCACGCAGCCATGCGAAGCCGGCTGGCCGAGGCGCTTGATCGCGTAGGTCGCGTGCACCGCATAGCCGCCGCTGAAGAAGACCGAGTGCGGCATCGGGGCGTTGTCGTATTTCTTCGAGTACCACATTTCATGCATGCGGGTCGGCTTGAACGAGCCGGTCGGCGTCACATGGGCCCGGTCGCCGGTGGAGACTTTCCAGGCGAAGGTCGGCCGGCCGTCGACGGAGACTTCCATGATCTGCTGCGAAAGCGAAACGCGCGCCACGATCTTGTTGGCGGCGTGCGCCGCACCCGAGCCGGCGCCGAGCAGCAGTGCTGCACCAGTCAAGGCAGCGGCGGTGATGTTGATGAGTTTGGCGGAAATGGCGGTATGCATGATGAAGTCCCCTCTCTCTGCCGGTTAGGCCGGCTCCAATTCGATAGCCGCTTATCCCAACGTCATGTTTCGACGTGATTTCGCAAAACACTCGTTTCTGTTTCGAATCTGTTTCCACTAGTTAACAAACGCCTCCTTATAAGCCTGGCTAGAAAGGCTCGGCAGGCCCGCCCAGCCAAGACCAAGAGTCGGAACATGAGTATCCGCCCCCAAACGAAAGTGCGAATTGGCGTCATGTGAAAGAACAACCGCCGGCATCGAAACCAACCTGCAACAAAGCGCGGCTCCTAGCGGCATGATCCGGATACGAGCCGCGAGCAAAGTTGACGCAACGAAAACAGCCGGTAACGAACATGGGAACGAAATCGAACGCGCTGTCCTGGCTTCTCAGGATCAGCATCGCGGCAGCGGTCATCGGCGGCGTCGGCACGGTTGCCGGCACCCCGCTGACAAGCCTCGGCGCGATGACATCAGGCGAGATTTCGACGCTGCATGCCGCACTGTTTTTCGCCACGGTCTGGATTGTTTCCAGCCTGCGCATCGCCCGGCTAAAGGCCCTCTGGCGGGTCGGCCTTAGGCTGACGGGTTTGCGCGGCGCCTCCGGCAACTTGCTGCCGAGAGGACCGAAGGCCCGCGCCGCGACGGGGGGCTCCGTGGGCGGCGCGGGCACTTCGGGGGTATCCTGAAGCGACCCGCAACAGGTTCATTTCTAGAGAATTGGCATTTTTGGGGAACTGCGACGATGAAAACGAAATTCGCTGCTTCGGTGCTGTCCGCACTGCTTTACGCCCAAGGCCTGCTCGGCTTTGCCGGCATTGCCACCATGCTTCTCAGGGACCGCGCCCATGCAAGCGAACTCACCATGGGCAGTGACATGCCGGTGGGGCCATCGCTTCTGCTGGTACGCTGAGTATCAGGAGCATCGGGCCCAGAGATGGAAAATCCGATGCCCGAAAAAAGGGATTGTGCCAGTACCCGGCAGTCAGTCGGCGAATTGCCGCGGCGGATCGAACCGATAGCCGGCTCCACGTATTGTGGTGATGGTGTCGGTGTCGAGCTTGCGGCGCAGCCGCACGATGCGCGAATCGATCGAACGATCGAAGGCGTCGGCGTTTTCGGCCGGTGCCGCGGCGATGATATCGTCACGCGTCAGCACCTTGCGTGGACTGGCCAGGAACAACCTGAGCAGCGCCACCTGGCCGGGCGAAAGCTGTTCCTCGGAGCCGGAGCGATGCATGACCATGGCCGACCTCAGATCGACGGTCGCGTTCTCCAGCACGATCAGTTCCTGGGTACCCCTGCCGCGGCGCGAAAGCAGGCCGCCGACACGGGCGGCCAGTTCACGGACATTGAGCGGGCTCTCGACGACGTCGGCCGCACCAAGCTCCAGCGCCAGCACCTTGTCGACAAGATCGGCCGGCCGGCAGATGAGGATAAAATCCGGTCCGCCCTCGCCGCCTCCTCCTTGGCCGCCATAACGTCTGAGCAGGTCCCGTCCCTCCGCCTGGCTGAGGCTGTCGCCGACGACGACGACGTCGATGCCCTTTCCCGACAGCAGCGATTCGGCCTCCCAGGGCTGACGTGCCTGATGCACATCGTGGCCGCGCCGCTCGAGATGGTCGGCGAGTTCGGTCGCCACCACTTCGGCTACCGAAACGAGCGCAATAACGGATCGTGCGGCCATCTTTTCCAACCGTTCCCTGGCAACCCGGATATGAGTGCTGGACATGATGTTTATACCCAATCTACTTTCCACTGAAAGTGGGAGCGAAAGCATCGTGCGGGCAAGAATTGTCATCGTCGAGGATGAGCCCGACCTCAGGGACGCGGTCGCCGAATATCTTGGCGCATCCGGCTATGACGTGGCCACCGCTGAAAGTGCTGCCGCGGCGCGCAGCCTCGTTGAAACGCAATCGTTTCATCTCGCCATTCTCGACATCGCCATGCCCGGCGAGGACGGCCTCTCGCTCGGCCGCTGGCTGCGTTCGAAACTGCCGATCGGCATCATCTATGCCACCGCGGCCGGCACTGCGCTCGACCGCATCGTCGGGCTGGAACTCGGTGCCGACGACTACATCGTCAAACCCTACGAATTGCGCGAAGTGCTGGCCAGGGTGCGCAGCGTGTTGCGCCGGGTTCCCCAGCCGAAGGAGCTCCAGGACAACAAGGCCGGGACGGATCGCCGTTCCGTTGCCTTCGGCCCCTTTCAGGCCGATCTCGACGGCAGACTGGTCACCGGCGCCAATGGCGCGGTGATCGATATGGCCAAGAGCGAGTTCGACGTGCTGGAGATTTTCCTCACCCGCGCTAACCGGCTGCTGACCCGCGCCGCTATCTCCGAGGCGATCGGTTTCACCGAAGATCCGGAATCGTCACGCGCGGTCGACATTCGCATCATGCGGCTACGCAAGAAGATCGAGGCCGATCCCGCCAATCCGAAATTCCTGCGCACGGTGCGCGGCGAGGGCTATATCTTCTCGCTGCCGGCCGGCGACGGCAACTGAGCACCGGGCCAGAAGGATTCGGTTGCTCGCCAGCCGAAATTGGCACGACTCCGAATTGGCACGACTCCGGAATGACGGCACAAGATGATCGCTGAAGCAGCAAGCACCGATATGCAAGGGTTCAGGCAGGGCGCGGCGATGGCGGCCGTGCGCGTCGTTCGCCGGCTTCGCGAGGCTGGCGACTGGCAGCGCGAGATGGACGGCATACTGGAAACGCTCTGCCGGGCCATGGATTGCCAGCGCGGCATCCTGTTTCGCTTGCGCGAACTGCCCGGCCAGGGCTTCGCCCAATCCGTCGCCGCCTATTGGATCGACCCTCTTTTCGGCGGCGAACTGGCGTCGCCGACCGTCATCATGCAATCGATCGTCAATTCCGACCCCCTGCTGGAGCGGCTTGCCGAGGACGAACGGCAAGGCAAGATCTTCGCCGGGCACACGCGCGACCTCGAAGGCTTCCTGAGGACCGATTTCGAGAAGCAGAACATCAAATCGTTCCTCTCGGTCTCGGTCTTCGCGCATGGCCATCTCTGGGGCACGCTGGCGGTCAATGACTGCGTCAACGAGCGTGCATGGACGGACGAGGAAGAGGCGACGCTGCATATCATCGCGCTGGCCATCGGCGACGCCATCGAGCGCTCGCCCTCCGACGCCCACGCCAGCGAGGTCATTCGCCGCACCATGCTGCAGGCCTCGCTCGACGCCATCGTCGTCATCGACGAGACCGGCTCGATCATCGAATTCAATCCGGCTGCCGAGAAGATGTTCGGCTTCCAGCGCAGCGACATCCTCGGAAAGGACCTGCTCGATACGATCGTGCCGATCTACTACCGCAAGGGCTATGCTTCGGGGGCCGAATACATGTCCGGCCGCGGCGCGCCGATGGTCGGCCAACGGCTCGAGACGGTGACCCAGAACGCCGCCGGCGAAGTGTTCCCGATCGAGCTGACGGCGACCGAGATGCGGGTTGCCGACCGCCGCCTGATCTTCGGCTCCATCCGCGACCTCCGCGACAAATTGCGCGCCGAGGAGGAGATCGGCCGGCAGCGCGAGAAGCTGCACCAGAACGAGAAGATGGCGGCGATGGGTTCGTTGCTGGCCGGCGTCTCGCACGAGCTCAACAACCCGCTGGCCGTGGTGGTGGCGCAATCGACGCTGCTGCACGAATTCGCTTCCGACCCGCAGACCAAGGTGCGCGCCGAGAAAGTCCGTGCGGCCGCCGAGCGCTGCGGCCGCATCGTCAAGAGCTTCCTGTCGATGGTCCGCCTCCATCCCGCGGCACAAGCCGAAACCGACCTCAACCAGGTGATCCGGTCGGCACTCGAAGTGACCGCCTATGGCGCGCGCTCAAGCGGCATCACCATCGACACCGATTTCGCCGCCGGCCCGCTGCTGGCCATGGCCGACGCCGACCATGTGACGCAGGTGGCGGCCAATTTCCTCATCAACAGCCAGCACGCCTTGGCCGGCATTGCCGGCGACCGGCTGATCAAGGTGCGGACGTTCCGCAGCGACCGGGGTCATCCCTGCTTCTCGGTCGAGGACAATGGGCCCGGCGTGCCGGAAACGATCCGCAGCCGCATCTTCGAATCCTATTTCACCACCAAGCCGGTCGGTGTCGGCACCGGCATCGGCCTGTCGATCTCGAAATCGATCATCGAGCGGCACAATGGCAATGTCTGGTTCGAGGAAGTGCTCCCGAGAGGCGCGCGCTTCGTCGTCCAGCTGCCGGCCATCGTGGCCGGCCTCGCCACCGCCGGCGAGAACCAGCCGCGATCGAGCGGCCTGCGCCATGCCTTGATCATCGACGACGAGCCGGATGTCGCCGGCTCGCTCTCCGACATTCTCGAACTGATGGGCATCAAGTCACGGATCGTTCCTGTCTGGGAAACGGGCGCCGCCACTTTGAGCGGCCACATGCCGCCGGACATCGTCTTTTCGGACCTGCGCATGCCCGGCGTTAGCGGCATATCGATCTATCGCGAGTTGCTCGCCGAAAAGCCTGATCTGGCACGGCGTTTCGTGCTGGTCACAGGCGACCTGATCGGTGCGAAAGCCGAAATCGAGGCGCTGCCGGCACAGCAGCGGCCGCAGATCCTGGAAAAGCCGTTCAGCACTTTGGATGTGCGCAGTGTGCTGTCCGCCATTGCCGAACAGGCGGTCTTGAAAGGGCGGGGGCCGAAGAAGAGCGCGCTGGAGGGAGCGCTCGGGGAGTCCGGAGCATGATCCCAAAGCGGGAACGGTTTCGGATCATGCTTCGACAAAATCAGAAAATATTCGGCGTATCGGCCAAGGGTGCGGCATTGGCGATCATGCGGATGGCGCGGTTCTTGTGTGTTCCGGACTGTTCGGCGATGGCGCGCAGGCAATCGATACTCTCGGCACCCCATGCCTGGCCCTTGCAGGCGAAGTCGGTCACCGGCACCGGCAGACGCGCGGTCCTGGTCGTCGTCTGCGCGCCGTCGATGAGATTGGACGGCGGATTCAACGAAGCGAAGGCCGGCCCGATTGTCGGCGTGAACGCCATGCCGACGAAGGCGCAAGCAGCCAGCACCATGAACATCGCCATGGGGTGGTCGCTGGCCCGCTGGCGCAGCGCCAGTTTCGGACGGCGGTCATTGCGCTCTGGAGCCTGAAGGCGGCTCTCGCCGCGGATCGTCTGGATTTTCGCATGCATTGCCTTCCCCTTCGCTGAGTTTCTTTTGGCGGTGAAATGAACTTATCCGCACTTTGTAACAACGATGGGGTGGCGAAGGACTGGCATTGTAACGAATTCGAAACAGCATTCGGGCGAAGTCGGGCAAAATCGGGCATAGCTTCGACGGCGCTCGGGCTCGAGGCGCAACCCGACCGATCTTGCCGAACAGTTTTTCGGAAAAGATCAGGCTCAGGCCGGAGCTCGAAGCTCGGCAATGATCTTGTGCGCGGCGATACGCCCGGCAATGATAGCGCCCTCGACATACCCCGGAAACGACGGCGAGAGTTCTGAACAGGCGAGATACACCGGGGGTGCGCCGGCAAGGATCGTTCGCTCGGCATCTCTTGCTGTCACGTCGACAACAAGATCGCTGTACGCGCCGCCGCTCCAGCGATCTCCTATCCAGTCACGCAAACTGAAATCGATGACGCCACCGGCATCCGGGCCAAGGGCTGCCTCCAACCGGCCGGTTAACTCCGCACGCAGTTCCGGCTCGCCGAGGTCGCGCCAGCGCAGCGCGAGCGGCCCGCCAACGAACACGACGAGCGCGGCATGCTCCACATCCTTGCCGGCGTCGCAGGCAAACAGCCCCGGCGGATCGAGCCACAACACCATGCCGTTCAAATCCCGCCCGCGCCAAAACGGTTTGGCATAGCGCACCAGGATCTTGATAGCCGCGCCGCTTTTCCAGGCGCCGAGCGCCCGCCCCAGTCCAGCCGGCAAGGCAGGGACAAAGGCGAGCTCCGTCACCGTCGCCGGGGGGACGGCAACCAGAACCGCGCGCGCCTCGATGGCACCCCCGGCCGAAACGACAAGAACACCTTGCGAACTGTGCTCGATGCGCGTGACCGGCTCGCTGAGCCGCAACCGATCGCCAAGGTCGCGGGCCAGATCTTCGGCCAGCGAATGCATGGTTTCGCGCACGAAATATTGCAGCTCCGGCACCTCGTTGGTGACGCGTCGGTCATTGTCGATCAGATACCAGAGAGGAATCCGATCCAGCGCCATGCACCAGAGACCTTCGATCATCGAACGGAAGACGGCCCTGGCATCGGCCGAATCGCGCTGGCGGGCAAGCCAGTCGGCAACGGTCAGCCCCGCAATCGAGACGTCGTCCGGATCGATCCCGTTCATGCGCTCGCGGATTGCCATTGCCGCGTCATAGATCCGCTCTGCTCTTTGTACGGACATCGTCGGCTGGGTGATGAAATCGCCATCGACATAGGTTTCAACCAGCGTCTTGCCGCGCGCCTCGATCAGCGCCATCAATTCCGGCATGTCCTCGCACAGGAACTGGCCGCCACTATCGATCCGTTCGCCAAGTCCGTTCAGTCGGGACTCGACGCGTCCGCCGACGCGGTCGCGTGCTTCGAGCAGGATGAAATCGATGTCGGCCTTCTTCATCTCGAGCCCCGCCGACAGGCCCGTGAAACCCGCACCGACGATGACGACATCGGTTCGCTCGAATTCGCCGCCCTCATCCGTGAAGGTCTTCAGCATCCACCCAATCGCATCCGGCTTCCACAGACGAAGTATGTCCTTGTCGACATATGCCGGCGGGCCGCACACGCCGTGCCGCAGGCTTGTCTCTAACCTATCGTTTTCTCGAGCATATTGAGCCAGTTGCGATAGGCGATTTTTTCGATCAGTGCGCGGCCGAAACCGCGTGCCGCCAATGCATCGATCAGCTTCGGCAGGCCGGCGACATCCCCGATGACGGCCGGGATCATGGCGCCGTCGAAATCGGAGCCAAGACCAACGCCATCCTCACCCAGCGCCTGCAGCAGCGAATCGATATGCCGCACCATGATATCGAGGCTGGTGTCGGCATTCATGCGACCGTCCTCGCGCAGGAAGCCTGTTGCGAAGTTCAGCCCGACCATGCCGCCGGTTTCGCGGATCGCGCCGAGCTGCCAGTCGGTCAAGTTGCGCGAATGGCCGCAGATCGCGTGCACGTTGGAATGGGTCGCGACCAGCGGCGCATCGCTGAGCGCCGCGACATCGCGAAAGCCCTTCTCGTTGAGATGCGACAGGTCGATCATGATCTTCAACTGGTTGCATGACTTGACCAGCGCCTTGCCGGCATCGGTCAGGCCGGGTCCGGTGTCGGGCGAGGACGGGAAGCGGAACGGCACGCCGTGGCCGAAGGCGTTCGGACGGCTCCAGACGATGCCGAGCGAGCGCAGGCCGGCTTCATGCAGCACGTCGAGCATGGTGAGCTCGGGATCGATCGCCTCGACCCCTTCGATGTGGAACACCGCGGCGATCGAACCTTGCGCCATGGCATTGCGCACATCGCCGGCGCTGCGGCAGACGGTGAGCGCTCCGGCCCGTTCCAGCCTGAACAGGATCGAGGCCATGGCGATCGTCGAGGTCAGCGCCTCATTGCGCGGAACCTCGGGCGGCAGCGGTTCGGCGACGCTCGGCGCCAGGGGCACGGCGCCGCGCCTGGATTTCTCGACAGGCGGCGGAAAGATGGCGAACATGCCCCCGGCGAAGCCGCCGGCTTTCGCGCGTGGCAGGTCGATATGGCCGCCCGATTTCCCCTCGATGAACAGTTTTTCGACGTCCGTGTCTTTCGACTGATAGAGTCTGAGCAACGTATCGTTGTGGCCGTCGAAGACGGGAACGAGATCGGTTTCGGTCATTGGGGGATCATTCGGTTCGTTTGTCGGCGCGGCGGCTAGGATATATCCTATCTACTTAGGCAGGATGCGCCACCCGCGCAAATGCCAAAGCCGCCCCGGCAGGAGGGCAGCCGCTTGCCGCGCCGTTTCCAAGCAACGAAATCCTTACCGCTTCAGCACGTCGGCCCATTCCTGATGGCGGCGGAACTGGGCGTTGGCGAACGGGCAGAGCGGGATGATCTTCTTGCCTGCCGCACGCGCATCCTCGACGGCGCGGGTGACGAGCCGAAGCCCGGCACCCTGGCCGCGAAAGACGTCCGGCACTTCGGTGTGGTCGATGATGATCTGGTGCTCACCGATCTTGGTGAAGGTCATCTCGGCCTCGGCGCCATCGGGTCCACGCAGGACATAGCGGCCCTTGGAACCGCGATCCTCAAGTTCGATCTCAGGCAGTTGTTCAGGCATCGCTATGCTCCTTGGGCAGCATCGGAAAAGAACCGCCGTGCCGCATCGATCTCGTTTGGCCGCACCTCGTGCCCGCCATCGTGCCATTCCACTGTGACATCGGCGCCGTCGGCACGCAAATAGGCCTCGAGCCGCGTGGTCAGGTTCGGCGGACAGATCGGGTCGCGCTTGCCGGCGGTCATCAGGATATGGCGGCCGGCGAGGCTGCCCTTGACCTGCGGCTCGAACGGGATCAGCGGATGCATCAGCACCGACGCGTCGAACAGCGCTGGAATCGCGAACACCACGGAGGCCAGGACATTGGCGCCGTTGGAATAGCCGAGACCCAGCACGGATGACGGCTTCGCTGCTTCGACATGGGCCTTGACGAAGCCCGCCATCTTATCCGTCGCCCGCGCCAGATCGTCCATATCGTAGACGCCCTCGCCGGTGCGGCGAAAGAAGCGCGCGGCACCCTGTTCCAACACATCACCGCGCGGCGAGATGATGGTTGCCTGGGGCGCGAGATCGCGCCCCAGCGACAGAAGCTGGTTCTCATCGGCCCCAGTGCCATGGAAGACGAACAGCAATGGACCGCCCGGCGAACCGGGCAGCAGCTTGTGGATGTAAGCGTCCTTGCTCATGACCTCAGCCTTCCAGGCTCTGCAGATGCTGTTCAAGATACGGCCGCAGGTGCTGATGCTGCGACGGCAGCTTCAGCGCTTCGCCCAGATGAGCGGTATCCTCGTCGCGATCGAAACCCGGCTCGTTGGTGGCGACTTCGAACAGCACGCCACCCGGTGTGCGGAAATAGATCGCCCAGAAGTAGTCGCGATCGATCACCGGCGTCACCCCATAGCCCGTGTCCATCAACGCCTTGCGCACCTCGAGCTGCCTGGCGCGGTTCTCGACCGCGAAGGCGACGTGATGGACGGAGCCGGCACCGAGATCGGCGAAGGCCGTGCTCGGCAGCGATTCGATGTCGATAACATCGGCGCCATTGCCGTTCTTCACCGCCAGCCGCCTGAGATTGCCGGACTTGTCGACTTCCTCATAGCCCATGAACTTCAGCAGCTCCTCAGTGGCGCCGCCATCCTTCAGCCTGAGCGATACCGAATGGAAACCGCGGATCGCCTGGTCGACCGGAACACCGCCTTTCGCCCAGGGCGCTCTGCCGTCGCCCTTGCCCTCGACCAGCGCGAAGCCGTCACCATCCGGTCCGGCAAAAGTCAGGCGCTTCTCGCCGAAGGTCTCTTCGCGCGAGAGGCCGGTGACGCCCTCATCGGCAAAACGTTTTTCCCAATAGGCAAGCGTGCCTTCCGGCACCGAGTAGACGGTGGTTCCGACTTCGCCGACGCCATGCCGGCCCTTGCCGATGTCGGGGAAAGGGAAATAGGTCATCACCGAACCCGGCGTGCCGGTCTCATTGCCATAATAGAGATGATAGACGTCGGGCGCGTCGAAATTGACAGTCTTCTTGACCCGGCGCTGGCCGAGTTTCCTGGTGAAGAAATCGTTGTTCTGGCGGGCATCCCTGGCCATCGACGTGACGTGATGCAGGCCCTTGATCTGGTCGAGCATTGTCTTGCTCCTTCCCTTGGTACTTGTGCGGCCCTCGCCGCTGTCCATGCCAATATGAGGACCCGAGCAGTTTACGCAAAGGCGGCAAACACAGAATGGACTGTGTCGCAAAAGTGAACGATGGAACAGAGTTCGTTCACCAATTGGCTCGCAGAGTCGGGCTTGCGCCGTGGCCAGAATTCGTTTCCATGAACGGCATTCGACATTCCGGGACAAAGGTATCGTGAGTGACTGGAAAAGCCAGGCGGCCCAACATTCTCCTGATCACATGCGATCAGTGGCGTGGCGATTGTCTGTCCGCAGCCGGTCATCCGGTTGTGCAGACGCCGAACGCCGACGCACTGGCCGGGGAGGGTGTGCTGTTCAAGCGGCACTATGGCGGCGCGGCGCCCTGCTCGCCCGCCCGCGCCTGCCTCTACACCGGTCTCTACCAGATGAACAACCGCGTCTGCCGCAACGGCACGCCGCTCGACGCGCGCCACGGCAACATCGCGCTCTCGGCTCGGGCCTTGGGCTATGATCCGACGCTGTTCGGCTACACCGACGTCTCGCTCGATCCGCGCCTGCTGGCCCCGGGCGATCCGCGGCTGCAAAGCTATGAAGGCGTGCTGCCCGGCTTTACGGTGCGCCAGTTGCTGCCGGAGCACCAGAAGCAATGGCTATCCTGGCTGGAGCTGCAAGGTGTCGACGCCAGCGCCGGCTCCCCCGACATCCACCGTCCGCTGGCCGACGGCGCCGGGACCACCATCAGCAACGCGCCGCCCGTCTACCGCGGGCAACAAACCCCGGCGGCCTTCCTGACCGGCGAATTCACGCGTTGGCTTGGCGAACAGGAGCACGCCGCGCCGTGGTTCGCGCATCTTTCCTTCATCAGCCCGCACCCGCCCTTCATTGCCCCGGAGCCCTACAATACAATGTACGATCCGGCTGACGGCCCGGCCTTCCGGCGCGCGGCAAGCTGGCAGGAAGAGGCGGAAAACCATCCCTATCTAGCCTATGATCTCGGCCGGCAGAAACAGATAAAATTCCGGCCCGAAGCCAGAGACAAGGTGCACGACTGGAGCGAAGACGATTTTCGCCGCATCCGCGCGATCTATTACGGCATGATTTCCGAGGTCGACGCGCAGCTCGGCCGCGTCTGGCAAGCACTTAAGGCCGCGGGCGCGTGGGACGACACCATCATCGTGCTCACCTCGGACCATGCCGAGATGATGGGCGACCATTTCATGCTGGGCAAGGGCGGCTATTTCGACGGCAGCTACCACATTCCGCTGATTGTCCGCGATCCGCGCCACGGCAAGGCTGCCGGCGGCCGTGTCGACAGCTTCACCGAAGCGGTCGACATTTTGCCGACCCTTCTCGACCTACTCGGCGAAAAGCCCGCGCCGCATCTCGACGGCGCCTCGCTGAAGCCGTTCCTGAGCGGAGAAACCCCTGCGGCGTGGCGCGATGCCGCGCATTGGGAGTTTGACTTCCGCTCGATTGCCGCGGGCGAGGCCGAAAACCATTTCGGCATCGCCGCACGTCAATGCAACCTCGCCGTTATCCGCACGGAACATTTCAAGTATGTGCATTTCGGCGGCAACCTGCCGCCGCTGCTGTTCGATCTGGAAAACGATCCGGGCGAGCTGGACAATCTCGCGGCCGACCCCAGTCATCTCACCGTGCGCCTGGAATTCGCCGAACGGCTGCTCGCCTGGCGGGCCGAACATCTCGACCAGTCGTTGGCACTGGCCGAATTGACCGAGAACGGCCTAGTCGGCCATGCCGCTGGCCTGCCACCTGGCCACACATAAATAAAGCCCGCGCCGTTGCCAGCGCGGGCTTCATTTGGCTGAACAGAATTACCTTACGATCATGCGCTGCTGATCGCGCTGTTCGGCATAGCTGCCCTTGTCATAGGCGGTTTGAGCCTCAAGCTGTTCCTTGGTGAAGGTCGTGTAAAGATATTTGTTGCCGTCCTTATCGGTCATGAATTTGAGATTATCCATGCCGACCGCGACCTCCTTCTCACCGATGCCGAGGAAGCCGCCGACGTCGACGATCACCGCGTCGGCCTTCTTGTCGGGCGCAAGCACGACATCGCCGATCTCGCCGACCCTGGCGTCGTTGGCGCCGTAGACAGTCGTGCCCTTCAGGTCATCGGCACGAATCTCGCCGACCGGCATCTCGGTCAACGTCGACTTGTCGATGGCGGCAGTCTGTGTCTGGTCGGGAGCCGAGGCGTCAGGGGTCGTCGCGGCCGGAGCTTCGGCGGTCTTGTCTGCCGGAGCGACAGCAGGAGCCGTGGTGTCAGAGGGCACAGCTGCCGGAGCGGTGGCCGCAGGCTCATTGGAAGCCGTCGTTGCCGGCGCCGGATCATAGGCCTTGCGGTCGAAATCCGGCTGCGCCTGCAGCTCTTCCTTGGTGGTCTGGGCGACCAGCCAGCGGTCGCCATCCTTCTCGGCCCACTGCGCCTTGGAGAAGTCATAGGTGACGTTCTTGGCGCCGAGACCAAGGAAACCACCAACACCGATGACAAGGGACTCGGCCTTGCCTTCCCTAGTCAGCACGATGTCATTGACGTCACCGATATTCTGCGCGTCGTCGCCGGTGCCGTTATAGACGTTTTCACCGATGATGTTGGTGGCAAGGTTACCATCCGCGCGCTTCACCGGTTCCGCCGGTGCGGCGTTCATGTCGGCCGGCTTTTGTGCCGTATCCGTCGTAGCGGGTGCCGTCGGTGCTGTCGCGTCGGTCGATGCGGCAGGCGCCGGGGCCGGCGCGTAGGGCTTGCTGTCGAATTCTGCCTGTGCCGTCAGCTCGTCCCTGGTCGTCGGGGCCACCAGCCAGCGGTCACCATTCTTTTCGGCCCACTGCAGCTTGCTGTAGTCGAAGGCAACGCTTTTGGCGCCGACGCCCAGAAAACCGCCGACGTCGATGACAACGGATTTCGCCTGCCCATCCTTGTCGAAGACGACGTCGCTGACCTTGCCGATGTTCTCGGCATCATCGCCGGTGCCGTTGTAGACGGATTCACCGATGATGTTGGTGACGATGCTGCCCTCTGCGCGGACTGCTGCAGCGCCTGACTCCTGAACGGCGGGGCTCTGCGCCGGCGTCGGGGTCGTCGCACTCTGCGCATAAGCGCCGGTGGCGATCAGTGTTGCGAGTGCGGTCGTGGCTAAAAGATTGCGGATCATGATAGTCTCTCCTCGTGCCTGATCTCATGCGCCGCGTCTTCGCTGGGGAAATCGGACGCGGCATCTACAGGTTCACAACGTCGTGACCAGTCTGTTGTTCCGACAAACCGCTGCCGTCCGGGAAACGAAACCACAGAAATATCGGGCCGCCGGGCAGCCCACGCGTAGCTAGGGAACCTTTCCGTCGCCGCCGCGTTTCAGCCATCGGCTGGGTGTGTCCCGGCCACTTTTCGGCTGACATGGTGGAGCGGGGCATGAAATTCGCAGCGGTGCTGAACCGGGATGGCGGCACTTTGCGCACCACCGACCTCGCCGCATTCTCCGACCGGATGCATCAAACGCTGGAAGCGGCGGGTCACTCGCTCAGCATCGAAATTGTCGCCGGCAAGGACGTGGTGGAAACGCTCGACAGCGCAGCTTCGCGTCGCTCGGTCGACATCGTGCTGGCGGGTGGCGGCGACGGGACCATTTCCGCCGCGGCTGCCCGGCTGATGGGCACGAAGAAGGCGCTAGCCATATTGCCGGCCGGCACCATGAACCTGTTCGCACGCGGGCTGGGCATTCCGCAGTCGCTCGACGGCGCGCTGAAATCCTTCGCCGACGGCGAAATCATCGCAGTGGACGTGGCGACGGCCAATGGCCAACCTTTCGTGCACCAGTTCTCGATCGGCATGCATGCGAAGATGGTGCAACTGCGCCAGAAGATGGAGTTCGGTTCGCGGTTGGGAAAGATCCGCGCCTCGGCCAAGGCGGCTTGGGCGACGATCAACAATCCACCTGCGATGAATGTGACACTCAGCATCGGCGAGGCCGAAATGGCGGCCCGCATCACCGGCATTGGCGTCACCAACAATTTGTTCGGCGAAGGCCATTTGCCCTACACCGACAATCCGGCGGGCGGCGTGCTTGGTGTCTATGTCACGGTGGCGAAGCAGCGCGCCGAACTGGTCAAGTTCTTCTTCAACGTGGCGCGCGGCAAATGGCGCGACAACGAACATGTCGAAATCCACCAGACGAACAGAACGGTGCTGAGAATCCATTCGAGCAGCCGCAAGTTTCGCGCCGTCATGGACGGCGAACTGGTCAGGCTTGACCGTGAAACGGTAATCGAGATCCAGCCTGGCGCGCTGAATGTACTGGTGCCGGCGAGCGCGGCTCAATCGAGAGCCGCCTGATGCGGTGCGTTGCATCCAACAAACCGGCTTTAACCAGCAGGAGCCTTTTCGGTGGTGTTGGGCGGTGTGGGGACATGCTGTTCATCGCTGGTTGGCGTCTTGATCAACACTCCATAGATCTCGGCAATGCCCCACGCGGCAAACACCAGAAGCAATGCGGCGATCAGGATTCGAAATCCATGCCAGCCCCATCGCCCCTGCCGGGCCTTGTTTTCTGGAATGATCTTGGCCATGCTCGATCCCTGTCTCATTCTGCACCAACTGGCGCGCTCGGCAAATCATTGTCGGGTAACGGTTCCTCGCTAGGATGGTTCCGGAAAAGCGCGTTGGCCTTGCACCGTCGCAAGCATGCGGCGGCGATGACCGGGACGAGGCAATTGGGGTGACTGGCAAGACGCAAACAGTGCCCGAGCTGCCCGCCGAAGTTGCGCGCGCAGTCAGGGATGTTGACCGGCTCGCTGTGCTGCACGGGTTGGAGATGCTGGATACGGCGGCCGACCCGGATTTCGACCGCGTCAGCAGCCTTGCCGCGGCGGTGATGCAGGCGCCGATTGCTCTGGTCACACTCGTCGACCTGGAACGGCAGTGGTTCAAATCCTGCTTCGGCCTGGACGAGACCGAAACCACGACCGACGTCTCGTTCTGCGCCCATGCGATTGCCGCCGGCGACGAGCCGATGGTTGTCGTGGATGCAACGACGGACCCCCGTTTCAAGACAAACCCGCTGGTCACCGGAAAGCACCATGTCCGCTTCTATGCCGGCGCACCGATGATCGTGGCAGGTGCCCGCATCGGCACGCTGTGCGTGCTCGACCGCGAGCCGCATGGTTCTCCATCCCGCGCCGAGCTCGACCAGTTGAAGGCGCTCGCCGGCCTCGCCGCCAGCCTGTTCACCCTCAAGGACGCAACCCGCAGCGGCACGATCGCCGAGGCCGCACTGGTTCGCGAGGAAAAACGGCGCGCCATCGCACTCGATGCGGCATCGCTCGCCAGCTGGGCATGGGATATCCGTACCGATATCATCGAATGCGACACATTGATGTCGGAGCTGTTCAACCTGCCGCGCTCCAACCGGTTGCGCGCACGCGACATCCTCACCGCCATCGATCCGCGTGACGTCTACCAGACCGAAACCCGCTTTCGCGACGCCCTGACCGGCAGCGACGACTATTTCGGCGAATACCGGGTGAAGCGCTTTCACCCGCCGCGCTGGCTCGCCACGCGCGGCCGTGTGATCGAGCGTGACGGCGACGGCAAGCCGACATTGATCTTCGGCGTCAACTACGACATCTCCGAGCGCAAGCTCGGCGACGAACGGCAACGGCTGCTGCTGCGTGAGCTCAACCATCGCGTCAAGAACACTTTGGCGACCGTCCAGGCGCTGGCAACACAGACCGTGCGCCATGCCCGCCAGCCAAGCCAGTTCCTCGAGGCCTTCGGCGCCAGGCTTCAGGCCTTGGGCATCGCCCACAATCTGTTGTCGGACCGCGAGTGGCGTGGCATCGGCATCAGTGAACTCGTCCAAATCGAGGTCAAACCTTTCGAAACGGCCGAGCAGCCGCGCATGACGATCTCCGGCGACGACCTGCTGCTGTCGCCCGACCAGGCCATCGGGCTTGGCCTGATCCTGCATGAACTCGCCAGCAACGCGCTGAAATATGGCTCGCTGTCGGTGCCGTCAGGCAGGGTCGACCTCGGCTGGAGGACGCAAGGCAGGAGGGATGCCCGGCGTCTTGTGCTGACCTGGCGTGAAAGCGGCGGCCCGCAAGTCGCTCCGCCGGATCGGCACGGCTTCGGCTCGATCCTCATTCGCCGCAGCCTTGCCAAGGTCATTTCCAGCGAAGTGACCCATGAATTCCGGCCGGAAGGCGTATTTGCCGAAATATCGATGCCCCTGGAAGATCTGTCGAAGTGACCTCCCGACAGCTCTATCTCCGCTCGCTCTCGTCCGGATCGTCGGATTTCACATTCTCGCGGTAGATGGCGTAGGCCGCGAGGGCCACGGCCGGCCCCAGAATGACGCCGAGACCGCCTTTTCCCTTAAGCAGGCTCGGCAGCACGGCGAGTGCGGCGGTGATGCCGATCGCCTTCATGTCGGCATTGCGGCGCTGCGCCCGGCGCCGGGCACGCGAGCCTGCCGATATCCGGTAGACCAGCAGGACAAGCCCGGCAAGCACCAGAAAACCGACGCCGAACCCCAGTGCCGCGGCAAGCGGCCCATAGCGCATCGCCGCCCAGATATAGGCGGCCCCGACAAGAAAGCCGAGACCGCAAAGTGCGGCGGCCATGGCGATCACATAGACGATTGCCGCCGTGCGCGCCCGGTATATGGCGGCCACGGTCTCCCCCGAGGCGAGACCCGAGATCAGGGTTGCCAGCATTCCCATCCGAAGCGACTAGCGACGCGCGATGAGTGCGAAAAGGAAGCCGACGCCGGCGGCGATCGCCAGTGACGTCACCGGCTTTTCGCGTACACTTGCCATCATCTGCGCTTCGATGTCCTTGGCATTGCTGCGCAGGCTGTCAAAGGCTGCTTCGCCCTGCGCACGCAACTGCTCGACCCCTTCCGTGGCTGCGCGGCGCGCGGTGCCATAACCATGCTCGCCGGTCTTGGCCAGTTGTTTGGTGAGCTTGTCGATGTCGGCCTTCAACTGCCTGATGTCGGCTTCCAGGTCCGCATTTGCACGGGCGTCGTTTGCGGTCTTTCCTGCGGCAGTGGCCATGGCTTAACTCCTTGTGATTGCTTGGTTTCAAACGCGCTGCCCGCCTCAAGGTTCCGGCATTGGGACAAAGTAGCCGAAAACGCATCGGCGCGCACCGGTCCGTCGGCTCCGGCAAGAGACGCTTCCTCAGATTAATGGCCGGCGCGCTTCACCCAGCCCTTCCCAGCCGGCGAGCCGCTTGAGGCCTTCATTGTCGGAGACCACGCAGCCGCCGTCGCGCCAGACGATCAGCTTGCGATCCATCAGCTTGCGGATCGTCTTGTTGGTGTGAACCAGCGACAGGCCGAGCGTATCGGCAATGTGCTGCTGCGTGATCGGTATCTGGACAGTTTGGTTGCCATTCAGTCCAACGACCTTGGCGCGGCTGCCGATGAAGGCGATGAGATAGGCAGCGCGCTCGATCGCACTGCGGCGCCCGAGGCTGAGCAGGTTCTCGTCCAGCATCCGCTCTTCACGCGATGCGATCCAGGTGATGTCATAGGCCAGCCCGGGATGATTGCGGTACAGCTCATGCAGATATTCGCGCTCGAAAACACACAGCAGCATCGGCGACAGTGCCTCTACGGAATGCTGCATCTCGCCCATCACACTGCCTTGCAGGCCGATCAGATCGCCGGGCATGAGATAGTTGAGGATTTGGCGGCGGCCGTCCCGCAACAACTTGTAGCGAAACGCCCAGCCGGAGAGCACGGTGTAGAGATGGGCGCTATGGCTTCCCTCCACCAGCACCGTGCCACCCTTTTCGACTGCGAGTTCGCCCTTCTTGAATTTGCTGATGAAGGCCAGTTCCTGTTTTTCGAAATCGCGGAAAATCGGCAACGGCCGCAATGGGCAGTTCTCGCAAGGATATTGGCTATTGTTCTGGACTGACATTTCGACCCCCTTCGAAAGCCCGCTCTTGGAGGAGCGCGTTTCCCGTTGCAAGGATTGAGATTCCGCCCGCTTGCCACATGTCTTTTTTAAATGACAGCAAGCGAATTAGCGATCATGACTCCGGCGTTTCAAGGAGTCTTTGCCTGTGCCCACATTGCTTGACGGATTGCGGATTCTGGTCCTGGAGGACGAATTTCTGATCGCCATGGATGTCGAGCAGCTTTGCCGCGACCATGGCGCCGATGAGGTGGTGATCGCCCGTGACCTGACCGAGGTCGATGGCCGCGAGGTCGCCACGCGATTCGATGCAGCCATTGTCGACTTGATGCTGGGCGGTGTCTCGACGATCGATTTCGCCTCCGGCCTGCGCGCGGCAGGCATACCTTTCGTGTTTGCGTCGGGCTATTCGGATGCAGAGGAGATCAAGGCATCGTTTCCGGGCGTCAGGCTGATTGGCAAACCCTATTCGGGTGAAGACCTCGTGCAAGCGGTCGCCGCGGCCTGCGGACGCGCTTGAGACACGATCGCGGTCAGCTTGCCGGCGAGCTCGTTACCTGGGCCGAAATTGCGTCCGGACCATACTCGTCCTCGCCTGATATTTTCAGGATCTCCTGCAAGCGCGTACGGGCTCGGCTGACGCGGCTCTTGATCGTCCCCACCGCGCAACCGCAGATCTCGGCGGCCTCCTCGTAGGAGAAACCAGACGCGCCGATGAGGATGATGGCTTCGCGTTGGTCCTCCGGCAATTGTTCCAGCGCCCCACGAAAATCCTTCAGGTCAAGCTGGCCGTGCTGAGCCGGATGAACGGCAAGCCTGGCCGTCATGATACCGTCGCTGTCCTGCACTTCGCGCCCGCGCTTGCGCATCTGCGAATAGAACTCGTTGCGCAGGATGGTGAAAAGCCAGGCCTTGAGGTTGGTGCCGGGCTGGAAGCTCTCATGCTTGTCCCAAGCCTTGACGAGCGTTTCCTGGACGAGGTCGTCGGCTTTATCGGCATTTTGAGTCAGCGACACGGCGAACGCGCGCAGACTTGGGATTGCCCCAAGCAGATCGGTCTTGAAGCCTTGGGAGACCGCGGCCATGCCTCAGTCCTTCTTCTGTGCGGGTTCAGCCTGTTCCAGCTGGCTAAGCAACTGGGAAAAGCGATCCGGCACATCGTCGGAGACCAGCGCGTCGTAATATTGTTTGAGTTTGCGTCCGATTTCGGAGTTCGGTCCAAGAGCATCACCAGAACCGTTCCGGCGCCTGCTCTCGGCGCCAGCCAGAATATCTTTCGTCATATCCTTCATTTTGCCCTTGTATTCCCAGCGCTCAAGCCGCTCTTATCACACTCAACACAACGCAAGCGGCGCCCTCGTCTGGTTGCCCATCCCGACCACAAACGCCACTCCCCGGCTTTTGTTCCGTCGAGGCGGAACTTTTTCAAAAAATCCGCGTTAACGTCAGGGCTTGCAGTCAGCTTGACCTATGCAATCACGTCATTCTGAGGGAGACGTCTTACCATGAGCTTATCCGCCACCATCGCACCACATCTGCCCTTCCTGCGCCGCTTCTCGCGGGCTGTTTCCGGGTCGCAAGAGAGTGGTGATGCGCTGGTAGCCGCGATGCTCGAGGCCATCATCGCCGATATCGAGATATTTCCCGAAGCATCGAGCGACCGCATCGCGCTGTACAAGGTTTTCGCCAAGCTGTTCACATCCGTCGCCATCCGCGTCCCGCAGGAGCAGGCGCAATCGGCGTGGGAACAGCGCACCGCCGCCAATCTGAATGCGATCGCGCCGCGGCCTCGTCAGGCCTTTCTGCTCGTGGCTGTCGAAGGCTTCAGCGAGGACGAAGCGGCTGAGATCCTCGACGTCGGCGACCAGGAGTTTTCAGAGCTGCTTGCCCAGGCGAGCAACGAGATATCCCGTCAGGTGGCAACCGACGTTCTGATCATCGAGGATGAACCACTGATCGCCATGGATATCGAAGAAATGGTAGAGAGCCTCGGGCACCGCGTCGTTGGAACGGCGCGCACCCATGCCGAGGCAGTGATGATGTTCGGCAAGACACGGCCGAAGATGGTGCTGGCCGACATCCAGCTTGCCGACGGCAGTTCCGGCATCGAGGCCGTGAACGAGATCCTGTCATCGACGTCGGTGCCGGTCATCTTCATCACCGCCTTCCCCGAGCGCCTCTTGACTGGCGAACGGCCGGAACCGGCCTTTCTGGTCACCAAGCCGTTCAATCCCGACATGGTCAAGGCGCTGATCAGCCAGGCACTGTTCTTTGACCGCCAGGCGAAAGCCGCCGCATAGTCGTGAATTGGGGAAGTGGTAATCGTGCCGCCTGATGCACGCGGGCGGCGACGGTGAAATTCCTGCGCGCTTCCTGCTTGAACGATTTGCAAGCTCGGTCTTTTTCGGCAAAGGGTGGGAACAAACCGCAGCCACCCACGTTTTTATCGCACAATTCGAAGGAGATGCATCATGCTTTACTGGGCGCTCGTATTTCTCGTCGTTGCGATCATCGCCGGCGCGCTTGGTTTCGGCGGCATCGCCGGTACATCTGCCGGCATAGCGCAGATATTGTTTTTCATCTTCCTCGCTTTCCTGGTCATTTCGCTTCTTGCGGGCCTGTTCAAACGGGCTTCATAACAACGAACGGCCGAACACTGGAAGCCGCACCCCTCAAACGGTTTCCAGCCACCGCCGGGCGGTGTCCTAAAGGACGCCGTCCGGCGGACCGTTTTTTGGCGGCGGGTTCGGGAAACCTGTTTGGAACCCATTCACCGGTGAGCCGTTCAGCCTGAATTGGGTGGACAGTTTGGCCGATGGGTTCCAGGACCAGAAACAGGAAGGACGACGTGCAAAGCGATGAAGTCATCGCCCTCCATCCTGCCGAAAGCGGCATGCAGCTCGGCCGCGCCCTTCTTCACGCGTTGCACAATGCCGGCATTTCCGTTCTCTACCAGGATCGCGAGATGAAAACCGTATGGGCGCGCAACATGCGTGCGCCCTGGGTTTCGGACACCACCGACAGCATCGGTATTCTGCCGGAGGCGCAGGCCGACCGCATCGGCGCGGCCAAGCGCGACGTCATTGCATCCGGCAACCCCCAACGTCTCGAGATCAGCGTTCCCGTCGAGGATGGCAGCCGCTGGTTTGAGGTCTGGATCGATGCCGACCACGGCGACGGCGGCACGGTGCAAGGCGTCGTCACCACAATGGTCGAGACGACCGAGCAAAAGCGCCGCGAGCAGACCCTGACGACGCTGTTGCGGGAGGTAAGCCATCGCTCCAAAAACCTGCTGGCGATCATCCAGAGCATAGCCACCCAAACCGGTCGCTACTCCGACAGCATCGGCGATTTCCTGACACGCTTTCGCGGCCGGCTGCAATCGCTGGCTTCGTCCCAAGATCTCGTGACCTCTTCCAACTGGCGGGGTGCAGCACTTCGCGAACTCGTATCGGGCCAGGTGGGCCGCTACGGCGGCGATCCGGTTCGCAGCCTGAGATTTCAGGGGGCAAACCCCTATCTCAATCCCAACGCTGCCCTGCATATCGGCCTTGCGATGCATGAACTCGCCGTCAATTCGGTGAGCTATGGCGCCCTGTCGCGGCCCGATGGATTCGTCGATGTTACAGCTAACCTGACCGCCGCCGACACGGGAACCTCCCTGTCCCTGACATGGGCCGAGGCAATCGGAGCCAGTGATGTTAGGCGTAGCGAGAAGCGCTTCGGCAGCGTCGCACTCGAACGGGTCGTGCCGACGTCGCTGAACGGAACGGCGACGCTCGAAATCGCGGCTGGCCGTCTCGAGTACCGCCTTGTCGTTCCGCACGGCAATTTCGAGACGGATTGAGCGACCCGAGCTTCCTTAACCAGCTGTTCACCATAAAAGCAGATGCTGTTTTTCCCAGATACCGCTGGAACTTGTTGCATCACCGAACATTTCCGCAGCAGGATTGCAGCATGGTGAGGGAGGAATGCCTTGACGGTTGCCGACATGAACAGACTGGAGCAGGCCGCCCGGATTTCCATGGGCGAGTTTGAGGACTCCGAGGCATCCGCGCCACCGCTGGCCCCTGTTCCCAATGGGGCCTTGCGCCTTGTCGCTGGGCCTGCTGGCCGTGATCGCGGTGGTCGCCCTGTACCAATTGGTCTGAGGCCAGCTCGTTTCGGCCGGTGACAGAATCGATTGTCGCCCTCTTACTTCCCTGCCCGGCCCAGCGAGCCAGGAACTTTGGCGAATGTAGACCGTTACTATGGCGAGAGGACTTCCCGCCATGGAACATATCGCTGCATTGCTGCTGGTCATCGGTTGCTCGAACACGATGGCCGACTGCCGTGAACTCCAGGTGCCCAGAAGCGTTTTCGCGAGCGCCGAGCAATGCGTGGCCGAACGCCCGTTCGCCTTGGGCGACGTGCAAGGGCAGGCTGACAACATCGTCGCCAAATGCCTTGCCGTCGATCCGGCGCTTGAAGACGACTATGATAAGATCGTCTGGAATGTGCGCGCCGATGGTACGCTTGACGCGTCTTTGGCAATTTCCAGCCTCGTAATGGCGTCGAACGCGGCACGCCCAGAAAAAGACTATCTTCACCAACAATAGATTGCAGCAGCAAAGGCCGTCATTTCATGCTAAATGGCAGCTGGAGCTTTACCAAGTGAGGACAAAAAGTGAGGAGTGACTCTATGCGGAAGATGATTATTGCACTGGTTGCGGTGGTTGCCGTCAGCGGCTGCACCTCGACCGAGCAGGACGTGGTTGGCGGCGGCTTGATCGGCGCCGGTGTCGGCGGCTTGGTCGGCGGCGGCAAGGGTGCGCTGATCGGCGCGGCCGTTGGTGCCGGTTCCGGCCTGCTGGTGCGCAATCTGCGCAACGGCTATTGCCAATATCGCGATCATCGCGGCCGGATCTACACGGCTCGCTGCAACTAATTCGGCGATCATCGAAACGTCGATCCGGAGGCCGGTCCGCTGGCCTTCGGATTTTTCATGTCTGGACGCTTGATCCTTTTCGGGTGAAGGTCGCGCTCAGTTGGCGAGTGGAATTTTGATTTCCACGTTCAGCCCATTGGCCTGGTAATCGCGTTTAATCGTACCGCGCAGTTCGCGCGTCACGTTGAGATCGATCAGCTTGGTGCCGAATCCGGTCTTGGCTGGCGCTTCGAGTTTGGTCTGCCCGTTTTCGCGCCAATTGAGAGCCAGCGTCCTGTCGCGCCCGCGCCCTTCGACCGACCAGTCCACTTTCAGCGCGCCGACGGAATTGCCGGCTTCGCCGTATTTCAGCGCATTCGTCGCCAGTTCGTGGAAGGTCAGGCCGAGCGCTTGCGTCGTGGTTTCGTCGAGCAGCACCTGTGGTCCCGACAACAGCTCATCGGGTAGCTCCTTGCCGAACACCTGACCCAGCTCGATGCGCAGGAGATCGCCAAGATCGGCCTTCTGCCAGCGCGAGCGCGTCAGCATATCCTGGGACGCCGCCATCGCCTGCAGCCTGGCCGAGAAGGATGCGGAAAACTCGTTGACGTCGGTAGCCCGCGACGCCGTCTGGCGCGCGATAGCCAGCACCCTGGTAATCGAATTCTTGATGCGATGCTTCATCTCCTGCAGCATCAGGTCTTTTTCGATCAGGCTCTTTTCCGTCGTTTCGTGCAATCGCGACGCTGCCTCATAGGCCCGCTCCTGATAGCGCGCCACCAGCGCGATGGCGCCCGCCAACAGCAGGCCGAACAGCCCCAGCATCACCGGAATGGCGCGCGACGACGGCTGCGAGAAGGCGCTTGTCGGCCGGAACAGGACAGTCCACGGCCGTCCGGCGACGATGATCTTTCGGGTGACCAGCAGCCTGTCGCCGAAAGTCGACGCCGGCGGCGTCTCCGACCGGAACAGCAGATTATCGCCGTTCACGGCACCATCGCCATCATAGATTTCGGTGTTGACCGGCAGCAACGGCGACCGGCTGAGCGCGGTCTGGAACAGATCGCGAGCCCGAAAGGCCGCATAGAGAAAACCGGCCGTCGAGGATCTCGAAGCATTGATGACGTCGGGAGCGGTTTCGACATTGAGCCGCACGAAAACGAAGAAGCCGGTGAACGTCTGCGCGGCGCCCGTGTCCTGGCCCAATTGCACCAGCCCGCTGGCGTGCTGCTGGTCGTCGGACATCGCCTTTTCGATCGCCACACGCCGCGCCGGTTCGCTGAACATGTCATAGCCGATGCCGGCTTGATTGGATGGATCCAGCGGTTCGAACAGCACGATAGGGGTGCGCCAGGGTTGAGTGGTATCCGGATAGATTGGATGACTGTCGCCATAATCGTGCAGCATATCGCGTTCGACCGTCGCCTCGTCGCCCGCCTTTGCCAGCCTGAGGAAGCCGATACCGCGCAAGCCGGCGAAATTCTTGTCGACATCGAGCGCGTTGAAGAACGCCTTGAACTCATTGCGAGAAATATCGCCATTGCGGGCGTCGAACAGGGCCTGCGTTGAGCGCAGCAGCGACAGATGCAGGTCGATGCGGCTCTCGATCCGGTTGAGCGCATCGTCGGCAGTCGCCTCGAACTTGATGCGCGCGGCTTCCTGCGTGGCGAAATAGGCAAAACCTGCCATCACCATGCTGATCAGCGCGACGGCGATAAAGGCGATGATCGGAAAAAGCTTCTTCAACGGATCGTGCGGTCCCTGAGCAATGTCGGACCTTTATGGGCAAGTCGCCGTGCCAACACAATGCCAAGGCCAAGCCATCCTTACGGCTGGCATATCACTTGTCCGGCAACCGCGATCTGGCTCGATCTCAGGCCGCTATCTTCAGCGCGCCCGGTCCGGGAATGGCGCCCGGCGGGCATTTGCCCAGAATGATCATCCCCAGCACCTCGTCCTGGGTGACATCGGTGGTGCGGGCGGTGCCGACGACCTGGCCGTTCTTCATGACGCAGACCCGGTCGGCAAGCTCGAACACATCGTGGATGTCGTGGCTGATCAGGAAGATGCCGATGCCGTCGGACTTGAGCTGCTTGACCAGTTCGCCGACCTGCGCCGTTTCCTGCGGACCAAGCGCCGCCGTCGGCTCGTCCATGATCAGGATGCGGGCGTTGAACAGGATCGCACGCGCGATCGCCACCGATTGCCGCTGGCCGCCCGACAGCTTGATCACCGGCTCCTTGAAGCGCTGGAACCGGGGATTGAGCCGACCCATCACCTTGCGCGCCTCGGCCTCCATGGCAACGTCGTCGAGCGTGCCCCAGGCGGTCATCAGCTCGCGGCCGAGGAACAGATTGGCGGCGGCATCGACATTGTCGGCCAACGCCAGCGTCTGGTAGATCGTCTCGATGCCATATTTCTTGGCGTCGCGTGGATTGGAGATCGATGCCTCCTCGCCGTTGACGAAGATCTGGCCCGAATCGCGCTTGTAGGCGCCGGACAGGATCTTGATCAATGTCGACTTGCCGGCGCCATTATGGCCGAGCAGCGCCACGACCTCGCCGGGGAAAAGATCGATCGAGGCGTCGTCGACGGCGCGGATGCCGCCAAACGCGATCGAGATGTTCCTCATGTCGATCAGCGCGGTGGCTGCAGGAGCAGTCTTGTCAATCATGGCATGCCCTCCTAGACGCGCTTGCGATAGACGGTGTCGAGCCACACGGCGATGACCAGTACGGCCCCGACGACGATGCTCTGCAGCGGCGAGTCGACGCCGAGCAGCACCATGCCGGACTGCAGCGACTGCATCAGCAGCGCGCCCAGCATGGCGCCGATGATCGTTCCCGATCCGCCGGCAAGCGACGTGCCGCCGATTACGGCGGCTGCAATGACCAGCAGTTCGTCGAGCGTTCCAAGCACGTTGGTGGCCGAATTCTGCCGGGCCGAGGAGATTGCCGCGGCGATCGTGGCCAGCACGCCCATGATCATGAACACCTTCATGGTGATCCAGCGCGTGTTGATGCCGGCGAGATTGGCCGCCTCGGGATTGCCGCCGATGGCAAAGACATAGCGGCCGAAGCGGGTGCGGTTGGTGATGAAGGTCATGACCAGCCCGACGGCGACCGCCATCAGCACCGGTATGGCGATACCGTGGGCGATGAACAGGCCGCCTTCGGGAACGGTGATGTTGTTGGCGGCCGCATATCTGTTCACGATGCCGATCGGCCAGGGATAGGAATTGGCGAGCCAGACCGCGCCCATGATGGCGCCGCAGGTGACGAGACCGAGCAGCGTCTCGGCCCAGATCGGACGTAGCGGAAACCGGAAACGCTTGCGCTGCACCCGGCCGTTGAACAGCCCAAACACCACGGCGAGGCAGGCGACGATCCCGACGACCCAGCTCCAGGTCGCGCCGATCGATCCCGCCGGCCCGCCGCCCATCAGCTGAAAGGTGGCGTCGAGCGGCGCCACGGTCTGGCCTGACGTGACCCACCAGGCCGCACCGCGCCAGACCAGCAGGCCACCCAGCGTCACGATGAAGGCGGGCACTTCGAGATAGGCGATGACGAAGCCTTGAAAGGCGCCGATCAACAGGCCGAGCGCCAGGCCGATGACCAGCGCCAGGACCCAGATCCACGGATTGCCGAGTTCGAGCCCGACAAAGCGCACCAGGAAATGCACCTGGGCAAACCCCATCACCATGCCGATCAGGCCCTCGGCGGAACCGACCGACAGGTCGATGTTGCGCATGACGATGACCAGCACCATGCCGCAGGCCATGATCGCGACCGCGGATGTCTGCACCGACAGGTTCCACAGATTGCGCGGCGTGAGAAAGGTGCGGCTGTCGAAATCGAGCGGGTTGACGCCGAGGCGCAGGCTGGAAATGACATGCAGCCCAATCCAGATGACCAGCAGCGCGCCGATCATGCCGAGCATGCGGGTATCGATCTCGGTCGCCTTCAGGAACCGGGCGACGGCCCCGAGTTCCGACGCGCGCGCCGTATCGGTCTGCGGGTTTGACGTCGTATCGGTCATGATTTCCTCCCACCGACTGGCCGTCTGACGCGCATGCCGGAGCCCAGCCTAGAAGCTATCCGCATGATGCGGAAACACAAAAGTTTTTGAGAAAACGCCGCGGCTTTTGGGCCGCGGCGTTGAGAATGCAGGAACAAGCCAGCTTTTAGTTGCAGGCCGCGACGGTGCCGACAGCGACGCCCGTGCAGACTTCTTCCTTCTTGATCCAGCCAGCGTCGATGACGAGGTTGAGATTGTCCTTGGTGATGGCAATCGGGGTCAGGAACAGCGACTTGACGGTGTTGCCGCCCGGCGTCGTGAAGTCCTTGGCGCCGGCAATGTCGCCGGTCTTCTTGCCGTCTGCGAGCTGCGAAGCGATCTCGGCGGCGGTCTTGCCGAGCTCACGCGCGTCCTTCCATACCGAAACGGTCTGCGTGCCGAGCGCGATACGGTTCAGCGCGGCGTGGTCGCCGTCCTGACCCGAGACCGGCACTGTGCCGGCAAGGCCTTGCGCCGTCAGCGCCGCGACGACGCCACCGGCGGTGCCGTCATTGGCCGCGACCACCGCGTCGACCTTGTTGTCGTTGGCGGTCAGGAACTGTTCCATGTTCTTCTGGGCGTTGGCGGGCAGCCAGCCGTCCGTGTAGGCTTCGCCGACATTCTTGATCTTGCCGCTGTCAATGGCTTCCTTGAGCACTTCCATCGAGCCCGAGAACAGGAAGTCGGCATTGGGATCGGCACCGGAGCCCTTGATGAAGACGTAGTTGCCTTCCGGCTTGACCTTGAACACCTCGCGGGCCTGCATGCGGCCGACTTCCTTGTTGTCGAAGGTCAGATAGAAGACGTCCTTGTTCTCGATCAGCCGGTCATAGCCGACGACCGGGATGCCTTCGTCCAACGCTTTCTGCACCGCAGGGCCGATGGCCGAGGCGTCCTGCGCCAGAATGATCAGCGAATTGGCGCCCTGCGAAATCAGGCTTTCGACGTCGGTGAGCTGCTTGCCGGGATTGGACTGCGCATCGGCGGAGATGTACTTGTCGCCAGCGGCCTCGATCGCCGTCTTCATGGCGGCCTCGTCGGTCTTCCAACGCTCTTCCTGGAAATTGGACCAGGAAACGCCGACGACCTTGTCCTTCGCCTGCGCGAGAGACGCGAGCGTCAGCGACATGGCGGCACCCGCCAGGATGGCGGCTGTGAATCTTTTCATATTATCCTCCCTGCGCCGCGTATGGCGCGACCAAACTGACCCGAGGGCCGGCACAGAAGCCCTATTTTTTCGAGCCTCGAAAAAATACTGGGCCAACGCCTGAACGCTGTCAACATCGAATCTGATGGATTTTGATGGCCTTTCGAATTTTTTTCGAGCCCCGGAATAAATAAATGACAGGGCGCGCGGCTTCTGCCAGTATTTATCTGCGTTGCCGACAGCGTTCCAGGGCAGGAAGAACCGCGGCGACCGGGAGGACGTGAAAGAACATGTCGGTCGGAATCCGCCACGACGATCTGCGTCGCCGCAACCGGGCGATGGTAATTGCGGCCGTGCGCCAGGCCGGACAACCGTCCCGCACCGAAATCGCCGCGACCACAAGCCTCAGCCATTCGACCATCTCGGCGATTTCCTCCGACTTGATCGTCGAAGGCATCCTGACCGAAAGCAAGCCGAGCGAGGCCGGCTCGCTCAAACGCGGCCGGCCGCAGGTCGGCCTCAGCCTCAATCCGGAAGCGGCCGCGGTAATGACCGTGGTGCTGTCGCTGAACTTCCTCTCCGTCGCCGTCATCGACTATGCCGGCCAGGTAGTATCCGAGGAACAGCGCCGGCTGGACACGCTGACGATGTCGCGCGAGTCGCTGATCGGTGAATGCACGGCAATCGTGCGGCGCCGCCTGGCAGATCCCGACCTGGACGTGCGCAGCATCGCCCGCATCGCGCTGGCGATCCAGGGCATTACCGACACCCGTGCCCGCGCCATGCTGTGGTCGCCGATCACGCCGCACACCGATATCGCCTTCGCTGACATATTCGAAGACGAGTTCGGCATCCCCGCCATAATGGAGAATGACTGCAACATGATGGCGGTGGCGCTGCGGTGGCGCGACCCCGATCGTTACCGCGACGATTTCATCGCTATCCTTTTGTCGCACGGCATCGGCATGGGCCTGGTGCTGAAGGGCGAATTGTTCACCGGCACCCATTCCTCGGGCGGCGAATTCGGCCACATGATCCATCGGCCGAACGGCGCGCTCTGCCGCTGCGGACGGCGCGGCTGCGTCGAAGCCTATGCGGGCAATTACGCCATCTGGCGCAACGCCAGGCAGATGGGCGAGGATGCAGAACCCGTCGCCGATGTCAGCGACGCCGACATGCGCGCCCTGGCTGCCGCGGCCCGCGAAGGTGACGGACCCGAACGGGAAGCCTATCGCAAGGCCGGCGAAGCGCTCGGCTACGGTCTCGGCAGCCTGTTCGCGCTGATCGATCCGGCGCCCGTTGCCATGGTCGGCGTCAGCGCGGCCGCCTTCGACCTGATAGAGCCGGCACTGCGCGAGGCGATTGCCCAGACCGCCGGTGGCCAGCACTCAAAATCGATTTCCTTCGACACCGAGCCGAACGAACTGCCACTGATCCGCGAAGGCTGCGCCATGCGGGCACTGATCTTCGTCGATCAGGAGATTTTTGCGCCGGGCGTGCAGGCGAGAGGGAGCGCCGGAAAGAGCGTGGCGTGAGGACCAGGGTCAAAATTGCGCGGTCCGCAACATCTACCGCTCCGTGAAAGCGCGCGCGAAGGAATCGCGCATCGGACGTACGAGATACTCGAAGAAAGTCCGTTCGCCGGTGCTGATGAACGCTTCTACCGGCATTCCAGGGTAAAGCTGCTCCGCTTTTACGCCGGGCGGCAAGTCGGTGGCAATCTTCAGCTTGGCGCGGAAATAGGGTTCATGCGTAGCCTGATCGATGAGCCGATCTGCGGAAACCTGTGTCACCATGGCTGAAATCTCAGGGGTGAGCCGCATGTTCAACGCTGATAGTCGCAGTTTTGCCGGCTGGCCGACACGAACCTGGTCAATGTCTTTCGGCGGCAGCCGTGCATCGACGATCAAGCCCGATGCCGTAGGCAGAATCTCCATGATCTTCTCGCCGGGGGCAATCACGCTGCCCCTGGAATTGTAGGTGGACGATACCACGATGCCCGCCGCCGGCGCCTTGATCGTCGTCCGCCGCAGCACTGCCTCGGATGCCCGCATCTGTTCGTCAATGTCAGCCAGCGAAGAACGTACCTCGTCGAGTTTCGTCAGGGCTTCCTCCACGCGTTGCGTGGTCAGGCGCTCTATCTGCTCCTGGGCTTCGACGATCTGGGTGTTGGCCGATGCAAGATTTGCCTCCAGCGCCCCTGCCTGCCCGACGAGATCGGCCTCGCTACGCAAAAGCTGTGAATATTCAGTGCGATTGGTGAGGCCCTTGTCCAAAAGGCTGGTCTTGATGCCGAGTTCTTTCTTCACGACTTCGGCCTGTTGCTCAATGGCCTGTTTCTGGGCCTGCAATCCGACAACAGACTGGCGATGCATGGCAACCCGTTGCCTGAGGATCGATTGTTCCGATCGAAATCGGGCGAGCCTGGCGTTGAATTCCTTCTGCTGTTCTTGAACCAGGACCTCGAAATTGTTTTGGAACGGTGCCGGCGCAGCCTCTGTGATTGGCGCAAGCCGATCCAACCCGTCGCGTTCCGCCTCCAGCCGCGAGGCGCTGGCCTTCAACGCGATCGACTGTCTCGTCAGCCGGTTGAGTTCGGCTTGCGCGGCTGTTCGATCCAGCAGGATCAGTTCCTGGGCCTGTTGCACCCGATCACCCTCATGGACGAGCAACTCTTGGATGATGCCGCCCTCGGGATGCTGGATGAGGATGTTCCCGCCTGTCGCCGAGATTGTGCCTTGCGTGATGACCGCGCCGGACAACGGTGCACTGACCGCCCAATAGCCAAAGCAACCCATCAATATCGCCATTGCCGCGTATCCGGCGAATGCCACCCGGCGAATGTCGGTGCGTGCTGTGCCTTCCCGGACGAGGCTCTGTGCTGTCATCTTCTACGATCCAAAGCGGACACTATGAGGGGTGCCGCGGTTCGTTGTTGCAAAAGACCCTGTCACCGCCATGCTGCGCTGTGGGGCAAGGCCGATGCCGGCGATTGGCTGCCGCATCACGTCGCCGCTTGGACCGAAGGCTTCGATCACTCCGCTGCGTAGAAGCATCACGCGGTCGCAGGCTGCGGCGACCGAAGGGCGGTGCGTTATCACGATTGTCGTAACGCCCGCCGCTTTCGCGGCGGCAAGCACTTCTTCGAGCGCGGCTTCGCCGCTGCCGTCGAGATGGGTACTGGGCTCATCCAGAACGAGAACATGCGGATTGCCGTAAAAAGCGCGCGCCAGCCCGATCCTTTGGCGTTCGCCGCCCGACAGTGTTCTGTCCGACGAACCTATTCTGGTCTGATAGCCGTCTCGCTGCTCCAGTATCAGCTCATGCGCCCGGGCATTCTTTGCTGCCTCGACGATAGAGGCGTCATTCGCATCGGGTTCAAAGCGGGCGACATTTTCCGCGATCGATCCGGGAAAGAGCTCCACCTCCTGAGCGAGATATCCGATATGCCGGCCAAGCTGCTTCTCGTCCCAGGTTCTGAGATCGGCGCCATCAATCCTGACGCAGCCGCTGGTTGCCTGAATCGCACCGACAAGTAATCTTGCCAGGGTGGACTTGCCGGCTCCGCTCGGACCTATTATCGCCACCGCTTCGCCTGCGCCGATGCGGAAGTTCAGTCTCTTGATGATGGGTTCGGTGCCGGGTGTGGCGTTCGGCGCGACAAAGATGAGGCCCTGCACGACAATTTCGCCGGACGGGTCCGGCAAGGTCAGTTTTTGCGCATGCGCCGGATGGGCGGAAAACGCCTTGTCCAAACGCTTCCACGATCGTCTGGCGTCGACGATCTGCCGCCATGACCCGATCAGTTGGTCGAGCGGCTGCAGCGCACGGGACGACACCAGGGAAGACGCGAAGATCATGCCGGCCGTCATCTTCCCTTGCAGCACGAGCCATGCTCCGACACCCAGTATTGCTAGCTGAAGCATCATGCGTACGGCTCGCGACGTTCCACTGAAAATCGCGTTGGCCATCGACGAACGGTCATGCAGGACTAGCGCCTCCGCCACGTGCCTTCCCCACACTCGCGCGGCGTTTTGGATCATGCCCATGGCGCGCAGCGTCTCTGCATTCCGGGCAAAGGCCTGCTCCGACAGGCTGGCAACAGCCGAGCGTTCCGCCGACAAGGCATCATTCTTGCCGATGGCAAACTGATTTGCCACGACCAGCGCAAGCAACAGACCAGATCCCGCCAGCGTAAGCCAGAACAGCAAAGGATGGATGAGGTACAGCAGGGCGAGGAAGAACGGAGCAAACGGCAGGTCGAACAAGACCGCCGCGCCACGTGACCTGATGAAGGCGCATACCGAGGCAAGGTCGCGCAGTGGAGGCAGGGCTGCTCCCCCGGCGTACTTAGCCTCCAGCGAGACGGCGAATGTCCTCGCGCCCAGTCTGTTGTCGACAATGGCTGCAACGCGCTGCGTGTAAACGGAGCGGACCGCATCGAGGAGACCGAGAAAGGCGAGTGCGAGAACCGCGATAGCAGAGAGGTAAAGAAGCGTCTCGACGCTGGAGGAAGGCAGGACGCGGTCATAGATCTGCAAGAGATAAAGGGGGATCACCAATAGCAGGATGTTGATGAGGAACGAAAAAACACCGACATCGGCGATGGCGCGCCTCAAGACTGCCCGCAGATCAGACCGTGCAATCATTCCCGCGCTCCTAACGGCTCATGGCCCCAACATAAGGGCGTCGCTTAGACCGAATGGTCGCCGGCGATGTCCAAGGGGTGGTGCTGCAGGTCGTCCAGCGTATAGGCGCGGATGTAGTCGATCTTCATCTCCGCTGGCGTAGCCAGATGGTCAGGAGGCTGGCCGGCAATGCCGCCCACCGCGAGATTGGCCAGCATATACATGGGATCGTGCATGTCGGCCGGCGTCGCTGCTTGAGCGACCTTTACACCATCATAGGTCCAGACAAGCTCATCCTTCGTCCAGAGCAGGCCATAGGTGTGGAAACCGTCGGTATCCGCAACGTTCACCGTTGAAGAAACCTTCGTGTGCGCTCCCGTCTCATTGGAATGCGCCGTCATGTAGAGCGTGTTCGGGTCCTGGCCACGCGTTTCGACAACGTCCAGCTCCGGCGGCCACGAGCCGTCCTCCGGAAGCAGCCAGAACGCCGGCCAGGCTCCGGCTGTTTCAGGAGGATCCGCCCGCATTTCGAAATAGCCGTAGGTTTGCGAGAAGGTGTCGTGGGTCGTCAGGATCCCCGAGGTGTATTCGTAGTTGTTGATCAGAGGCTTGATGTCCTCCGGCGCCTGCGCGGCGGTGATGGTGAGGACGCCGTTCTCAACGCTGAACGGATGGACCGAACTCGTCGGGCCATAATTGGCGTCGATATACCACTGCAACTCACCATTGCTGCTCAACGTGCTGCCGTTCGGCGCTCCCCACCAGAAATTGGAATTCCAGGTGCCGTCCTGCCCGTCCCGAAGGCTCAGCGTGTTGAAATCGTCGGAGAAGGACAGCGTCATTGCGGACTTGTCGATCGGAAGTTCGAACTGGGTGGGCTGCAGCTTGTCGATGGTCGTATTCTTGAACACCAGGATCTCGTCGGATCCGAGGTTCAGCATCACGTTCGATTCCACCTGGACCATCTGTGAACGGACGGCATCGAACGAAGTGAAGTCGTAGCCGTCAAGCCGGACCGCATCGGTCGCACCGAAGTCGAAGATAAGATCGCTTCCATTACCTTTGGAGATGGCGAAAGTATCGGCGCCATCGCCGCCGATCAGGACATCATTTCCCTTGCCGCCATCCAGCGTCTGGTGACCCGACCCGCCCTTGATGATGTTGTCCACCGCATTTCCGAACGCAAATCGGTTGGTGCCGGTAACGACGAGGTTCTCGAAATTGTCGGGGAGCTTGTAGCTCATCCATGTGTCGATCGTGTCGATCCCTGCCCCAGGATCCTCGACCACCTTATTGTTGGTGGAATAGAGATGATAGTAGTCGTCGCCGGCGCCACCGTAGATCGTGACAGTGACGCCGGTGTCTCCCCAGAAGGAGTCGTTGCCGGAGGTGCCATGCAGTTCCGGTCCAGACCCGGTGGCCGAGAACCAATGAGTGGAAGCGCCGGTGTAGGCAAGAGGGATGCCCTTGGCATTTAAGACCGTGCTCATCAGAAATCCTTCCCAATGGTGCCCGACCTGGTCAAAGGTCCGGCGACCGCTTCCAAGCAACGCTGCAAAGAACGAGATCGTTCCACAGAATCGTCATTAGATCCGAGATCGCGTTGAGCAATCGACAGACGAGCAATGAATAAAGAGGAGAGGACTCGCAATAATTTGAAGTAATTTATTAAAATTGTATATTTCTGCAGAATACGCGTCATCCGACGAACGTATATCTAAATTAACTCAAAGTCATTCTTGCGTGGCTTTCTGGTCGGAGTCTGCGGGCAAGATGGCGACGTACCAAGTAATTCGCCGTGCTTCCTGCGGCCAGCCGGGCCCCAATAGAGAGTTTGGGAGATCGGGGAACGCCAGAAGCTGCCTGTCGCTTTGGCCCAAATGCAGTCATTCGAAACCTGATGAGGATGACCGCTCCTGGCGTCACGTGCTCGCTCCCCATCCATGAGACGAGTGCAACATTCCACCGGCTGTTGGCGACCGCGTGCTAATCGAGTTTTCCCGATCTATCGGGACGGAACAGCCACCTAGTCTTCCCTGATCGCGTAACCCGCCCCACGGATGGTGCGGATGACATCAGGCATGCGGCCGTTGTTGACCGCCTTGCGCAGCCGGCCGACGTGCACGTCGACAGTGCGTTCGTCGATGTAAATCGTCTCGCCCCAGACATTGTCGAGCAGCTGGCTGCGCGAGAACACGCGGCCGGGGTGGCGCATCATGAATTCGAGCAGGCGGAATTCGGTCGGCCCGAGCCGGATCTCGCTCTTCTTGCGATAGACCCGGTGCGACTCGCGATCGAGCACGATGTCGCCGACCTTCAGCACGCTGGACAGCACTTCCGGCTTGGCCCGGCGCAGCAGCGCCTTGACCCTGGCCATGAACTCCGGCGTCGAGAAGGGCTTGACCAGATAGTCGTCGGCGCCGGTCGACAGGCCGCGCACGCGGTCGCTTTCCTCGCCTCGCGCGGTCAGCATGATGATCGGCAGCCGCTCGGTCTCTGGGCGCATTCGCAGGCGCCGGCAGAGTTCGATGCCGGAAACCGCCGGCACCATCCAGTCGAGCACGAGAAGGTCGGGAACGTTCTCCTGCAGCCGGATTTCGGCCTCGTCGCCGCGCGTCACCACCTCGACCTGGTAACCTTCGGATTCAAGATTGTAGCGGAGCAGCACGCCTAGCGGCTCCTCATCCTCCACCACCATGATGCGTGGTGCGATCATCGGCTGGTCACCCCTGTTATGCCGCTGGCGCGGACATTGCCGTCTCGTCCTGCTTCGGACGATTGGCTGGCAGCTGCGTGCCGGTCAAAACATAGTAGGCATTTTCGGCGATGTTGGTCACGTGGTCGCCGATCCGCTCGAGGTTCTTGGCGCAGAACAACAGGTGCGTGCACGCCGTGATGTTGCGGGGATCTTCCATCATGTAGGTCAGCAGCTCGCGGAACACCGAGGTGTATTTGACGTCGATGCGTTCGTCATTGTTTCTGAGCGTGGCAAGCGCTGCCGGGTCGGCGGCGGCGTACTCGTCGACGACCCCCTGCACCTGGATCAGCACCAGTTGCGCCATCGCGTCGATCGAATGCGAAAGGTCGTGCGGCGTGACACTCAGCCCGACAGTGCCGACGCGCTTGGCGATGTTCTTGGCAAGGTCGCCGATGCGCTCAAGGTCGCCGGCCATGCGGATCGAACCGACCACCGCACGCAGATCGTTGGCCATTGGCTGGCGCTTGGCGATCAGCGTGATGGCGCGATCGTCCAGCTCGCGCTGGCGTGCATCCATGATGGCATCATCGGAAACCACGCGCTGCGCCAGCGCATTGTCCGAATTGAGCAAAGCCCTGGTCGAGCCACTGACCATCGAGCGGGCGAGATCGCCCATGTCGCGGATCAGCTGGCTGATCTGCTCCAGATCCTCATCGAAAGATGCGACGGTATGTTCACCCATGATCTTCGTCCCTCGTATGCCTGAGCTCAGCCGAACCGGCCGGTGATGTAGTCCTGGGTGCGTTTGTCGTCGGGGGTGGTGAACATCTTGTCGGTGGCGCCCTCCTCGACCAGATAGCCTAGATGGAACATCGCGGTGCGCTGCGACACGCGCGCTGCCTGCTGCATCGAATGGGTGACGATGACGATGGTATAGTTCTGACGCAGTTCGTCGATCAGTTCCTCGACGCGAGCGGTGGCGATCGGGTCGAGCGCCGAACACGGTTCGTCCATCAGGATCACCTCGGGTGACACGGCGATGGCGCGTGCAATGCACAGACGCTGCTGCTGGCCACCGGAAAGACCCGTGCCAGGTTCCTGCAAACGGTCCTTGACCTCGTTCCAGATCGCCGCCTTCTTCAGGCTCGACTCTACGATCTGATCCATATCGGCCTTGCGCTTGGCCAATCCGTGGATGCGCGGACCATAGGCAACGTTCTCGTAGATCGATTTGGGGAACGGATTGGGTTTCTGGAACACCATGCCGACGCGCGCCCTGAGTTCGACGACATCGATGTTCTTGTCGTAGATGTCTTCTTCGTCGAGCGTTATCTTGCCGGTTACCCGTGCTGAATCGATGGTGTCGTTCATGCGGTTGAGGCAGCGCAGGAAGGTGGACTTGCCGCAGCCGGAGGGGCCGATCAGCGCCGTCACCTGATTCAGGCGGACGTCGAGATTGACATCGAACAGCGCCTGCTTCTCGCCATAGAACACGCCGACCTTGTCGCCGCGCATTTTGATCACTTCGTTCGACTTCATCTTGTCGCCCACTGCGTTTTCAAGGGACTGTTCGGTCATGATGTTCATACCAAGATGCCTTTTTTTCTACCAGCGCCGCTCGAACCGACGCCGAAGCACGATCGCGGTGATGTTCATGGCCATGAGGAAGACGAGCAGGATGATGATGGCGCCGGACATACGCTCGACGAAGGCGCGTTCGGCCTCGTTCGCCCACATATAGATCTGCACCGGCAGCGCGGTGGCCGGATCGAAAGGCGTCGTCGGTGGATCGGCGACGAAGGCGACCATGCCGATCAGCAGCAGAGGCGCGGTTTCGCCGAGCGCACGCGCCAGACCGATGATGGTGCCGGTGAGGATGCCGGGCGCGGCAAGCGGCAGGATGTGCTGGAACACCATCTGCATCTTGGAGGCGCCAAGACCGAGAGCTGCCGAGCGGATCGACGGCGGCACCGCTGCAAGTGCGGCTCGCGTCGCGATGATGATCGTCGGCAGCGTCATCAGCGTCAGCACCAGGCCGCCGACGAAGGCGGCAGAGCGCGGCATGCCCAGGAAATTGATGAACACCGCGAGGCCGAGCAAGCCGAAGACGATTGACGGCACTGCGGCCAGATTGTTGATGTTGACCTCGATAAGGTCGGTAAAACGGTTCTTCTTGGCGAACTCCTCCAGATAGATGGAGGCGGCGACGCCGATCGGCAGCGCCAGCAGCAACACGATCACCATCATATAAAACGAGCCGATGATCGCCACGCCCATGCCCGAGGTTTCCGGGCGGCTGGAGGCGCCGTAGGTGAACAGGCCGCTGTTGAAGTGCTCGGCCATCGCGCCCTCGGCCTTGAGCTTGTTCATCCAGGTGATCTGCTGGTCCGAGACCTTGCGTCGCGCTTCCTCGACGCTGAGGTCGATCTGACCCTTGAAAGCCGAGTCGAGATTGGCGGCGGCGAGGATGTTGACGTCGCGCGTCGTGCCGATCACGGACGGATCGGCGGCAACGATGTCGCGCAACTGGACGCGGGCGCCTTCCGACAGGAAGCCCTTGAGCTGCTTGATCGCCGGCTTATCGTCGGGATTGATGCCGAGCTTGGCCACCAGCGCGTTTTCGGCGAGCTTGGGATAATTCGCCTTGATCAGAACGCTCGGATCGGTTGCGCGTTTGCCGGAAGGATCGATCACCTTCTCGTCGAACGAGATCGGCAGTGATACCGTCGTCTGCCAGAAGGCGGTGTAGCCTTTCGAGACGATGGTGATCAGCATGATTGCCAGGAACGCCAGGCCTACGGAAATCGCCACGACGCCATAGATGCGGAATCGGCGCTCGGCAGCGTAACGGGCCTTCAGGCCGATGTCGCGGCGCGGATGGGCCGCCGCCCTGACCATCGTATCCATGGAAATGTCGGTCATTCGTACTGCTCCCGATATTTGCGCACGATGTAGAGCGCGACGATGTTCATCACCAACGTCAGCGCGAACAGCGTCAGGCCGAGCGCGAAGGCGACCAGCGTCTGCGGCGAATTGAACTCGAGGTCGCCGGTGAGCTGGTTGACGATCTTGACGGTGATGGTCGTCATCGCCTCGAACGGGTTGATGGTGAGGTTGGCGGCGACGCCCGCCGCCAGCACGACAATCATCGTTTCGCCGATAGCGCGCGAGGCAGTCAGCAGGACGGCGCCGACGATGCCGGGCAGTGCAGCCGGCAGGATCACCCGCTTGATCGTCTCGGAGCGGGTCGCGCCGAGGCCGAGCGACCCGTCGCGCATGGCGCGCGGCACCGCGGTTATGATGTCGTCCGAAAGAGAGGACACGACCGGGATCAGCATGACGCCCATGACCAGGCCGGCGGTGAAGATGCTCTGGCCCTGGATGAAGGGCGAACCGCCGGTCAGTGCCGCGGACAGGTCGCGCAGGAATGGCCCAAGCGTGACGACGGCGAAGATGCCGTAGACGATGGTCGGTATGCCGGCCAGCAGTTCAAGCGCCGGCTTGACCACCGAGCGCACCCTGGGCGTTGCGTATTCGGCCATGTAGACAGCCGACATCAGCCCCACCGGCACCGCAACCAGCAGTGCGACGGCGGCGATGTAGAGCGTGCCCGCAAGAAGCGGGATCAGGCCGAACTGGCCCTGGCTGCCGCCCGAACCGGCAGCGGCAAAACGCGGATCCCAGACGGTGCCGAAGAAGAAACTCATCGGCGAGACGCTTTCGAAGAAGGTGATCGTCTGGAACAGCATCGAAAGCACGATGCCGATGGTGGTCAGGATGGCGATGGTGGAGGCGGCAAGCAGCCCCCACAGCATCAGCCTCTCGACATTGTTGCGTGCCCTGGCGCGCGGCTCGATCTGCCTGAGCGCATAGAAGGCGCCGGCGATCGAGGAAACGAGAATGACAATGGCGCCGAACAGGCCGAGCCGGTCCTGGACCTTGTTCGCCTCGACGGCGATCGGGATCATGTAATCCTGCGTGTCGCTCGCCAGTGCCACACCCTTGGCGGCGAGCAGCGGCTGCAGCTCGGCAAAGCTGGCAGGCATTGCGGCCAGTGTGCCCGCATCGAGTTTGCGCAGGCCCCTGGCGAGGCTCTTTACCAGGCTGACGTCCAGTGCCTCACTGGCAACCTTGCTGTCGACGGTGCGCTCGGGCAAGGCAGCGTGAATGTGTCGGTCCAGATAGATGGAAGACCCGACGGTCCAGACGGCAAGCAGCAAAAGAGCAGGCAGAACGGCGAGCAGGAAGGCCCACCAGCCATGATAGTGGGCGCGCGAATGCGGCTTGACCTTGCCATTGTCCTGGGCCGCGGCACGTTGCCGGCCGATGAAAAAGGCAACCAGGCCGACGGCAACGACGATGGCCAGTACGAGCAAGGACATGGACCCACCCCAAGAGAAATTCTTACGCAGCCGCCGTTGCGGCCTGCGATGAAACCGGGGCGCGGGATTGGCCCGCACCCCGGTTCGGCAGCTGATTACATCGACTTTCCGGCGGCGAAAGCGTCACGCTGGGCCTGACGCTCGGCATCCGGAGCAGCAACGAGGCCGTATTCGGCGAGCGGGCTTTCCGGGCCAACCATCTGGTCGTCAAGGAAGAACTCGACATATTCCTTGAGGCCGGGAACGACGCCCAGATGCGCCTTCTTGACGTAGAAGAACAGCGGGCGCGAGACGGGATACTTGCCGCTGGCGATCGTCTCGGTCGAAGGCACGATGCCTTCCACGGTGGCGACCTTCAGCTTGTCGGCATTGTTCTCATAGAAGGCGAGGCCGAACACGCCGACGCCGGTCTTGTTGGAGTCGATGCGGGCGAGCGTCTCGGTATAGTCGCCATCGATGTCGACGGCCTTGCCGTCCTTGCGGATGGCGATGCAGGTTTTGCCGATTTCCTTGTCGTCGGCAATGCCGGCAGCCTTGAGAGCAGCCTTGTCGCAGCCGGCATCGAGAAGCTTGGTCTCGAACACTTCGCGCGTGCCGTGCTTTTCGCCCGGAATGTAGGCGGCGATGTCCCAGTCGGGCAGCTTCGGATTGACCTGGCTCCACTTGGTGTTCGGATTGTCCACCAGCTTGCCGTCGACGACCAGCTTGGCCGCCAGCGCCTTGTAGATGTCGGCGGGAACCAGCGCCCAGTCCGGGCCCTTGATGTCGGTGGCGAAGACGATGCCGTCATAGCCGATCCGGACTTCCTGGACTTCCTTCACGCCGGCGTCGGCACAGGACTTGAGTTCGTCCGCCTTGATCGGACGCGACGAGTTGGCGATGTCGATCGTGTCTTCGCCGACGCCCTTGCAGAATTCCTTGATGCCGGCGCCGCTGCCGCCGGATTCGACGACCGGGGTCTTGAAGTTGGTGAATGTTTCGCCGAACTGCTCGGCGACGATCTTGGCATAAGGTAGCACGGTCGATGACCCGGCGACCTGGATCTGGTCGCGCGCGGCGGCGAAGCCGGACGTCGCGGCGAGCGCAAGCGCAGCGGCCGACGCCGTATAGAGGAATTTCTTCATGTGGCCTGCTCCTGTTCGGAAGATGGTCTCTCGGCGCTCGTCAGTCGGCACCCGCTGAGGCCAATAGCCTTCGATTATAACAGTCGCATGACAGTTTGATGTCACCCCGGTAACGCGTCATCGGGATGAGCAGAATGCCGCCTGGCCGGCACTCCCGACGCAGCCCGGCTTTGTCACCGGAATCAGGGACTTGCTCGATTCGGTCGAGGCTGGCCGGCGATTTGGAGATCAGCCGGCCTTTATGAAGAAAAGCCGGACGGGAGCGCGTTGCTCTCAGCCAGACGGTGTCGTGGCCGGGCCATCGCCGAAAACAGGTCCGTTGGGGTAGGTTGACGCTGTCTCATGCCGGCGGTCGCTGCTCCCGCCCGTAACTGGGAAGAGCGGAATTCGTATGTCGCCATTGTCTCGGCTGGATGCCGCCTTTCATATGGTGCGATCGCACCATAGTCTTGGCCGCTGACAGGGGCGCGAATCTTCGCCGTATTCCCGGCACTCGGGCAGAGCCGGCCTTATCCGGCGTTGCGCTGCGCCTGCCGGCTGGCGCCGACCCAGCGCTCGACCTTCTCGAGCAACGCCCGGGGACTGATCGGCTTGGGCAGATAGTCGTCCATGCCTGCCTCCAGGCAGCGCTCGCGGTCGCCCTTCAGCGCATGCGCGGTGACGCCGACGATCGGCACATGCGTGCCGGTTTCTTCCTCCAGCCGGCGAATGGCGGCGGTTGCTTCGAGACCGTTCATCTCCGGCATGGAGACATCCATCAGGATCATGCACGGGTTGAGCCGGCCAAAGGCGTCGAGCGCCTTGCGGCCATTGCCGACGATCTCGAAACCATAACCGGTCTCGCCGAGGATCTGGGTGAACACCATCTGGTTCACCTCATTGTCCTCGGCCACCAGGATATCCAGCCTGTCGCCGCCAGCCGCCACCGGTGGCCGGGGGCGAATCGAAGGCGGCTGCAGCAGCGCCCGCTGTTCGGACGGTGCCGAGGGCTGCGGCCGCGCAACATTGCCTGGAGTGGCGTCGGCCGCGAGCGGCTGCGTGTCGCCAGTATTGTGGCGATGCCGCTGGATGGTGGCGACCAGCGTTTCCAGCAGCACCGAAGAGCGCGCCGGCTTGATCAGCTGGGCATCGATGCCGAGATCGCGATAGCAGGTGTTGGCGAGCGACTGGTCGACCGAGGTCAGCATGATGATCGGCGTGCCGGCAAGACCGGCGGTGTTGCGCACGATCCGCGCCATTTCGGCGCCGCTCATTTCAGGCATCTGGTAGTCGAGCACGACGCAGTCGACCGGCACGCCATAGGCCGCGGCGGCGATCAGCACCTTGAGGCCTTCGGCGCCGCTTTCGGCCGCGCAGGAATCGAACGTCCACGATGTCATCTGTTCGGTCAGGATGGCCCGATTGACGGCATTGTCGTCGACGATCAGCACACGCGCACCGGTCACGTCGATCGGCATGATGCGCTGTCCGTTCTGCTGTCCGGCCCTCGGCAGCGTCACCGAGAACCAGAAAGTCGAACCCTTGCCTTCCGCACTTTCGACCCCGATATCGCCGCCCATCAGCTCGACGAGCCGCGAGGTGATGGCGAGGCCGAGACCGGTCCCCTCGTGTCGCCTCGTCGAAGAGGTGTCGACCTGGCTGAATTTCTCGAACACCAGTTTCAGTTTTTCCTCGGGGATACCGATACCGGTATCGGTGACCGAGATCGTCAGCTTCGTTCCGGTTGGAACGCTCTCGCCGGTGACGTCGACCAGCACATGGCCTTCATCGGTGAATTTCACCGCGTTGCCGAGCAGGTTGGTGACGATCTGCCTGATACGGCCGACATCGCCGACGAACAGGCTCTCGAGCCGAGGCTCGACACGAACGATCAGCTCGAGATCCTTCTCCTTGGCCCGTGTGGACACCAGCGTCGCCACGTCCTCGATCGCCTCGGCCAGATTGAAGGGCGCCGGATCGAGCACCAGCTGACCGGCATCGATCTTGGAGAAGTCCAGGATGTCGTTGATGATGGTGAGCAGCGCATTGCCCGATTTCACGATGATGTCGGTAAACGTCTTCTGCTTCGGGTCGAGGTCCGATTTGGCCAGCAGTTCGGCCATGCCGAGCACGCCGTTCATCGGCGTGCGGATCTCGTGGCTCATATTGGCGAGGAATTCCGACTTGGCGCGGTCGGCGAGCACGGCGCGCTGACGCGCCTCGCGCAGTTCGGCCTCTCGCATCTTCAGCTCGGTTATGTCGGTGGTCGAGCCGATCAAATAGAGCGAGCCATCGGAGGCGATCATCGCGCCCTTGCGGGCGAATTGATGCCTGACGCTGCCGTCGGCCAACGTCACCGTCTCTTCGACCTCCTGGGTTTCGCCGGTGCGCAGCACGGCGAGGTCGCCATTGACGAAAGCCTCGCCATCCGGCCCGAAAATCTCGATGTCGGTCTTGCCGATAGCCTCTTCCTTGCGGAAGCCCGTGAGATCGCACCAGCCCTTGTTGACATAGAACTGCCGGAGATCGGAGCGCTTGGCGTAGATCGATACCGGCACGTTGTCGATCAGGCTGCGGAACACCTCGTTCTCGCGCATGCTTTCTTCCAGCGCACGCTCGCGCGCCTTGACGTCGGTGATGTCGGTGCTCGAACCGACCAGATGCACCGACCCGTCCAGCGTCACCAGGCGGCTCTTGCGCGTCATCAACTGCCGAACCGTACCGTCGCGATGGGTGACGGGTTCCTCGACCTCCTTGACGGCGCCCGTCACGACGACTTGCGTGTCGTCATGGCTGTAGCCATCGGCGTCCTGCGCACCGAACAACTGCCGGTCGGTGCGGCCGATGACATCCTCCTTGGCCAAGCCGGTGATCGCGCACCAGGCCTTGTTGACGAATTCGATGCTCAGGTCCTGCGCCTTGATGAAGGCGGCCACCGGCAACTCGTCCATCACGTGCCGGAACAGGTCGATCTGGCGCATCGAATCGCGCAATGCCGCCTCGCGGCTCTTGATCTCGGAGATGTCGACGCGAACACCGATGAAGGTGCCATCATCGGTCCGCATGTCGTAGACCTGGTACCAGCGGCCGTCGGGGTTATGACGCTCGTAGCAGGAATTGGGCAAGCGGTAGCGGGCGAGGATCGCATCCAGCCAGCGGTCATGGTCGCTGTCGTAGAGCTGGTCGACTTGTGGATCGCCGCTGTTGCGGAAATAGCCGTTCGCATGGCCCAGAACGAGTGCCTCGCGGAATGTGCAGCCGGGCTGCCATGCCGGCTTCAAGGCCGGCAGCGTATCCTGGATCTTGCGGTTGGCGAACACGAACCTGTCGTCGCTATCGTAGATGATCACGGCGGCCGGCAAGGATTCCAGAACGCTGGCGAGATGCTTGCGCGCATCCTGCGCCTCGGTCTCGCGGCGCTTCATGTCGGAAATGTCGAACAGGAAGCCGGCAACATAGTCGCGGCCGCTGGCCATGCCGACGCGGCTCTTCCTCACGATGCGCGATCGGCTGGCGCCATCGACCTCGAAATTCTCTTCCACTTCGTACGGCCGCCCGGTCGCAAGGACCTCACCTTCGCTCTGCTCGAAAAGCGCGACAGCGTTCGCCGGGAGGAAATCGCCGCCGGGCTTGCCGAGCATGGTTTGCGGCGTCTGGCCAAACAGAGCGGCGAACGCCTCGTTGACGAAGACGAAGCGCAGATGGTCGTCCTTGACGAAGATCGGATCCTTGACGGCGTTGATCACCGCCTCCGCCAGCCGCGCCTTCTCCAGCGCGTCGGCAAGTTCGGCCTCCCGGTCCTTCATGTCGGTGACGTCGACATAGGAGATCAGCCGCTTGCCGCCGGCCAGCGGCGCCATCGACGAGATCAGGGTGCGGCCGTCATTGCGCGGGAACTGCCGCGAGGCGGCGACCCCGGCCCTGATTTCCGCCTCGCGCTCTGCGACATGCCGCTGCCATGATGCATCGTCGGCACCAAACGGATCGATGTCGCGGCTGGCGTCCATCAGATCGCGGAAGCTGCAGCCGATCTCGGCGCGCCGGGCGTCGATCTGCCAGAAATCATAGAAAGCACGGTTGATGATCTCGGCGCGCATATTGGCGTCCAGGACGAGGACACCGATCGGCATCTGGTCGACCATGCTGCGGAGACTGGCGAAGGTCTCGGCGATCTTGGCGTTCGCGCTTTTGATCTCCGCATCGCGTTGCTTGATCTCGGTGACCTCATAATAGGTCAGCAGCCGCCTGCCGCCTGACAGCGCCGTCACCGAGAACATCATCGTCCTGCCGTTGGCATGGACGAATTCGCGCGGCGCGACGGATCCGGCGCGAATCTCGTCGAGACGAGTGGCAAGGTAGCGCTGCCATCGCCGTTCGTCGATGTCGCCATAGATGCCGCTGCGGCGGTTGAGCTCCATCAACAGGCTGAACGGAGCGCCGACGCTAACAGCGCCGTCCGGAATCCTCGAGAGGTCGCGATAGGCCTTGTTGACGATCAGCGTGTCGAGCCTGGCATCGAGAAGCACGACGCCCATATGCATGGCGTCCATCGTCCGCTCGAGGTCGGCCAGATGCTGGTCGGGCTCGCCGTCGGCCGATGGTCCCGGCCCCGGACCTTTGAAGGCGTCCGCCAGTGCCGTGACGTTGCGGCCGATGCCGCGATAACCGGCAAATCTTCCTTCATCGTCGAACTTCGGAAAGCCTGACGTCAAGACCCAGCGACAGTCGGCGTTGCCACCCTTGAGTTCGTAGACGAAGTCGCGAAAAGGCCGGTGCGCCTGCAGATCCTCCAGATGCGCGGCGCCACTGCGATCGCCGTTCAGGACCTGGTTGAGGAAGTCGAAGCGGAACCGGCCGAGCACGTTTGCCGGATCGATGCCCGTGGCTGCCTGGTAGTTTTGCGAAAGCCAGGAGAAGCGCAGTTCGGCGTCGGTCTCCCAGATCCAGTCGGAACCGGCTTCAACGAGTTGGCGAAGCGCATCGTTCGAATCCATGCAAGAGGCGGACGATGATGCATCATCGCCATGCGCAGTGGATCTGCGAGGCCCGCGCTTGCCGCGCGCGCCGATTGTTTCGTTCGCTTCCGCCATGCCGTCCCCACCCCGAAAACCAAGGCCGAACCCTCCTCCGCGGTTCGTCGGCGGAATGTGCCCGAGAAGCATTAAGGATCCGCTAACCTTAACGGTTGGTTAGACAGGATTGGGCGGCAGGGTCTGCTTCATTCCGCCCGGTTGTCGGCAGGGTCGAACCCGCTATATAAGCAACGGCAGGGGTATTGCTGATGCTTGGACGGATTGTGCCTTTTTTCATGGGGCTGGCGCTGCTTTTCGGCGGCGGTTGCTCTCGCAGTTATGACGGCACGGTCGTCATCCCAAGGCCGCTCGATGTCCGGCGCTTCTGGGACCGGCCGCCACCGAATGTCGACTATGGGCAAGCCGAGGTCGAAAACGGCGCTTTTCCGGTGGCGCCGCAGCCGCCCCGGCGTTTTTCCGAGCGCAGCCATGCCGCACCGAGACGGCACCAGACGAGGTTGCCTGCGTCGGCGTCCTTATCCGCGCCGGCGAAATCGCTGACCTGCAGGAACGTCAGCGAGCCTGGCAAGAGAGCTCGCATGGTCTGCGATTAGATTGGAGCTTGGTCCTAAAAGCGGGATTCGATCAAACAAAACGCGATCCGCGGATAGCTCGGTGACCCGGCCTTCACAGGGAAGCAGCGCCTTTTTTCGGCTCCTTCGCTCCGAGCTTGTCGAGTGCAAGACGAACCTGACGCAGATCTTCCTGCCAACCGTCATCGTCGTCCATTGGACCCTCCGAGGCAGCCCGCTGCAACCCACGCGCCTCGGATTCGATCTCGCGCAGTTCGGCGATTTTCTGTTCGGTGGTCAGCAAGTCGTCTTCGACGATCTCCAGCACCCGCATTTCCCTGAACGTAGCCACGGCGTTCCTCCCGGCTGATGTCGATCACAACGCCGTGAGTGCCCCTCTGTTCCAGAGGGATCGCGCAACCGCATCGCAGCAGGCACGCCGCCACCGGTGATCGCCAATCGAGGAAGACCGGCGATCATTCGGCCGGGAAAAATGCCGGGCCGACCACGCGCACCGGCCACTCGCCGGCCTCGATCGAAAGGTGCTGGGCGGCACCTGGGGCTTCGGCATCGATCCCGGCGACGGCCGCAACCGTGCCGAGATCCGGCTTCGCCGTTGGCAGCGGAATAATGGCGTTGCGCATGTTGGCGGGCGTCACAGTCCTGGCTCGCAGTTCGGTGACCCGCTGGTAGTAGCGCTTGACGTCGCATGCCTTGAAATTCGCATCATCGCGATATCTGAAGGCTGCCGGCAGCTCGGTATAGGGTTTGCGCGTGTCGAGTGCGGTCATCTGGTCGGTTTCGAGGCTGGCGTCGCTCAACGTGTAGAGGTCGACGCTGGGGTCATCGCAGATGTAACGGCATTGATCGACCGTCTCCTTAAGATCGCCGCTGGCGGCGAACTGCGACTTTGGCGCCGGGAAGAAATACCCGTCCGACAGACGCACGCAAAACAGCATCGCATTGCCGGCGAACGTGGTGCTCGCCGATTGCGTGCTGGGCGCGGCGCGCACAGGCCGTTGCTTTGCCGAAGGCGCACAGCCAAGCGCGACGAGGCGCGCCTGCAGGCCCGCTGTGTCGCGGCCCGAATTCCCAGCGGCAGCGATCCGGCGCTGCACATCCGAGCGGCTCCTGGCGAGATCGGCGCAGGCGTTGAAGAGACCACCAAGCGAACTTTTCGCCGTGCACTGGCGCTGTCTCTCGATAGTCTGGATGGCTGCAAGTTGCCGGCGCAACTGGGCAAGCTCCGGGCTCGCCCCGCCGCTGCGGCCAGCCGAAAGCAACTGGCTTCTGATCGCGCCGCAGCTGTCCGCGTAGGACGAAAGCGTACCGAACAAAACTGCCGCCAGCGAAATAAATGCGATCACCATGGAAGGCCAGAAACGGATCATCGGGACAACTTGGTCCTTGTTGCGGAGAACCTGGAATCTAGAGCCCATGACTTCAGCAAGCTTCAGCTACATGAGTAATTTCTAATAATCTCAAGAGTTTCAACCTGAAGGACCTATTGTCTATTGTACTACGTCACCTCATGTAAATTCGATATTACATTTTTATTTCAAGATTGAGACGAACCTCGAAAGAAAGCGCAAGCCTGACCATGGCCGAGGATTTGCAACGCAACGGACCGAGATCAATGCGCCATTATCGCCATGCGTTCGAAACCTTTGCCGGGCCTTCCGCGTTGAAGGACCAAAGGGAGATTGCGGATGTCGATCCACTTCACCGTCTCGGACCTGACAAGAAACCTGTTTCACTCGCTGGGGCTGGACCAGCGCGCGCCAAGGCCACTCAATCCCGAGCAGAGCCTGTTGCTGGAATGCTATCTGGCCGGCCAGGTTCCTGAATCAGCCTGGAGCGACTACGTCTTCGAGACGCCCGATCTTGCCCGGCATGCCGAGGCAAGGCGCAGTCACCACTGAGCGGCAGCGCCTATTTTGGAGAAGCGAATTGCAATGTGAACACGTTGCCGGCGATCCCTTGCGCCAGCTTCGCTGAGAAGGTCAGGGGCAGACAATTCTGCAGGGCCGTTGTCGCGGCGTCGACAACGATCTCTTCGCCTTGGCATCGCCTTCCACCTTGATGGCTGTCGGCCTCGGTGGGCCGATTAGCGTGCCGTCCCGCTTGAAGCTGAAGCTCAAGGTGACGCTGGCAGTTCCAGCATCCGCCGGCGGTGTCCAGCATGCCTGAATGGCGGTCCCGACATCGTTCATTGTGTTCAGTTCAGCCGCATTTGAAGGATGAACAGCACTCGCCAGCATCACACCCACAACCGCAACCCGCTTCGCAACGTTTTTCATCGCCAGCCCTCATTTCGCGCCTGACCGATCATCCATGCCGGACTGGATGGTAGGGCCAACGCTGGCGATGACAATATCTCTCCGCAAAAGTTGACGTCAGAAAAGCGACACTGGACGAGGCCTCCGTGCCAGATCGCACTTGGCGACGGCGTGCGAAAGCAAAAAGGCCGGCATTGCGCCGACCTTTCCTATCGCTACGACGTTCTGCGCCAGTACATCCGTGGTCGCGGGCCGAAAGCGAATTGCCCGCAGTAGACAGGGCTTTGGTTAACGCATCCTTAACCTCAGGCCTTGGCCTGCGACTTCACATGCGCGATATAGCCGCGCACGTCGCCGGCCGGCTCGCTGTAAGCCTTGCCGAGCTTCTTCTCGATCGCCGCCACATAGTCCTTCGCCCATCGGGGCAGGGAATAGTCGATGACAGCCAGGAATTCGAGCGTCGCGGCCAGCCGGATGTCGGCGATCGAAGGATGCTTGCCGCCGATGAACGGCTTGCCGTCCCTGAAGAAGTTGTGGAAGACCTCCAGCGGCTCGGCGATCGCCGCCATCGCCGCCTTCTGGGCTTCGGACTTCCTGTCGGGGTGCGCGTCGCTGTGGCCGACCTCGCCGGCATAGTGCGGGAAGCCGAGCGCCGGATATGTCGCGCGCGCCACATAGGGGTAGAGCGTACCGATCAGGTAGAACATGGCACTGTCGACCATCGCCCGCTTGGCCGGCGCCTTCGGATAGAATTTCTCCAGCCCGTGCTTGTTGGCGAGATACTGCATGATGGCGCAGCTTTCCCACAGCACGCCTCTGGGGAGGCCCTTGTCCTCGATCATCGGTGTCAAATGGGCGGGATTTCGCGCCATGAATTCCGGCGAACGGGTGTGGCCCCAGGCATCGGTCTCGGCATGGTCGAAACCGGCCGCGCGCGCAAACACCCGCACGGTCATGTTGTTGACGCTGGGCTTCAGCATGCTGAGCTTCAGCGCCGGCTTCTTGGCCGGCTTCGCCTTGGCCCTAGGCGCGGCTTTTGCAGTCGCTTTCGCAGCAGGCTTGGCGGCCGCCTTGACCGCCGGCTTGGCGGTTGCCTTGGCCATGGATTTCTTCGCACTCTTCGTCGCTGTCTTGGCCATCTTGTTCCTCCCTCTGGTCTGTTCAGTATGGGTTCTTCGGTGCCCGGTCGTCCGACAAGGTGGCGCGGGAGCGCTCGACGAGCGCCTGGATCGCATCGGCGAGATGCACTTCCGCGATGTTGTAGTCGCCGCGCGCGACACGGATCTTGTGCGCTTCCATCAGCACGTCGGCATGGGCAAAGCCCGCCGGCGGTTCGAAGCGGTAGGACGCCAACTCGATCAGCAGGCCGAGCGGATCCTCGAAATAGATCGAATCCATGAAACCGCGATCCTTGACGCCGCTGTGCTTGATGCCGCGCTCGTCAAGCCGGGAGACCGCCTGCAGGAAGGTGACGCGCGACACCGAAAAGGCGATGTGGTGAACACAACCCGGATCGGTCGGCGTGCGCCGCTTCTCTGGTGTGCGGCTCTCGTCGGTGAAGATGGTGACCAGCCGGCCGTCGCCAGGATCGAAATAGAGGTGGCTTTCCCTCGGCTTGTCGAGATTGGGCTGTTCGAAGATGAACGGCATGCCGAGCACGCCTTCCCAGAAATCGATAGAGGTCTGGCGCCCGGCGCCGACCAGCGTGATGTGATGGACGCCCTGCGATTGCAGCTTCTGCATTGGCCTTCCTCCCGAGGCATCGACTGCCCGTCCGGATCCGCCCAACACCGGGCGTTCTGCGCGCCGCTGGAGCCGTGCCCGAGGACCCATGACGCGATGCTAATGCAATCGGGCCCACTGCTCCAGAAGCCACGAACGTAGCCAGGATCGAGCGATTGGTGGAGACAAGCTTGGTACGCCCAAGGGGAATCGAACCCCTGTTCCCGCCGTGAGAGGGCGGTGTCCTGACCGCTAGACGATGGGCGCGTTCAAGAACCGGCGATATAGGCTGAGCGCTGGGAAAAAGCAACTGGGCTTCGCCGGCTTTGTCGTATCGGGGAAAAGCCGTGCGCAAGCCTAGCGTTTCGGCTCGATCAGGTCCCAGAGATTGCCATGCAGATCGGCGAAAACCGCCACCGTGCCATAGGGCTCAAAGCGCGGCGCTTCGCGAAACTCGACGCCCTTTTCCAGCATCGCCGCGTGGTCACGGGCAAAGTCGTCGGTTTCGAGGAACAGGAAGACACGCCCGCCGGTCTGGTTGCCGATACTTTTGCTTTGTGCCTCGTCGGAAGCTTCGGCCAGAAGCAGCCTGGCGCCTTGGCCGCTGGCCGGTGCCACAGTGACCCAGCGCTTGCCACCGCCGAGATCGACATCCTCGATGAGCAGGAAGCCCAGCCGCTCGACATACCAGGCAATCGCCTCGTCATAGCTGGCGACGACCAGGGCGACGGTCGCGACGCGTCGACGTTCGGCGAACCCGATCATGCCTGTGGCTTGCTCATTGGCCTGCTGCCGTTCATCGTTGCGGCTCGGTCACTTGTTGCGGATCGCAAAGCGGCCGATCAGGCGTCGCTCGGTGATGTCGTAGACGAAGATCGTGCGGCTGCCGTCGGCAAGCTCGGCGTCGATCGAGACCCGATTGCCGGACAGCGACTGGCTGACCACCTTGGCGCCGACCGGCAGCACGATATCGCCGCTGACCGGTTCGCCAGCAGGTGTCTGGATGTCGCCGGCCAACGGCGGGTTCGTCGGCGGCGCATTGCGCGCTTTGTAGACAAGGGCGCCGATCACCACCATAAGGGCGAGGAACAGCAGGCCGAGATTGATCCCGACGAACCGGACGAGTTTCTTGCGCACCTTTTCGACCTCGGGGTCGAGCGGCTTTTCCTGGTCTTCCTCGGCAATTGGGGTGGCCATGACAAACAATCCGGAACGGTTTTTCAATGAGCGCTCATAGCGAAGAGACCCCTGAATTGATAGAGCACCAATTCATGCAGCCCACTGTGCTGGTGGCGGGCGCGGATGCGGCCGGCCTGCGCCTCGATCAGTGGCTTGCGGCGAGCCTCGGTCCGGACATGTCGCGCAGCCGCGTGCAGATGCTGATCAGGCAGGGCGCGGTCTCAGTCGACGGCAAGCCGATCGACGAGACCAAGCGCAAGATGACGCCAGGCGAAAGCGTGTCGGTTGTCATGCCGGAGCCCGAGCCGGCGGCGCCACAAGGCGAGAACATCGCGCTCGATGTGCTCTATGAGGACGATGAGCTGATCGTCATCAACAAGCCGGCGGGGCTTGTCGTTCATCCCGGTGCCGGCAACTGGACCGGCACGCTGGTCAACGCGCTGATCCATCACTGCGGCGACAGTCTTTCCGGCATCGGCGGCGTGCGCCGGCCGGGCATCGTCCACCGTCTCGACAAGGAGACCAGTGGCGTCATGGTGGTGGCCAAGACCGACCGCGCCCACAAGTCGCTGTCCGAAGCCTTCGCCGATCACGGCCTGACCGGCGACTTGGAGCGCGCCTATCTGGCGCTGGTCTGGGGCATACCGCAGAGGCCGACCGGAAGGGTCGACGCGCCGCTCGGCCGCGCCGCCGACCGCGTGCGCCGTGCCGTGGTGCCGGAAGGACGCGACGACGCCCGCCATGCGGTCACCCACTTCGCCGTGCAGGAGCGCTTCGGCGAGAACCAACAGGAGTTCGCCACGGCCAGCCTGGTCGAATGCCGGCTGGAAACTGGCCGCACCCACCAGATCCGCGTCCACATGGCGCATATCGGCCATCCCGTGGTCGGCGATCCCGACTACGGGATGGCCTTTCGCACCAAGGCCAACCGGCTGCCCGAACCGCTGAAAAGCCAGGTCAAGGCATTTCCCCGGCAGGCTTTGCATGCCTGGCTCCTTGCATTTCGCCATCCCACTACCCATCTAACGGTGAGGTTCGAAGCGCCTATACCGGGGGACATGGAGGAACTCGTAAGCGGTTTCCGCAAGCTCTGAACCTGCCACAGAAAAACCTGAGCGGCATTGTTCACTTCAACGTGACACACTGTTTCGTGTTGAACAAATGCCTGTCTTTTCTGGTTTTGTTCCTGTATAAGATCTGATGTCGCGGGCGAGCCTTTTGGTGCTCGCGTCACATGCCCGCCGCGTTTCGGGGGCATCACTCCAATAGAGAGGGGGCGCTATCATGGCCCAGTCATTACCCAGTATCGTTTCCGGCGAAGGCGGCCTCAGCCGCTACCTGGAAGAAATCCGTCGCTTTCCCATGCTGCAGCCGCAGGAAGAGTACATGCTCGCCAAGCGTTACGCCGAGCATGAAGACACCTCCGCTGCGCACAAGCTCGTCACCAGCCACCTCAGGCTCGTCGCCAAGATCGCCATGGGCTATCGCGGCTATGGCCTGCCGATCGGCGAAGTGATCTCGGAAGGCAATGTCGGCCTGATGCAGGCCGTCAAGAAATTCGAACCCGAGCGGGGCTTCCGCCTCGCGACCTACGCCATGTGGTGGATCAAGGCCTCGATCCAGGAGTACATCCTGCGCTCGTGGAGCCTGGTCAAGATGGGCACGACCGCCAACCAGAAGCGCCTGTTCTTCAACCTGCGCAAGGTGAAGGGCAAGATCCAGGCGCTCGACGATGGCGACTTGAAGCCCGACCAGATCGCCGAGATCGCCACCAGGCTGAACGTTTCCGAAGCCGAAGTGGTGTCGATGAACCGCCGCCTGTCCGGCGACGCCTCGCTCAACGCCCCGATCCGGGCGAGCGAAGGCGAATCCGGCGAATGGCAGGACTGGCTGGTCGACGACCACGAAAGCCAGGAAGAGATGCTAATCGAGCAGGACGAGCTGGAAAACCGGCGCGGCATGCTGTCGGGCGCTCTTGCCGTGCTTAACGAGCGCGAGCGGCGCATCTTCGAGGCCCGTCGCCTCGCCGAGGAGCCGCTGACGCTGGAAGAGCTGTCGTCCGAGTTCGACATCAGCCGCGAGCGCGTGCGCCAGATCGAGGTGCGCGCCTTCGAGAAGGTGCAGGATGCGGTCAAGGCCGCCGCCAAGCGCCAGACCCAGGCGCTGCGCACGATTGAGGCGCAGCCCGCGGCTTAAGGTCAGCTAAGGCAACAAAAATCAAGGCGGCGCCAGGAAACTGGCGCCGCCTTTTTTGTAGCGGACTGCAATGGTGGTTGGCGAAAGCGAAGGCGACATCCGATCTCCCCCCTTGCGGGGGAGATGTCCGGCAGGACAGAGGGGGGTGTGAAGGATCGCTACTTTCGGCGTCAGTCACCCAACCGAAGACTGAAGGCACAGCCACAATTAGCTGACAGGTTGGCGGGACAGCACCCCCTCTGCCCTGCCGGGCATCTCCCCCGCAAGGGGGGGAGATTGGCAACTTCGCCAACAGCCCCTCAAAGCCCGTCCAGCGGAAATTTCAGGTACCGCAGGCCATTGGCTTCGGGTTCGGGCAGCCTCCCGCCATTCATGTTGACCTGCAGCGCATGCAGGATCAGCCTTGGCATCGGCAGCGTCCTGTCGCGCGCCTCGCGCAGGGCGACGAACTCGGCCTCGCTGCGGGCGGCGGCAAGATGGGTGTTGGTTGCCTTCTGTATGGCGACCGTGCTTTCCCACAAAGGTTCGCGGCCGCCGGCCTGATAGTCATGGCCGACGAACACCCGCGTCTCGTCCGGCAACGCCAGAATGTCCTGGATCGAGCGCCAGAGCCGCGCGGCACTGCCGCCGGGAAAGTCCGTCCGCGCCGTGCCGCTGTCGGGCATGAACAGCGTATCGTGGACGAAGGCGGCATCACCGATCACATAGGTGATCGAGGCCAGCGTATGGCCGGGCGAGAACAGCACCTTGACCGGAAGAGTACCTACCTGGAACGTTTCGCCTTCACCAAACAGCCTGTCCCACTGCGAACCGTCGGCGGGAAAATCCGGCCAGTTGTAAATCGCTTTCCACAAATTCTGAACGTCGACGACCCTGTCGCCGATCGCCGTCGGCGCGCCGGTCTTCTCCCTCAGATAGTGCGCCGCCGAGAAATGGTCGGCATGCGGATGGGTGTCGAGGACCCATTCGACGCTCAGTCCCTGCTCGCTGACGAAGTCGAGCAGGACATCGGCATTCGTCGTTGCCGTAGCACCGGATTTCTCGTCGAAATCAAGGATCGGATCGATGATGGCGCATCGCTTCGTCGCCTGGTCGGCGACGACATACTGGATGGCCCCGGTCGGCTTGTCATAGAAGCCGCTGACCTGCGGCTTGGCCAAAGCTACGTCCAATTCCGGCTTCCCCAACTCTCGGTCGCCAGGAATGATTTTCTCTGACGACACCCGAGAGGAGCATGGTTGTCCGCTCGGGTGCGGCAGTCAAGTATCACTTGGCTCGCAAGGGCGAGAAGGCCAAAGATCGTTCCGAAGCGCCTGGGATCAGGCCGATGGCTGCTTGGTCTTCCGCAGATAGGGCAAAATGGTCTCGTAGGCGCCGAAGCGCTTGATCGCGTCTTCGTTGGAGACAGCAGCGGTGATGATAACGTCCTCGCCCTGCTTCCAATTCGCCGGTGTCGCCACCTGGTGCTTGGCGGTGAGATGCATGGAATCGACCGCGCGCAGGATCTCATCGAAATTGCGCCCCGTGGTCATCGGGTAAGTCAGCACCAGCTTGATCTTCTTGTCAGGTCCGATGACGTAGACCGAGCGCACCGTGGCATTGTCGGCCGGCGTACGGCCCTCCGACGTCTCGCCGGCACCGCCCGGCAGCATGTCATAGAGCTTGGCGACCTTGAGGTCCTTGTCGCCGATCAGCGGGTAGTTCACCGAATGACCGGTCGCCGTCTTGATGTCGTCCTGCCACTTGCCGTGACTTTCGACCGGATCGACCGAAATGCCGATGATCTTGACATTACGCTTCTTGAACTCGCCTTCGAGCCCCGCCATCGTGCCAAGCTCGGTCGTGCAAACCGGCGTGAAATTCTTCGGGTGACTGAACAGGATCGCCCATCCGTCACCGATCCAGTCGTGGAATTTGATCGTCCCTTGCGTGGTCTCGGCGGTAAAATCCGGCGCAATGTCGTTGATACGAAGGCTCATGGTACATCTCCCCTGTAAACGGAACCGTCGGCAGCGAGGAACAGCACGCGGCAATCACGCCGACATCAAGCTGTCCCGCCCGGCATCGTTGCATCTTAGCGCAAAAATCGTGGCTGCAAGATAATATGAAACTCTTGTGGGCGGCAGGCGAGCATTTTTATGCTGCCGAATACGCTGCGCGCGTATGAGAGCCTGTTGGGCTGGAGCCGAATACGCTGCGCGCGTATGAGAGCCTGTTGGGCTGGACAGGAAAGGTTCCTGCCTCAGGCTTTGTTGACCGCCAGCGTCACAGTCAGGTCTTCCATGCGCTGTGCCAGCGCGCCGAGCGCGTTGGTCAGCACGCTATCGCTTTTGTCGGCTTTGGTCAGAGCCTCGTCGCGGGTCTTGCGCAGGGTCAGCACTTCGCTTTCCATGCCCTTGACGCGTTTCTGCAACTCCGAGAGTTCATCCATCACCATGATGCCGGCCATCACGGTCAGCCGCTGATCGCCGATCTCGCCGAACGAGTCCTTCAGGTGTGAAACATAGCGGTCGAAGCGTTCGGCAAGGTCGATCAGATGCTCTTCCTGGCCCTCGTCGCAGGCCATGCGATACTGCTTGCCGTCGATTGAAACCGTGACCTGTGCCATCGGGCCAGCTCCTATCTGTCCAACACTGCGCGGATGGTTTCCATGGCGGTCACCAAACGTCGCGAGACTTCCTTGTTGGCATCTTCCAGCCGTTCGGCGCGCGCTTCGGAATTATCGAGTTCCTGCGCCAGCCGCGAGCGGTCGGCATTCATCCGCTGCACCTCGGCCTCGGCTTCGGAGTAGTCGCGTTCATGCTCGAGCTTGGCCGCGACGGCGTTTTCCAGCCCCTCGATGGCCTTGCCCAGCCTCGCGATGACTTCCTTGAGTGTGGCTTCCCCGGTCATGGCCTTCGTCCTGTGCCCTGCCCATCACCGAATCGTTCACGTTCAGAACGCGTTATCCCTGAAACATTAGGCACCGGGTGAAGGCAACGTCAACAAAGCTCTCGCGACTGTCCCCCGCTAACGCTAATGTAGGTCCGCCGCCGGCATCACAAGACCGGCAAATGTGCACCCGATTTGTTGACTAAAAGCCCGCGCCTGCTATGTGTCGCGCACCCTTTTCAAGGGCTCTCCCAAGCCCCCAAACCCCCACTTCTGGAGGAACCATGACGTCGCGTGAACAACATGACCGGATGGCCAATGCGATCCGCTTTCTCTCCATGGACGCCGTCGAGAAGGCAAATTCCGGCCATCCAGGCCTGCCCATGGGCTGCGCCGATATCGCCACGGTGCTGTTCACGCGCTTCCTGAAATATGATCCCAAGGCCCCGCACTGGGCCGACCGCGACCGTTTCATCCTGTCGGCCGGCCATGGCTCAATGCTGCTCTATTCGCTGCTGCATCTGACCGGCTACGAAGACATGACCCTCGACCAGATCAAGCACTTCCGTCAGTTGGGCTCGAAGACCGCCGGCCATCCCGAATATGGCCATGCCGCCGGCATAGAGACGACGACGGGCCCGCTCGGCCAGGGTCTCGCCAATTCGGTCGGCTTCGCGCTCGGCGAGCGCATCATGAACGCCGCCTTCGGCAACGATCTCGTCGATCATTACACCTATGTGCTGGCCGGCGACGGCTGCCTGATGGAAGGTGTTTCCCAGGAAGCCATCGCGCTTGCCGGCCATCTCAAGCTCAACAAGCTGATCGTCTTCTGGGACAACAACGACATCTCGATCGACGGCCCGGTCTCGCTGTCCGACAACACCGATCAGGTCGCCCGCTTCCGGGCCTCCGGCTGGAATGCCAGCCACATCGACGGCACCGATCCGGAAGCCATCGCTTATGCCATCGAAGCTGCCCGCCATTCCGACAAGCCGACGATGATCGCCTGCAAGACGACCATCGGCTTCGGCGCGCCAACCAAGGCTGGCACCAACAAGGCGCACGGCTCCCCCCTGGGCGCCGACGAAATCGCCGGCGCGCGCAAGTTCTTCAACTGGGATTCGCCGCCCTTCGAGATTCCAGCCGACATCCTCGACGCCTGGCGCACCGCCGGCAAGGCCGGCGTCAAGGCGCGTACAGACTGGGAAGGCCGCCTGGCCAAGGCCGATGCCAAGCTGAAGGCCGAGTTCGAGCGCCGCATCAGCGGCAAGCTGCCGTCCAATTTCGACGCCGTCATCGCTGATTACAAGAAGAAGCTGTCGGCCGACAAGCCGAAGGTCGCCACCCGCAAGTCTTCCGAGATGGCGCTGGAAGTCATCAACGGCGCCGTGCCCGAGACCATCGGCGGCTCCGCCGACCTGACCGGCTCCAACAACACCAAGACCAGCCAGACCAAGACCATCACGTCGGACGACTATGGCCAGCGCTATGTCCACTACGGCATCCGCGAGCATGGCATGGCGGCTGCGATCAACGGCCTGACGCTGCATGGCGGCCTCATCGCCTATGGCGGCACCTTCATGTGCTTCTCCGACTATGCCCGGCCGTCGATGCGGCTGGCCTCACTGATGGGCATCCGCTCGATCTTCGTCATGACCCATGATTCCATCGGTCTGGGCGAAGACGGCCCGACCCACCAGCCGGTCGAGCATCTGGCCGCATTGCGCGCCATTCCCAACCACAATGTCTTCCGCCCGGCCGACGCTGTGGAAACCGCCGAATGCTGGCAGATCGCCCTCGAGTCGGAAAAGACGCCGTCGACGCTGGCGCTGACACGCCAGAACCTGCCGACGGTACGCAACGAATTCGTTGCTGAGAATCTCAGCAGCCAGGGCGCCTACGAGCTGGCTGCCGCCAGCGGTGAAGCGGCGGTGACGATCTTCGCCACCGGCTCCGAGGTCGAGATCGCGCTCGGCGCCCGCGACCTGCTGGAAAAGCACGGCCATCCCACCCGCGTCGTCTCGGTGCCCTGCTTCGAACTGTTCGACCAGCAGAGCGACGACTACCGCAAGAAAACGATCGGCAACGCGCCAATCAAGATGGCGATCGAAGCCGGCATCCGCCAGGGCTGGGATCATCTGATCGGCTCCGACGGCATCTTCGTCGGCATGACCGGCTTTGGCGCCTCAGGCACCATTGAGCAGCTCTATCCGCATTTCGGCATCACCGCCGAAGCCGCGGCCAAGGCGGCGGAAACCCGCCTGCATGCCAAGTAGGTTCAAGGTTCGGCGAAATCGCGTAAGGCGGTCTCGCCGGGCCGGCCCAACTTAATCGATTTAAATCCACGCCACTGCGGCTGGATTCTTTCTGCTTCCACAGCTATGAAACTGCGGACCCCTCATCCGCCCTCCAACTCCCAGGGAGAGAATTATGACCGTCAGAGTTGCCATCAACGGATTCGGCCGCATCGGCCGCAACATCCTGCGCGCCATCCATGAATCCGGCCGCAAGGACATCGACGTCGTCGCCGTCAACGACCTCGGCCCGGTCGAGACCAACGCGCACCTCTTGCGCTACGACAGCGTGCACGGCCGTTTCCCGCATGAAGTCTCGGTGTCCGGCGACCAGATCACCGTCGGCAAGGAGACGTTCAAGGTCACCGCCATCAAGGATCCGACGCAGCTGCCGTGGAAGGAACTGGGCATCGACATCGCGCTCGAATGCACCGGCATCTTCACCGCCCGCGACAAGGCAGCGGCACACCTGACCGCCGGCGCCAAGCGCGTCATCGTTTCGGCCCCGGCCGAAGGCGCCGACCTCACCGTGGTCTACGGAATCAACCACGACCAGTTGACCAAGGACCATATCGTCATCTCGAATGCGTCCTGCACCACCAACTGCCTGGCGCCGCTGGCAGCCGTGCTGCATGAGGCGGTCGGCATCGAAAAGGGCATGATGACGACGATCCATTCCTACACCGGCGACCAGCCGACGCTGGACACCATGCACAAGGATCTCTACCGCGCCCGCGCCGCTGCCCTGTCGCAGATCCCGACCTCGACCGGTGCCGCCAAGGCGATCGGACTGGTGCTGCCCGACCTCAAGGGCAAGCTCGACGGCATCTCGATCCGCGTGCCGACCCCGAACGTCTCGGTCGTCGACTTCAAGTTCATCGCCAAGCGTTCGACCACGGTGCAGGAGATCAACGACGCGGTGATCGCCGCCTCCAACGGCAAGCTGAAGGGCATTCTCGGCGTCACCCATCACCCGAACGTGTCGATCGACTTCAATCACGATCCGCGCTCCTCGATCGTTGCGCTCGACCAGACCAAGGTGATGGACGGCAACTTCGTTTCGGTGCTGTCCTGGTACGACAATGAATGGGGGTTCTCCAACCGCATGGGCGACACCGCGGTCGCTTTCGGCAAGACCATCGCCTGATCACAAAACTCTCTTTTCGAGACTTGGAACGCCCGGCTTTGCCCGGGCGTTTTTCATGAGCGCAGCTTGCGCCTTTCCAAATTGTGTCCTGGACGCCAAAACATCCAAAAATCAGCGGCATAGGCCAAAAAGCCACCCTGCCGCCTTGCACTGGTCACGTCTTCGCCCCACTCTCTCGCAAAGCAGGAGACAGACGAATTTGAGGGGCTGATTTCAGGATGGAGCATGCGATCTATCTCGTCACGCTGGTCGGCACAGCGCTTGTCGTCGCCGCCGCGTTTTCGAGCCTGATCGCCTTCCGCTTCGGCGCCCCTCTTCTGCTCCTGTTTCTCTGCATTGGCCTCGCCACCGGCACCGACGGACTCGGTATCCAGTTCGACAACGCCCGCATCGCTTATTTTGCCGGCTCACTGGCGCTGGCCGTCATCCTGTTCGATTCCGGTTTCGGCACGCCGCTCAACGCCTTGCGGCAGGCTGCAGGCCCGGCTTTGTCGCTGGCGACCTTCGGCGTGCTTGTCACCACCAGCCTGTTCGGCGGCGCCGCCCATTATCTGCTCGATCTCACCTGGCTGGAATCCTTCCTGCTCGGGGCTGCCGTCGCCTCCACAGATGCGGCGGCCGTGTTCTTCCTGTTGCGAGCCGGCGAGATCAATCTGCGCGAACGCGTGCGCTCGACGCTGGAGGTGGAATCCGGCACCAACGACCCGATCGCCATCTTCCTGACCATCACGCTGGTAGAGATCATCGCCGCCCACGCCAACCCCGAGACCAATGTTCTGGTCACCAGCCTGTTTCTCGGCTTCCTCCTCAACATGGGCCTCGGTGCAATCGTAGGCGTGCTGGGCGGTCTCGCCATCGTGCGCCTCGTCGACCGGCTCAATCTCGACCACGGCCTGCTGCCGATCTTCGTGCTGACCTTGTCGCTGATGGTGTTTGCAGCAGCCGGCGCCATTGGCGGCTCAGGCTTCCTGGCGGTATATATTGCCGGCCTTATCGCCGGCAATTCCGACATCCGAGCCGTCACCATCCTCAAGCGTTTCCAGGACGGCATGTCGTGGCTGGCGCAGATCATCATGTTCCTCATCCTCGGCCTGTTCGCGACGCCGTCGCAGTTTCCGGCGATCATGGTGCCGGCGGTGCTGCTCGGCCTATTCCTGATGTTCGTGGCGCGGCCAGTCGCCGTCTGGCTCTGCCTGATCCCGTTCCGTCTGCCGCGCCCCGAAGTCGCCTTCATCTCGTGGGTCGGCCTGCGCGGCGCGGTGTCGATCCTGCTCGCCATCACCCCGCTGCTCGGCGGGCTGGAAAACGGCCGTGTCATCTTCAACAGCGCCTTCATCATCGTGCTCGTGTCGCTGGTCATCCAGGGCTGGACGGTCGGACCGCTGGCGCGCCGCCTCGGCCTGATCGTACCGGCACGGCTCGGACCGCTGGACAAGGTCGAGCTGGAACTGCCGGGCTCGGCCCATCACGAGCTTCTCGCCTATCGCGTCGCACACGGCAGCCCGGTGGCGCGCGGCGAGCGCATCCCGCGCTGGGCACGGCCCTCGCTGGTGCTGCGCGACGGCCGCTCGATGCGCTTCCAGGACATGGGCCGGCTCGCCGCCGGCGACCAGGTCTATATTTTCGTGCCGGACCGCTATCCGCGCCTGCTCGACAAGCTGTTCGCGAGCCGTGCCGTGGTCGATCCCGAGGATGCCGATTTCTTCGGTGCCTTCGCGGTCGACCCCGCGCGCTCCGCCGCTGAACTGGAAGCGGCCTATACGCCGGGCCTGACCGAAGCGGAGCAAAAGCTCACCGTTGGCGCGCTGGTCACGGCGCGGCTCGGCGGCCATGCCGAATATGCCGACCGCGTCCTGCTCGGCCCGATAGAACTGATCGTCCGCGACGTCGACGACAAGGGCAAGATCATAGGCCTCGGTCTGTCTTTCGAGCCGACCGCGCCGGTGGCGCGGGTGCCGGTCTTCCTCAGCGCCGGCGAAATCGGCGACCGTCTTTCCGCCTTCATCCGCAACTGGCGCAAGCCGACCGAGACGCAGGAGACCGAGGCGCGGGCGGACGAAAAGCCGGCCCCGGAGCCGGCGCCGGAAAAGGCAGCAACCGAAAGCTGACAAAACCGCTATTGAGCGCTGCCATTCATCCGCCCTGCCGGCGCAAGATCGTACCCAGTTCAAAATTTCGGTTCGAGCGCGCCCTAAGCCTTGCATCGTCACCGATGCGGGGTATGGTCCCCCGGTTTTTCGCGAAAGGAACCCGCATGGCCGCCTTCAAGACACTCGACGATATCGGCAACATCAGCGGCAAGCGCGTGCTGGTGCGCGTCGACCTCAACGTGCCTGTCACTGAGGGCAAAGTCACCGATGCCACCCGCATCGAACGCATCGCACCGACTATCGCCGAGCTATCGGCCAAGGGCGCCAAGGTCATCCTGCTCGCCCATTTCGGCCGGCCCAAGGATGGCCCCTCGCCCGAATTCTCGCTGGAGCCTATCGCCAGGGCGACAGCCGACGTGCTCGGCCGTCCCGTCGGTTTCGCCTCGGATTGCGTCGGCGACACGGCCGGAAGCGCTGTCGCCGCCATGAACAAGGGCGACGTGCTGCTGCTCGAAAACACCCGCTTCTACAAGGCCGAGGAGAAGAACGAGCCGGCCTTCACGGAAAAACTCGCCGCCAATGGCGATATCTTCGTCAACGACGCCTTCTCGGCCGCGCACCGCGCGCATTCTTCGACGGAGGGGCTGGCGCATCTGTTGCCGGCTTTTGCCGGCCGCACCATGCAAGCCGAGCTTGAGGCGCTGGAGAAGGGCCTGGGAAAACCGGTTCGTCCGGTCGTCGCCATTGTCGGTGGCGCCAAGGTCTCGACCAAGATCGACCTTTTGATGAACCTGGTGAAGAAGGTCGACGCACTCGTCATCGGCGGCGGCATGGCCAACACCTTTCTTGCCGCGCGTGGCACCAATGTCGGCAAATCGCTGTGCGAGCATGATCTCGCCGCGACCGCCAAGCAGATCATGATCGAGGCGGCCGAGGCCGGCTGCGCCATCATCCTGCCGGTCGACGGCGTCGTCGCCAGGGAGTTCAAGGCGGGCGCGGCCTGCGAGACCGTCGCTATATCGGATGTGCCGGCCGACGGCATGATCCTCGATGTCGGCGCCAAAACCGTGACGGCCATCGGCGAATGGATCGACCGCGCCGCGACACTGGTCTGGAACGGCCCGCTCGGCGCCTTCGAGATCGCGCCCTTCGATCATGCGACGGTGGCAGCTGCCAAGCACGCGGCGTCGCGCACCAAGGCCGGCAAGCTGGTCTCGGTCGCCGGCGGTGGCGATACGGTGGCGGCGCTCAACCATGCCGGCGTCGCCGACGACTTCACCTATGTCTCGACCGCCGGCGGCGCTTTCCTGGAATGGATGGAAGGCAAGCCGCTGCCCGGCGTCGACGTCTTGAAGCGCTGAGGCTCCGAGGCGATCAACACTCGGAGAGCGAACAAGGCCGCCCGAGGCTTTCAATCGATTCGAGCTTTCCGATGCCATTCCTTTGGCGGTAGACTTCCGTTAAGCGCGGAACAACCGTTTCAGGAGAAGCCACAATGAGCGAACGTCTCGAAGACATTGCCGCTGCGATCGTCGCCGATGGCAAGGGCCTGCTGGCCGCCGACGAAAGTTCGGGCACCATCAAGAAGCGCTTCGACGTCATTGGCGTCGAATCGACAGCCGACAGCCGCCGCGATTACCGCGAGATGATGTTCCGCACCAGGGAGGCAATGACCCGCTACATCTCCGGCGTCATCCTCTATGACGAGACGATCCGCCAGAAGGCCGCCGACGGCACGCCGCTGGTCGACATCATCAAGGCGGCCGGCGCCATCCCCGGCATCAAGGTCGATGCAGGCGCCAAGCCGCTGGCCAGGTTTCCCGGCGACACCATCACCGAAGGCCTCGATGGCCTGCGCGAGCGCCTTGCCGACTACTACAAGCTCGGCGCCCGCTTCGCCAAATGGCGCGCGGTGATCGACATCGATGTCGCCAAAGGCGTGCCTTCGGGGACCTCGATCGGCTCCAACGCCCATGCGCTCGCCCGCTATGCCGCTCTTTGCCAGGAAGCCGGCATCGTGCCGATCGTCGAACCGGAGGTGCTGATGGATGGCGCCCACGACATCGACACATGCTACGAGATCTCGAAGGCAACGCTGATCAAGCTCTATGACGAACTCCATGCGGCGCGCGTCGTGCTCGAAGGCACCATCCTGAAACCCAACATGGTGCTGGCCGGCAAGAAATCGGGCAAGGTGAGCAGCCCGGAAGAGGTCGCGGAAAAGACCATTAAATTGTTCCGCGAAACCGTGCCGGCAGCGGTGCCGGGCATCGCCTTCCTCTCCGGCGGCCAGGAGGACGAGGAGGCGACCGCCAACCTCAACGCCATCAACGCCATCGGGCCGCACCCGTGGAAGCTGACCTTCTCCTATGGCCGCGCGTTGCAGGCCGCGCCACAGAAAGCCTGGAGCGGCAAGGCCTCGAACGTTGCCGCCGGTCAGGCCGCCTTCACCCATCGCGCCCACATGAATCATTTGGCAGCGCTCGGAAAATGGAAGGCGAGCCTGGAACAGGCCGCCTGACCACAGTCCTTTCTTCCTCCTTCGAACCCGGGCCGATGCGCCTAATGCAGTTCACTTAGGCACCTTCAGTGTTCTGACAGGATATTTGGCTGGTAGCTTTTTGACGACACGGGGGCATGATCGCCCC